>NZ_JBPJSP010000003.1:0-364358 GCF_051225715.1 Azospirillum sp. ST 5-10
GAACGCGGCGACCCTCTCCCGGCCTTCAGGCCAACCATCCTATCAGGAGGTCGCCCGATGAGTGGAAGTCATACAAGCGTGCCCGCCGCCGCGGGCGCGCCGTTGGAAAGGAGTGGACCATGGGTACTCTCGGCAGGACGCTGGCGTCGGTCTGCGCGGCGCTCGGCGTGATGGCCGCCGCCACCGGCGCCACGGCGGCGCAGGAGACCTACACCCTGCGCTTCAACCACGTGCTCGGCCCCAAGGAGCCGTTCCACCAGGGCTTCCTGGAGTGGGCCAAGCGGGTGGAGGAGCGCACCAAGGGCGGCCTCAAGATGGAGGTCTTCCACAGCGCCCAGCTCGGGATCGAGGAGGACATCATCGAGCAGATGCGCCAGGGCGCCAACGTCGGCCAGAACACCGACGCCGCCCGGCTCGGCCTCTACGTCCCCGGCATCGCCGTGGTCAACGGTCCCTACTTCGTCGAATCGGCGGCCGACGTCGCCCGCCTCGCCGAGGCGCCGACCATGATCAAGTGGCAGGAGGAGCTGGCGCAGAAGCACGGGCTGAAGGTGGTCTGCTTCGACTGGGTGCAGGGTTTCCGCCACTTCTTCACCAACGAGCCGGTGCGCACGCCCGCCGACCTCGGCGGCCTGCGCATCCGCACGCCGCCGGCGCCGATCTGGCAGGAGTCGATCCGCGCGCTCGGCGCCGCCCCGGTGGCGATGGCCTTCGGCGACATGTACCCGGCCCTGCAGCAGCGCGCCATCGACGGGGTTGAGCTGGTCTACAACAACATCCCCGGCGGCCGCTTCTACGAGGTGCTGCGATACGCCAACGAGACCGCGCACATCCTGCTGGTGAACTTCGAGGTGGTCAGCGCCGCCTTCTTCGCCAAGCTGCCGGCCGACCACCAGACGGCCCTGGTGGAGGAGTGCCGGGCGGCCGGCGTGCGGACCACCAGGAACCTGGAGGAGCTGGAGGCCAAGGCCAAGGCCCTGCTGGTCGAGCGCGGCATGACGGTGGTCGCGGACATCGACCGCGCCGCCTTCCGCAAGGCCGGCGAGAAGGCCTACCAGGCGCTGAACCTGACCGACGCCAAGGACGCGGTGCAGCGCGAGATGGGGAGGTGACGGGGGTTCGACGCGACACCCCGGCCGCCGAAGGAGAAGACCATGTACCGACAGCTGTGCCGGGCCGAGGCGGTGGTCGCCGGCAGCTTCCTCGTGCTGATGGTGATGCTGATCTTCCTCGGCGGGGTGGCGCGCCTCATGCACCATCCCCTCAACTGGACGATGGACGTCGCCACCTGCCTGTTCGCCTGGGCCTGCTTCCTGTGCGCCGACGTCGCCTGGCGGCGCGACGGGCTGATGGCCATCGACTTGGTGACCGAACGCGTGTCGCCCGCGGCACGGCGGCGGATCGCCTGCGTCAACCATGCGCTCATCGCCCTGTTCCTGGTCTTCCTGATCGGCACCGGGCTGTGGCTGTCCTACGTCAGCCGGGCCCGCAGCTTCCAGGGCATCCCCGGCGTCAGCTATTCCTGGGTGACCATGAGCCTGCCGGTCGGCGCGTCGCTGCTGCTGGCGACCACGGTGCTGAAGCTGCGGCGGCTGCTGCAGGGCGCGGCGCGATGCTGATCGTCGCCCTCGCCTTCGTCGTGCTGGTGCTGATGGGCATGCCGGTGGCCTTCGCCATCGGCCTGTCCGGCGCCCTGTTCTTCCTGCAGCACCCGGAGCTGCCCTTCACCATCCCGGTCCAGGTGACCGTCTCGCAGACGCAGAACTTCGCGCTGCTGGCGATCCCGCTGTTCATCATGGCCGGCAACTTCATGAACAAGTCGGGAATCACCGAGCGGCTGCTGACGCTCGCCTCGGTGCTCACCGGGCGGTGGAAGGGCGGGCTGGCGCAGGTGTCGCTGGTGCTCTCGGCGCTGATGGGCGGCGTGTCGGGCTCGGCCATCGCCGACGCCGCCATGCAGGCGCGCATGCTGGGCGGCGGCATGGTCGAGCGGGGCATGAGCCGCGGCTTCAGCGCCGGCGTGCTGGCCTTCGGCTCGGTGCTGACGCCGATCATCCCGCCGGGGATCGGCATGATCCTCTACGGCTCGATCGGCCAGGTCTCGATCGGCCGGCTGTTCGCCGCCGGCTTCGTCCCGGCGCTCCTGCTGTGGGCGGCGCTGGCGCTGACGGTGACGCTCACCGCGCGCGCCCGCGGCTACCGGCCGGAGCGGACCGGGCCGCTGCCCCGCGGCGCCGGCCGGGAGGCGCTGCGCGGCGGCATCTGGGCCCTGCTGTTCCCGGTGTTCCTGCTGCTGGGGCTGCGCATGGGGGTCTTCACGCCCTCGGAGATCGGCGCCTTCGCGGTGGTCTACGCCGTCTTCATCGGCGTCGCCGTCCACCGCAAGCTGAAGGCCGCCAGCGCCCTCGACGCCCTGGAGGGCAGCCTGGCCGACGTCGGCGCGGTGATGTTCCTGATCGCTCTGTCCGCCATCTTCTCCTACGGCATCGTGCTGGAGCGGGTGCCGGAGGTGGTGGCGGGCGCCATCCTCGGCATCACCGACGACCTGTCGGGGGTGATGGTGCTGATCGCCGTGTTCTCGCTGATCGCCGGCTTCGTCATCGACGGGACGGTGCTGGTCATCATGCTGACGCCGATCTTCCTGCCGCTGGTGCGCGACCTCGGCGGCGACCCCGTGCATTTCGGCGCCGTCTTCATCGTCGCCGCCACCATCGGCAACTTCACCCCGCCGGTGGGGGCGGCGATGTACGCGGTCTGCTCGATCCTGCGCTGCCCGCTCGGCGCCTACACCCGGGAATCCATCCCCTTCTTCCTCGCCGTGTCGGGCGTCACCCTGCTGCTGGTCTTCCTGCCGCAGGCCGTGCTGTTCGTGCCGGACCTGCTGTTCGGGCGGTTCTGAGGCCGGCTACAGCGCCACCTCGTTGACGGCCAGCACGGCCGACAGCAGCGCCACCACCACGCCGGCGACGACGCCGCCCAGCACCAGGGTGACCGCCGGGGTGATCAGCGCCACCAGGCGGTCCATGGTGCGCCCGCTCTCCTCCTCCAGGAGGTCGGCGGCGCGCAGCAGCATGGCCGGCAGCCGCCCCGTCTCCTCGCCGACCCGCACCAGCTCGCCGGCCAGCCGCGGCCAGCCGGGGGTCGCCAGCAGCCGCTCGCCGAGGCGGCCGCCGCCGCGCAGGTGCTCCGCCGCCGCGGCGACCGCGGCGGCGAGGTGGCGGTTGGCGACGGCGGTCGCCGCCAGCTCCAAGGCCGGCAGCAGCGCCACGCCGTTGCCCAGCAGGGTGCCGAGGGTGCGGGCGAAGCGCGCCGCCTCGATCCGCCCGATGAGGCCGCCGACCAGCGGCAGGCGCAGCGCCCAGCCGTCGAGCGCCGCCGCCGTGGCGGGCGCGCGGCGCGCCCGGGCGATCCCCAGCGCCGCCAGCGCCAGCGCCGCCAGGGCCGGCAGCGCCCCCGCCTCGACGGCGGCGGAGAGGTCGAGCAGCAGGCGGGTCGCCGGCGGCAGGGCGCGGCCGGTGTCGGCGAACAGCGGTTCGAAGGACGGCACGACGACGGTCAGCAGCAGCACCACCGAGCCGATGGCGGCGGCGGCCAGGATGGTCGGGTAGATCAGCGCCGAACGCACCCGCTCGCGCAGGGCGTGGGCGCGTTCCAGCGCGCGCGCCAGATTGCCCATGACGGCGGCCAGCGCACCGCTGGCCTCGCCGGCGCGGACCAGCGCCACCTGGTCCGCCGGGAAGGCGCCGCTGTCGGCCAGCGCCGCCGACAGCGGCCGGCCGCCGCGCAGGGCCGCCAGCACGCCGGCGACCAGCGCCTTCTCGCGGGCGTCGGCGCTGAGGCCGGCGACCAGGGCCAGCGCCTCCTCCAGCGGCAGCTCGGCGTCCAGCAGGGTCGCCAGCTCGCGCACCAGGGCCAGGTGCCGGGCCGGCTTGAGCGGCCGCCGCGGCGGCCCCGGCCGGGCCGGCGCCGCCGGCGCGGCCCCGGCTTCCACCGTCAGCGGCACCAGCCCCTGCTCCTGCAGCCAGCGGACCACCGCGTCGCGGCCCGCGGCCGCCCGCTCGCCGTGGCGCAGCTCGCCGTCGCGGGTCGCCGCGGTGTAGCGGAACAGGGTGTCGCCGGCCGCCATCACGCCTCCTGGGTCACCCGCCACACCTCCTCGGGCGCCGTCACGCCGGCCACTGCCTTGCGCACGCCGTCGGCGAACAGGGTGCGCATGCCGCCGGCCACCGCCAGCCGGTGCAGCTCGACCGCGTCGGCGCGGGCCAGCACGGCACGGCGCAGCGGCTCGTCCATCTCCAGCACCTCGTAGACCCCGGTCCGCCCGGCATAGCCGGTGTGGCCGCAGGCCGGGCAGCCGCCCGGCCGCCACAGGGTGGTGCCCGCCGGCAGCCCGAGGCGCGCCGCCAGCTCGTCCGGCGCGTCGTAGGGCTGGCGGCAGTCGCGGCACAGCACCCGCACCAGGCGCTGCGCCACCACCGCCGCCAGGGCCGAGACCACGAGGTAGTCGGCCAGGCCGATGTCGAGCAGCCGGCTGATGCTGGCCGCCGCCCCGTTGGTGTGCAGGGTCGACAGCACGAGGTGGCCGGTCAGCGCCGCCTGGGTGGCGACCTGGGCGGTCTCCAGGTCGCGGATCTCGCCGACCATCATCACGTCCGGGTCGTGGCGCAGGAAGGAGCGCAGGACGCCGGCGAAGTCGAGCCCGATCTCCGGCTTCACCTGGATCTGGTTGATGCCGTCGAGCTGGTATTCGACCGGGTCCTCCACGGTGAGGACCTTGCGTTGCGGCGTGTTGAGGCGGGCCAGCGCGGCGTAGAGGGTGGTGGTCTTGCCGCTGCCAGTGGGGCCGGTCACCAGGACGATGCCGTTGGGCCGGTCGAGCTGGCACAGGAAGCGCTCCAGCGGCGGGCCGGCGTCGAAGCCGAGGGAGGCGAAGTCGAGCCGCACGGCGCTCCAGTCGAGGATGCGCAGCACCACGCTCTCGCCGTGCAGGGTCGGCGCGGTGGCGACGCGGAAGTCGACCTCCTTGCCGCGCACCACCAGCTTCAGCCGCCCGTCCTGGGGCAGCCGCCGCTCGGCGATGTCGAGGCGGGCCATGATCTTGATGCGCGAGACGATGGCCGCGGCCAGCCGGCGCGGCGGCCCCTCCTGCTCGTGCAGCACGCCGTCGACGCGGTAGCGCACGGCGAGGCGCGTCTCGAACGGCTCGATGTGGATGTCGGAGGCGCGCTGGTCGACGGCGCGGGCGATGAGCTGGCCGACCAGCCGCACCACCGGCGCTTCCGACGCGATGTCGCGCAGGCGCGCGACGTCGTCGGGCCCCTCCCCCTCCACCTCCACGGCGTCGACGGCCGGGCGCTCGCCGTCGCCGCGATGCAGGCGCTGCAGCGCCGCCTCCAGGTCGGCGGGCACGGCGACCACCGGCAGCACCGGCCGCCCCGCCGCCATCTCCACCGCCGCCCGCGCGAAGCCGTCGAGGGGATCGGCCATGGCGAGCCGCAGTCCCTCCGCCGTGTCCTCCAGCGCCAGCACCTGGCGGTCGCGCTGGAAGCGCGGCGGCAGCCGGTCGCCGGCGACCGGCCCGTCGGGATAGTCGTCGGCGCCGGCGACGGCCAGCCCGAGCACGGCGGCCAGCGCCTCGGCCATCGTCCGCTCCGGCACCAGGCCGAGGCGGGTGAGCGCCCGGTCGAGCCGCTCGCCGGCTTCCGCCTCCACCCGGCGGGCGCGCTGCAGGGACTCGGCGTCCACCAGGCCGCGCCCCAGCAGCCAAGCGGCGAGCGCCGCCGGGTCGAACGGCGTCACCATGGCGCCGCCCCCGGGCCGGGCAGCAGCGGCCCATGCAGCCACACCACCCAGATGGCGAGGGCCAGCGCCGGCCCGAACGGCAGCCGCGCCTCGCCGCGGCGCAGGCCGAGCGCCAGCGCCGCGGCGAGGCCGGCCAGCGCCGCCAGCAGCACCACCGCCGGCAGCCCCGGCCAGCCCACCCAGGCGCCGCCGGCGCCGAGCAGGGCGGCGTCGCCCCAGCCCAGGCCGTCGCGCCCGCGCAGCCGCCGGTAGGCCAGGATCACCACGGCGAAGGCCCCCCACCCGAGCAGCGCACCGAGCAGCGCCTCCCCCGGCACGCCGCCGGCGAGCCAGCCGTTGACGGCGAGGCCGCCGATGCCCAGCGGCACGGTCAGCCGGTCCGGCAGCCATTCCGTCCAGGCGTCGACCGCCGCCAGGGCCAGCAAGGTCCAGCCGAGCCCGAGGGTCGGCCACAGCAGCCAGCCCGGCACGACGGCGAGGGCCCACAGGGCCAGCGCCGCCGCGGCCAGCTCGACGACCGCCAGAGCGGGTGGAATGGCGGCGCCGCAGCCGGCGCAGCGGCCGCGCTGCCACAGCCAGGACAGCACCGGCACCAGCTCCGCCGGGCCGAGCGTGCGGCCGCAGGCGCGGCAGCGCGAGCGCCCCCACGCCACCGGCTCGCCGCGCGGCAGACGGTCGGCGACCAAGCCGACGAAGCTGCCGACGAAGGGCGACGCCAGCAGCGCGAACAGCGGCTGGGCGAGCGTCACCATGTCGGACGAGGTCATGTCGGGCAGGCTCATGCGCCGTCCTCCCAGGCGTGCAGCCACACCGGATCGGCGAGCATGCCGGTGAGGCGGACGGTGGCCCGCCGCCGCGCCTCCGGCCCGCCCGGCGGCGCGGCGCGCGCCTCCACCTCCAGCGCGTCGCCGACCGAGGCGGCGAACAGGTCCGGCGGCGCGCCGAGGTCGCCGAGCGCCGCGTCGCGGGGCAGCGGACGCCGCGCCGCCAGCGCCGCCGCCGCCGCCGGGTCGACGCCCGGCAGGGCGAACAGCAGCGGCAGCGGGGCGAGGCGCGGGTCGATGCCGGGGCGGCGCGACTGCAGGGTGGCGAAGGGCAGCGCCCGGGCGTAGAGGGCATCGTCGACACCGAGCACCAGGCGCAGCTCGACCAGCGCCTCGAAACGGCGGTTGGCCGGCGGCGGCCGGCCGGCCGCCTGGTAGTCGAAGGCTTCCGCCCCGGCCGGATGCGGCGTGTCGTCGCCGTCGCGCCAGTCGATCACCGCGTCGGCGAGCCGCGCCGCCCGTTCGGGCGCCGCGCCGGCGGCCCGGAACAGGGCGGCCAGCAGGGGCGGCGGCGCGGCGTTGAGGTCGACGAGCCCGCCCGCCTCGGTCACCGTCACCGTCACCGCCGTGCCGTCGATGGCCACGGCGAACGGCGCCCCGTCGCGGCGCAGGCCGGCGCCGGGCGCCGTCAGCGCCGCCAGCGCGTAGCGCACGCCGCCGTCGGCCAGCGCCTGGGCGGCGGTGCGGGCCGCGGTGTTGCGGGCGATCCGCGCCTCGGTGCGCGCCGTCGCGCCCAGAGCCACCGCCAGCAGCGCCAGCAGGGCGACGCCCCACAGGACGGCCAGGAGGGCGAAGCCGCGGCGCCGCCCGAGCCTCACGGCAGCACCGCCGGGCGCAGGAACGGCCGCTCGGAGAGGCGCCGGCGCAGTTCGTCGGTGACGGCGCGGGCGTCGCGGGTGGTGCGGACGATGCGCGGCGTGATCAGCACCAGCAGCTCGGTGCGGTCGATGACGTCGCCGCGCACGCCGAACAGGGCGCCCACCACCGGCAGCTCCGAGAGCACCGGCACCCCGCTGTTGTCGCGGCCGCGGTTCTGGCGGACCAGCCCGCCCAGCGCCACCGTCTCGCCGTTGCCGACGGCGACCGAGCTCTCCACCCTCCGGCGCTGGAAGGTCGGGGAATCGATGTTGGAGGTGGTGGTCTGCACGACGTCGCTCACCTCCTGCCAGACGTCGATCAGCACGATGCCGCTGGCGGTGATGCGCGGGGTGACGGCGAGGATGACGCCGGTGTCCTTGAGCTGGATCTGGTTGATGATCGGCGAGTCGGAATCGGTGACGCTCTGCGACTGCTGGGTGACGATGGGCACCTGCTCGCCGACCTGCAGGCGCGCCGTCTGGTTGTCGAGCACCATGACGGTCGGCGTCGACAGCACGTTGACATCGGTGATCGCCTTCAGCGCGTCGATCACCACGGTGGCGTCGCCGCCGGTGAACAGGTAGGAGAACCCCGGCGCGCCCGGGGCGACGGCACCGGTGAGGCTGTTGCTGAAGCGCACCCCGTGGTTGCCGCTCTCGATGAAGTACTGCACGCCGAAGCGGAGCTGGTCGTTGAGGCGGACCTCGGCGATGGTCGCCTCGATCTGCACCTGGGCCGGCACCACGTCGAGCTTGCGCAGGGTCTGCTCGATCTGCGCGAACACGGCGGGGCGGGCGAGGATCAGCAGCGCGTTGGAGGCGGTGTCGGCGACGATGCGCACGCCGCTCGAGGCCCGTCCGCGCTCCGCCGGGCCGGTGGCGAGGCGCTGCTCCGCCGCCGCCCCGGCGAGCGCGTCCGGCCGGGCGGCGGCGTCGCCGGCGGCCGGCGGCGTCGTGGCGCTGGCGCCGCCCATGGCGGGAACCGCCGCGGCGGCGGCATCGGCCGCGAACGCGTCCGCCGCTCCGCCCGCGAACGCGGCCGAACGCAGGCCGCCATCGTTCCCCGCGCCGCTCCCGGCGCCGTTTCCGGCACCACCCCCGCCGCCGGGCGCGGAGCCGTCGTCGGGCTGGGTGCGCTCGCGGCCGACCCGGTCGACCGCGTGCTCGGGATAGAGCTTGGCCAGCACCTCGGCGAGGTAGGCGGCGCGCCCGCTCTCCACCTTGTAGACGTGGAGCTGGGCGTCGTTGCCGTCGACCGGGCGGTCCAGCCGCGCGATCCATTCCCCGGCCCGGCGCACGGTGTCGGTCTGGCGCGCCACCGTCAGCACCGCCCCCAGCCGCTCCAGCGGGATGAAGCGCACGTCCTTGAGCGCCTCGCGCGGGTTGGCGTGGAACAGCAGGTCGAGCTCGTCGACGACCTCGGTCGGCACGGCGCGCTGCAGGCGGAACAGCCCGACCGACTGGCCGCTCATGCCGTCGACGTCGAACAGGGCGACCGCGTCGAGCAGGCTGGCGATCTCGCCGCCGCTGCCGGTGACGATCAGCGTGTTGGAGGCGGGCTCGGCCCGCACCACGGTGCCGGGGGCGGCCATGCCCTCCAGCGCCTTCTGGATGCCGGCGGCGCTGGCGTGGCGCAGCGGCACGATCTGGGTGCGCCAGCCGGCCCCGCGGCCACGCCCGGCCTCGGCGGCGGCGAGGCCGAGACCGGCCGCCTCGGCCGGCACCGCCTGAATCACCGCGCCCCGGCGCACGAGGGCGACCCCGTTGAGCCGCAGCACGTCCTCCAGGGTCGCCAGCACGGCGTCGCGCGGCAGCGGCGCCGCGGTCTGCAGGGTGATGCGGCCCTGCACCGCGGGATCGACGGCGTAGCCGAGGCCGAGGGTCGCCCCCAGCACCGAGGCGACCACCGACGGGATCTCGGCGTCGACGAAGTTGAGGCTGATCCCGTCGGGATCGCTGACGACTCCCGGCGCCGAGGCACCGGCGCCCGGTGCCCGGCGGTCGGTCGCGGGAACGATCAGCGCCGCCGGCCGCGGCGGCACCGCCACCGCCGTGCCGGCGGGGCCGAGGGAGGGCGGCGGCGCCGGCCCCGCCGGCGCCAGGTCGTCGACGGTGGCGGCCGCGCCGGGGTGCGCCGAGCGGTCGGCGCAGGCGGTCAGGGCGAGGAGCGCGGCGGTGAGGGCGACGAGGGACAGGCGGAGCATGGCGACCGGACAATGACTGGGCGGCGTCCCTTTTAGGGACGAAGTGTTACAGCTCGACGGGTGACGTGGCCTATTGCCGGCCTCAATCCCGCCGCTCGTCGGGGTCGGCGGCAGCGTCGCCGTAGTGCACGGCGCGCGGCCGGCCGTCGGTGGGCGGCGGGCGCACCGCCGTGGCGGTGCCGCCCGGGGTCGGGGTGCGCGCCGCACCGGGACGGCCGCCACCATCGGGACGGGCCGTCAGCTCCAGCTCCCGCCGCGCCCCGCCGTGGTCGAGGACGACGCGGTCGACGCCGACCTCCAGCACCCTCCAGCCCTCGCCGCCCTCGCCGGGGGCGGCGGTGACGGTGCGGCCGTCGTCGCTCCGCAGCACCGCCGCGGTGCGGCCGCCGACTCCGACGATGCCGACCAGGCGCAGGCCGACCGCCGCCGTCGCCGCCGCGGCGGGGGGAGCCGGCCGTCGCTCGGGCACGAACAAGGGCCGCTCGACCACCGCGGCGAAGGCGGCCAGCGGCGGCGGCGCGAAGCCGGACGCCGGCTCGACGGCGGGCGCTGCCGGCACGGCCGCGGCCGGCGCCTCCCCGCCCTCCGCCGGCCCGTCGCGGAGCAGAAGCGCCAGCGCCGCCGCCAGCAGCAGCGACAGGACGGCGAAGGCCGCGTCGGCGCGGGTCATGACGCCCTCCGGTAGCCGGCGACGCGCAGGCGGACGGTGACCACGGGCTGGCCGTCGGCGGCCAGCCGGGTCGCGGTGGTGGAGGGGTTGACGAGTTCGAGCTCCTCGACGAACAGCCGCGGGCGCCCGGTCTCGATCGCGTGGAGCAGGCGCTGCACCGCCTGCAGCGACCCGGTGGCGCCGACCGCCAGGACCACCCGGCCGCCCAGCGCCGCGTCCCCGGCGGTGGCGGTGGCGGCCACCGGGGTCACCGTCGTCACCGTGACGCCGACCTGCGCCGCCAGCCGCCCGACCAGGCCGTGCAGGGCCGCCGCGGCCAGGGAGTCGCCGGCGCCCGCGAGGTGGGGATCGCCGGTCTCCGGCCGGGCGGCGGCGGCTTCCAGCGCCCCGGTCAGGGCGGGAATGCCGGCGGCGATGCGCTCCAGCCGGCGCAGCCGGTCGCGGCGCTCCTCCAGGCCGGCCGCCTGGCGCGCCAGCAGCGCCCGGTAGGGTTCGACCGCAACCGCCCAGCCGGTGAGCAGCAGCAGAGCCGTCACCAGCAGCGCCGCGACGCGCGGCGGCAGGCGCCCGAAGGGGCGCCCGGCCGGCTGCACCTCGGCCGCGCCGCTCACCGCGCACCCCCGCCCGTCAGGGCGGCGGCGATGCGGAAGCGCTCACGCCGGCGGACCGGGTCCTGGACCACGGCGGTCTCGAAGCGCACCCCCTCCAGCAGCGGCGAGGCGTCGAGCAGGGCGATCAGCTCGGCGGCGGCGGGGGCGTAGCCGGTGAGGTGCGCCTCGCCCGCGGCCAGCCGCAGCTCGTCGAGCCACACCCCGTCCGGCAGCCGGGCCGACAGCTCGGCCACCACCGCCAGCGCCAGCGGCGCCGCCGCCTTGCGGGCGTCGAGATCCGAGGCGGCGCCGCGGCGGCGCTCCAGCTCCTCCTGCAGGCGCAGGGCCAGCGCCGCCCGTTCGCCCAGCGCATCGATCCGCGCGTCCAGCCGGCCGGCACGCCAGACGTTGAGCAGCGGCGGGACGGCCAGCACCGCCAGCGCCAGGCCGCCGGCCAGCAGCGGCAGCAGGCGCGAGCCGCGGCGGCGGGGCGGACGGTCGGCCGGGTCGGACAGGTCGGCGATCCCGTCGGGCGCCTCCACGCTCAGCCGCTCCACCGCCAGGCCGCGCCCGGACACGGCGGCGACGGCGCGCGCCGCCATGGCGCGCGGCACCACGACCAGCGCCACCCGGATCTGCCGGCCGGCGCGGCCGGCGACGCGGGCGTGGACGTGCACGTCGGCGGCGCGGAACGGCGTCTCGCGGTCCATCTCGAAGGCCAGCACCTCGCGCAGGTTCGCCTCGGCCGCCGCCGGCAGCGTCACCGTCTTGGCGAGCGCCCAGGCCGCCGGCAGCCGCAGCTCGACGGCGCGCCCTGCCGGCGGCAGGTCCGCCGGCAGGGCGCCGTCGGCGGCCAGCGCCACCAGCGGCATGCTGCGCCCGCCGGCGACGCCGGCCAGCAACGCCGCCATCTCCGCCAGCCACCAGCGCGCCGCGGCGGCGACCGGCCGGGCGATCCGGACGAAGGTGGGAAACCGGGCGGCGAGGTCGGCCATGGCTCACTCCAGCAGGGAATCGACGGTCACGGCGGGCGCCGCCACCAGGTCGGGCCAGGGGCGGCCGTCGGCAAGCCGCAGCGACAGGCGCACCAGCCCGGGCAGGAAGCCCGCCTCCAGCCAGTCGTCGCGCCAGCGCGCCGGAGCGACGCGGGTGTCGCCGCCGTAGTAGGCGAAGGCCAGGTCGGAGACCCCCTCCAGCAGGGTGGCCGAGGCCGCCGGCTGGTCGCCGCCGAGCGGCTGCCAGGCGAGGCGCAGGGTGGCGTCGTCGCCGCGGAACAGGGTCACGTCGGCCAGACCCGGCACCCCCAGGCGCGCCGGCAGGACGGTGACGAGGCGCAGCCGCTCGCGCCCGCCCTCGAAGAGGATCGCCGGCTCGCCGCGGCGGCGCGACAGGGGATAGGCGCGCTCGATCCGTTCGCGCAGCAGGGCCTGCACGGCGGCCGGCGCCTCGACGGCGTCGGCGCGGCGCTCCCCCGCGCGCCAGGCGGCGAGGCCGAAATGGAGGCCGCCGGCCAGCACGGCCATGAGCAGCCCCAGCACGGTGGCGGCGATCAGCAGTTCCAGCAGGGTGAAGCCGGCCGCCGTCCTCATCGCGGCCGGCCCAGCACGACGGTGGCGAGACGCGCCAGCGGCGCCCCGTCCGGCGCGCCGACGGTGACCGTCGCCTGCAGCGGCCGCAGGACCAGCGGCGCGTCGGCGGCGACGCCGGGGATCGCCAGCGGGACGAGCGTGGCACGCCAGGCGAGGTCCGGGCCGGCCGTCCCGTCGAGCGTCGCGGGTCCCGGTCCCGCCTCGGCGACGAGCCGCGCCAGCACCGACCGGGCCACCAGCTCCGCGGTGCGGGCGTCGGCCGCCGCCGCGCCCAGGCGCAGGGCGCCGCCGAACTGCGGCAGCACGGCGGCGGTGGCCAGCGCCAGCACCGCCAGCGCCACCACCACCTCGATCAGGGTGAAGCCGCCCGCCGCCGGGCGCTCAGCGCTCATGGCGGACCGCCCCGGTCAGCCAGTCGACGGACACCCCGTGACCGCCGGGCTGCACCACGAACCGGGCGGCGGTGGCGCCGCCCTCGGGATAGAAGGTCACGGCCGGCGCACCGTCCGTCACCGCCACCGACACGCCGGGTGCCAGCCGCTGCGGCGGCCGGCCGGGCACGGCGAAGCGGCCGGAGGCGGGGTCCAGCACGAAGGTGGCGGGGCGGTCGGCAGCCAGGGCCGCCGCCCGCGTGGCGCGCAGGGCGGTGGTCAGGTCGCGCGCGGCGACGGCGGCGGCCGCCGCCGGACGGTCGGCGACCGCCGGCACCAGGAGAGCCGTCAGCAATCCGAGGATCGCCAGCACCACCAGCAGCTCCAGCAAGGTGAAGCCGGCGGCGGCGTGCCTACCAGCTCGTCTCATCGCGGTCCTCGCCGTCCCCGCCGGGCTGCCCGTCCGCGCCCAGCGAGGCGAGGTCGTAGGGCCCGTGCTCGCCGGGGCTGCGGTAGTGGTACGGCCGGCCCCACGGATCGACCAGCGACTCCTTCGTCTTCAGATAGGGTCCGGCCCAGCGCGCCACCCCGGGCGGTGCGGCGACGAGCGCCTGCAGCCCCTCCTGGGTCGTCGGGTAGCGGCCGGTCTCGAAACGGTAGAGGTCGAGCGCGGTGCCCAGGTTCTGCACCTGCACCCGCGCCGTCTCGTGCCTGGCCGAGCCGAGATACTTCAGCACCTGGGGCGTCGCCACCACGGCCAGCAGGCCGAGGATGGCGAGGACGACCAGCAGCTCCAGCAACGTGAAGCCGGCGCGGGCGCGCCCCCGCGCGCCCGGCCGGTTCGCCCCGGGGAACGGATCAGAACCGGTAGCGCAGGCCAATCTTCACCTCGTGGGCGCGCACGTCGCCGTCGGCCGACTCCACCGTGCCGACCGTGGACGAGCCGCCGGTCTCGAATTCGCCGAGGTCGACGTAGCGGTAGCCGAGGTCGATGGTGGCGTTCTCCGTCATGGCGTAGGCGACGCCGGCCTGCAGCGACCAGGCGAAGTTCGTCTTGGTGTCGCCCTCCTCGCGGATGCGGCCGGCGCCGATGGCGTAGTCGATGTCGTCGACGGTGTTGAAGGCGACGCCGAGGCCGCCGCCGACGTAGGGGGTGAAGGCCGTGCCGGTGGGAACGTCGTAGTAGAGGTTGGCCATGATCGACCAGCTCGTGACGTCGGCGTCGGCGGACACCGACAGGCCGCCGAGGGTCTCGCTGGAGTCGATCGCGAAGCCGGGGCGGTAGCCCACCGTCACGTCGGTGCGCAGGTTGTAGGGAAGCTGGTAGCCGACGCCGGCCTCGAGGAGGAGCGATTCGCCGAGGTCGCCCGCGAACCCGGTGCCTTCGACGACCGAGCCGCCGACGTCGCGGCCGAACGAGGCGCCGACGTCGCCGCGCAGGTACAGGCCTTGCGCCGCCGCCCCGTCGGCCGTCGCGCACGTGACCCCGATCGCCGCGACAATCACCGCGGCCGGGCGTGAAAATGTCTTCATGTTCCTTCCCTTCATTGCTCAATCGTTCCGCCGGAATGGCACCGCTCGGCGGTCGTCCGCCCGTGGGGCAAAATCGCTGAGCTTTTAGGGGAAGAGAATTTCGATTTTATGACAGTCACATGAACGCTATTGATAAGTTCCATTCCTCAAGCAATTTCATATTGCTGTAATATTACTTACAAACCTCTCGGGCACATCTGAAACGATTCCAGCGCATCGCGGCCGCAACACGGGGCCGCGCAAGGGAGGTTGTTTGCATGAAGCCGTATGACATCGAAGCCAACGCGCGCGCCGATCTGGCGTCGCGCGGCATCTCCCCGGAGAACACGTTCGAGAACGTGCTGGAGCGCCACCTGGCGCGCCGGGCGATCCTGCGCGGCGGCGTGCTGGCCGCCGCCGCCGCCGCCGTTCCCGGCGTGCTGGTGGGCGGCGCCCGCGAGGCCAAGGCGGCGCCGGCGCCGCTGACGTTCCAGTCGCTCGCCCAGACGCAGGCCGACACCGTCACGGTGCCGCCGGGCTACGCCCCGCAGGTCGTCATCAAGTGGGGCGACGCCCTGTTCCCCAACGTCGGGCCGTTCGACATCTACAACCAGTCCGGCGCCGACCAGGCCAAGCGCTTCGGCTTCAACAACGACATGGTGGCGCTCTTCCCGCTGCCCTACGGCGCGCCGGCGAAGCTGGGCGGCCGCTTGCCGCACACCAGCTACCTCATGTGCGTGAACCACGAGTACGCGACGGGCGTGCTGCAGTTCCCCGACTATCCCATCCTGTCCAGCCGCGACAGCACGGTGACCAACGGCCTGCCGACCCGGAACCAGGTCGAGACCCAGATGGAGTCGCTCGGCTGCACGGTGGTGGAGATCAACCTGGTCGACGGCGCCTGGGTGCCGAACGTCAATTCCCCCTACAACCGCCGCGTCACCGCGACGACGCTGATGGACGTCACCGGCCCGGCCCGCGGCGACACGCTGCTGCAGACGCCGGCCGATCCGGCGGGCACGGTGATCAAGGGCACCTTCGCCAACTGCGCCGGCGGCCAGACGCCGTGGGGCACCTATCTCAGCTGCGAGGAGAATTTCGACGGATACTTCAACAACCTGGACCTGATGACGGACGCCACGCTGAAGGCGATCCACACCCGGCTCGGCAACGTCAACAGGCAGGCGACCGTCGCCAACGCCAGCGACTACACGCTGTTCTGGGACCTCTACGACCCGCGCTTCGACCTGTCGACCGACGCCGGCGCCAGGGAGCCGTTCCGCTTCGGCTGGGTGGTCGAGTTCGATCCCTACGACCCGTCGGCCCGCCCGAAGAAGCGCACCGCGCTCGGCCGCTGTAAGCACGAGGCGGCGCAGACGGTGCTGAACGCCGCCGACCGCGTCGCCGTCTACACCGGCGACGACGAGCGCTTCGAGTACGTCTACAAGTTCGTCTCCGACGGCACGGTCGACCGCGGCAACCGCGCCGCCAACGCCGCGCTGCTGGACGAAGGCACGCTGTACGTCGCCAGGTTCAACGACGACGGCACCGGCCAGTGGCTGCCGATGACGTACGAGGCGGTGAACGCGCTGGCCCCGGGGCAGTTCCGCAACCAGGCCGACGTGCTGATCAACGCCCGCGAGGCGGCCGACGTGCTCGGCGCCACGCCGATGGACCGCCCCGAGGACATCGAGGCGCCGCGCGACGGGAACTGGCGCGGTTCGGGCAAGGTCTACGTGGTGTGCACCAACAACACCCGGCGGACCGCCGCCCAGGTCGACGGCGCCAACCCGCGCGCCAGCAACGCCGCCGGCCACATCATCGAGCTGACCGAGGCCGGCAACGACCACGCCGCGACCAGCTTCGCCTGGTCGATCTTCCTGCTGGCCGGCGACCCGGCGGCGCCCGCCGGCTCCAACATCAACGTGTCGGTGGCCGGGGTGCCGACCTTCGAGGGCGACGCCTTCGGCTCGCCCGACAACATCGCCTTCGACAGCACCGGCAACCTGTTCATCGCCACCGACGGCACCGGCTCGGCGACGCCGGACTGCAACGACCAGGTCGTGGTGACGCCGACCACCGGCGGCTTCCCGCGCCAGGTGAAGCGCTTCCTGGTCGGCCCGGTGGAGGCCGAGATCTGCGGCCCGCTGGTGGCGCCGGACGACTCGACCTTCTTCTGCGCCATCCAGCACCCGGGCGAGGACGGCACCATCGTCGACCGCACGGCCGAGGCGGTGCGCACCAGCACCTGGCCGACCGGCGGCCACCCGGCGTCGGCGGTGGTGGCGGTCCGCCGCACCGACGGCGGTCGCATCGGGAGCTGAGGTGGCGTAGGCCGGTCGGACCGGCCCCCTCCCGGCCCTCCCCACATACGCGGGGGGGCCGGGAGGGGGGACCGACGCGGCCACCAACGCAGAACGGCGCGCCACCCGTTTCGAATGGCGCGCCGTTTCCGTTCGGACGGGTCAGACGATGGTGCTGATCGCCTTGGCGCCGCGCGGCACCTCGACCACGCGGTCGAGCGTCACCGTGTAGGCCTCCGAGAACACGGTGCTGACCATGTACCACTCGTTGCGGACCCGCTCGTGGGTGACGTCCAGCACCATCCAGCCGCGCTGGTGGGTGTTGGCGTAGACCATCTGGTCCAGGATCTGGCTGGCGTCGGCGATCAGCCCCGCCGCGGTGGCCGGCGCCACCACCGGAACCGTCTCCTCGTAGCCGGGCGAGCTCACCGCCGGCGTCGCCAGTTCGACGCCGACGTTGACGAACCCCGCGGCGGTGGGCGCGCGCAGGTTGACGCCCCAGGCGTTGTGGGTGTCGCCGGTCAGCACCACCGGGTTCTTCGAGGCGGCGAGGATGCGGTAGAGGGCGTCGCGCGCCGTCGGGTAGCCGATCCACCAGTCGGAGGTGTCGGGCAGCGGCAGGCCGGCGGCGCCGAGCTGGACGATGGTCTGGCTCTGGCCGGGGAAGAGCTGCTCCAGCAGCCCGGTCAACTCGGCGCGCTGGGCGTCGGTGAGGCGGGGCGAGCCGGCGATGTCGACCGCGGCCTCGTAGTGCACCAGCACCTGGTTGCCGAGGATCTGCCAGGTCTGCGGCGCGCCGGTCATCCGCTCGGCGACGTAGGCCTCCTGCTCCGCCCCCAGCAGGGTGCGGGTCTGGCCGTCGGCGAGCCGGTCGTAGGGGTAGCCGCCGCCCTGCAGGGCCGACGTCCAGTTGCCGATGTAGGGCTCCGCCGCGAGCTGCCGGTCGCGGGCGATCAGGCGGGTGTCGACCATCACCAGGCGGGCGAGGTCGCCGAAGTCGAAGGACCGCCAGATCTTCAGCAGGTTGCCGTCGGCCCGGTCGCGGATCGGCAGCCACTCGTGGTAGGCCTGCACGGCCGCCGCCACCCGGTCGGCCCAGGCGCCTTCGCCGGCCTCGGGGTCGTGGTTCTCGGCGCCGCTGTGCCAGGCGTCGTTGGCCACCTCGTGGTCGTCCCACACGACGATCCACGGATTCTTGCGGTGCACCTCCTGCAGGGCCGGGTCGCCGCGGTAGGTGGCGTAGCGCTGGCGGTAGTCGGCCAGCGTCGTGCACTCCTTCTGCGGCTGCACCGCAGCACCGCGCACCGGCCGGACCAGCCCCAGCATCTCCGCCGGCGTCGGGCCGTAGCCGCCGGGGCCGTACTCGTAGATGTAGTCGCCGAGATGGATGACCGCCGTGAGGTCGTCGCGCTTGGCCACCTCGGTGTAGACGTTGAAGTAGCCGCGCTCGTAGTTGGCGCAGGAAAACACGGCGAACCGGGCCTCGGCGGTGGCGCCCACCGGCAGGGTGCGGGTGACGCCGACCGGCGACAGCGCGTCGCGGAAGCCGAACTGGTAATAGTAGGTCTGCCCGGCGGCCAGCCCGGTGGCGTCGACCTTGACGGTGAAGTCGCGGCTGGCGCGCGCCTCGGCGAGGCCGGAACGGACGACGCTGCCCATGTCCGGCGTCGTGGAGACCTTCCACTCGACGCCGAGATCGACGCCGGAGTCGTTGAGGACGCGCGTCCACAGGATCACCGAGTCCGCCGTCGGATCGCCGCTGGCGACGCCGTGGCTGAAGCGGACGGTGCCGATGACCCGCGCGTCGGCGTCGCGCGGGCCGACGACGCCGGCCATGCCGACCGCGCCCGTGGCGAGCGCCGTGCGGATCACGGACCGACGGTCCATGCGGACCGGCTGTCCGGCGGCTGATGTCACGCTGTCAGGATCGTGCGCCATGATTCCCTTCCATACCCCCGTCTCCCGATGGGGCATGAACAGCACAACCCGTCGGGGAATGAAAATGAAGATTTCTTGAATAATGATCGACTCGTTTACTTATACCCCCAAGCGATGGCCCTGTCGTTTTCAACAAACCACAACGGCGCGATCAAAAAACTGTAACGGACTTGCCCTATGCCGGGGTCCGGTATCGTTTCAATCGCCGGTCGGCGCACCGGCCAGCATTCCAGGAGCCCGCCGCCGTGACGTTCGCCAGGATCGCCATCGCCGGTGCCGTTTCGGCCGCCGTCGTCGCCGCCATCGCCTCCGCCCAACCGGCGCTGGCCGCCGACTCCGGCGTCTACGTGCGCGCCCAGGTCGGCGGCGCGTTTCCCGCCGGCCTCGACGACGGCAACTGGCTGGACCCAGCGGACAGCCGCCTCGGCGGCGACCTCGACGACGGCTTCCTCGTCGGCGCCGGCGTCGGCTACGCCTTCGCCAACGGCCTGCGCGCCGACGTCACGCTGGACTACCGTCCGGGTCTCGACTACGAGGCCGACGCCGCCGACGCCTTCGGCAACAGCGGGACGGCGAGCGCGGACGCCTCGGTGCTGACCGGGCTCGTCAACCTCTACTACGAGGTGCCGGTGGCGTTCGCCGTGCGGCCCTACGTCGGCGTCGGCGTCGGCTTCGCCCGCAACCGGCTGGACACGGTCGACTACTCCCTGAACGGCGGGGCGCTCGCCCGCGAGTCCGGCGAGACCCAGACCTCCTTCGCCTGGGCGCTGATGGCCGGCGCCTCGTTCGACCTGACGACGGCGGTCACCCTCGACGTCGGCTACCGCTACCTCGACGCCGGCGAGCTGGAAAGCTCAGGCCGGTTCGAGAACGGCGCCACCGCCGCGGCGCTGTCGAGCGACCTGCACCTGCACGAGGCGATGGCGACCCTGCGCTACCGCTTCTGAGGCGGGCCGGCAAAGCCGGTGCGCCGGCGTGCCGGACGCGCTACTGTTCGGCTCCGCCACGGGCCGCAGGGCGCACAGCGATGGACAGCACCGGATCGGGCGTCGCCGGACGCGCGCCCCGTCTCACCGAACAGGTCGCCGCCGAGCTGGAGCGGCGGATCGCCGGCGGCCTGCTGGCGGCCGGGACGCCCCTCTCCGAGGTGGGGCTGGCGGCGACGTTCGGGGTCAGCCGGGCGCCCGTGCGCACGGCGCTGCAGCGGTTGGAACGCGACGGGCTGGTGACGCGGGCGGCGAACCGGCGCAGCTATGTGGTGGCGCCCTCGGCGGGACGCCCGCGGGCGTCCCGCCCGCCGGTCCCGGCGGGCCCGGGCAAGCTGACGGCGGCGGCGAGCTGGGAGGGCATCTACAAGGAGGTGGCCCGCCAGGCGGCGGCGCGCGCCGCCTTCGGCCGCTGGCGCCTGACCGAGACCGAGCTGGCGGCCCACCACGGCGTCAGCCGCACCGTGGCGCGCGAGGTGCTGGCGCGCCTGGAGCACGTCGGCATCCTGCGCAAGGACGAGCGCTCCCGCTGGTACCTGCCGGCGCTGACGCCGGCGCGGGTCGGCGAACTCTACGAGATGCGCCGGCTGCTCGAGCCGGTCGCCCTGCGCCAGGCGGCGGCCCGCGCGCCCAGCACCCTGCTGGCCCGCATGCGCGCCGACCTGGAG
Organism: Azospirillum sp. ST 5-10; assembly: GCF_051225715.1. Classification (NCBI taxonomy): domain Bacteria; kingdom Pseudomonadati; phylum Pseudomonadota; class Alphaproteobacteria; order Rhodospirillales; family Azospirillaceae; genus Azospirillum; species Azospirillum sp. ST 5-10. The sequence continues at coordinate 20,315 of NZ_JBPJSP010000003.1, forward strand.
GCCGCCAGCGACCACCCCGAGCGCGTGCCGCCGGCGGAACTGGACCGGCTGGAGCAGCAGATGCACGTGGAGCTGCTGTCCTTCGCCGACAACGCGACGCTTCTGGAGACCCTGCAGCACTACCACGCGCTGCTGATCACCAACGCGGTGCTCTACGAGGCCACCAGCAACGCCTTCGTCTCCGACCCCTTCGTCGCCGAGCACCTGGCGATCGTCCGCGCCCTCGACGCCGGCCGCGCCGACGAGGCCGCCGGACACCTGGAGGAGCATCTGCGCATCGCCGGCGGCCGCGCGCTGCGCCGCCTCGACCGCATGGTCGAACGCGGGGTGCTGGAACCCCTGCCCTACCTGACCCGGCTGCCCGGCGACTGAGGGCAAGCGACGGATGAGCCGAAACGCCGGGGGCCCCACACGCTCCACGGCTTCGCCGCGGGTCTCCTCCTTCGCTCCACCTCCGGCGCGCGCGCATCCACCGCCGGGTGACAAGACCGCCCCTCCCTCGCCTCCAGCGGGGGCGGGGGTCGTGGCATCGTGCGGTGAAAGAAGTGTGCAGCCCGCCGCCCGCTCCCCAGGGGAGGGGTAGGTCGGGGCAGAGCGTGTCGGCCCGTCCGTTCGGCGTCCTCGACTCGCGCCATCCCGGCACCGCCCGGACGCGCTGACCGGTGCCTACCCCCGCAGCCCCAGCAGCCGCGCCGCGTTCTCCTTGAGGATCAGCGGCCGCACTTCGTCCTTGATGGGCAGCTTCGCGAAGTCGGCGAGCCAGCGGTCGGGCGTGATCAGCGGGAAGTCGGAGCCGAACAGCACCTTGTGCTTCAGCAGGGTGTTGGCGTACTGCACCAGGATCGCCGGGAAGTACTTGGGCGACCAGCCGGACAGGTCGATGTAGACGTTCGGCTTGTGGGTCGCCACCGCCAGCGCCTCCTCCTGCCAGGGGAAGGAGGGGTGGGCGAGGATGATCGGCATGTCCGGGAAGTCGGCCGCCACGTCGTCCAGGTGCATGGGGTTGGAGTATTTCAGCCGCAGCCCGGCGCCGCCCGGCATGCCCGCGCCGATGCCGGTCTGGCCCGTGTGGAAGAGGGCCGGCAGCCTGTGTTCCGCGATCACCTCGTAGAGCGGGTAGGCCATGCGGTCGTTGGGGAAGAAGCCCTGCATGGTCGGGTGGAACTTGAAGCCGCGCACCCCGTGCTGCTCGATCAGGCGGCGCGCCTCGCGCACGCCGACCTTGCCGCGGGCGGGATCGATGCTGGCGAAGGGGATCATGACGTCGCGGTTCTGCGCCACCAGCTCCGCCACCTCGTCGTTGGGCACGCGCGGCAGGCCGGTGCAGCACTCGGCGTCGACCGGGAAGATCACCGCGGCGATCCGGCGCTGGCGGTAGTACTCGGCGATCTCGGGAATCCCCGGCTGGCCCAGGTCGTTCCTGAAGTACTGGGCCTTGGCCTTCTCCCATTCCAGCGCCTCCTCGACGAGGGGGGCGCGGCAGGATTTCTCGGCGTGGGTGTGGATGTCGATGGCGACCAGCTCGTCGACGTTCATCGGTGTCAACCTCGGTCCTGAAGGGAAAACGGGTCGGCGCCGGCGCCCAGGGTGCCGGCGCCCGCGGTCACGGTGCGGGCGAGGCCGGGGGCGGCCACCGCCAGGTTTTCGGCGAAGAAGCGCGCCGTGGCGATGCGGGCGCCGAGCGCCGGATCGCCGTCGCCGCCGGCCCGCAGACGGTGCGCCGCCAGCGCGCCGCGGGCGAGCAGCGCGCCGCCGGCCGCCAGGGCGAACAGGCGCAGGTAGGGCGTCGCCCCGGCCAGCACGTCCGCCTGGGCGCGCCCCTCGGCCAGCAGCCACGCCGTCGTGTCGGCCAGCGCGTCGAACGCCTCCGCCAGGCGCGGCGCCGTGGCGCCGGCGTCGGGCGGATCGGCCTGCACCAGGTCGGCGACGACGGCCCGCCACTCGGCGATCAGGGCGCGCACCGGCTCGCCGCCGCGGCGCGGCAGCTTGCGGGTGGCGAGGTCGACGGCCTGGACGCCGTTGGTGCCCTCGTAGATGGCGGTGACGCGGACGTCGCGGTAGAGCTGCGCCGCCCCGGTCTCCTCGACGTAGCCCATGCCGCCGTGCACCTGGATGTTGAGCGACGCCGCCTCGATGCCGGCGTCGGTGCAGAAGGCCTTGGCCACCGGCGTCAGCAGGTCGGCGCGCTCCTGCGCCGCGGCGTCGCCGCCATGCTCGGCGCGGTCGATGGCTTCGGCGGTGACGTAGGCGATGGCGCGGCCGGCCGCCGTCAGCGCCCGCATGGTCAGCAGCATGCGCCGCACGTCGGGATGCTCGATGATGGCGCTGGTGCCGGCGGCCCCCGGCGCCCGGCCCTGCCGGCGCTCGCGGGCGTAGGCCAGCGCCTGCTGGGTGGCGCGCTCGGCGATCGACACGCCCTGCAGGCCGGTCGCCAGGCGCGCCCGGTTCATCATCGTGAACATGCAGGCGAGGCCGCGGTTCTCCTCGCCGACCAGCCAGCCGATGGCGCCGCCCCGCTCGCCGTACACCATGGTGCAGGTGGGGCTGGCGTGCAGGCCCAGCTTGTGCTCGACCCCGGCGCAGCGCACGTCGTTGGCCTCGCCCGGCGAGCCGTCCGGGTTGACCAGCCGCTTGGGCACCAGGAACAGGCTGATCCCCTTGGTGCCGGGCGGCGCCTCGGGCAGGCGCGCCAGCACGAGGTGGACGATGTTGTCGGCCAAGTCGTGCTCGCCGCAGGTGATGAAGATCTTCTGGCCGGACAGCCGGTAGCTGCCGTCGCCGGCCGGCACCGCGCGGGTGCGCAGCAGCGCCAGGTCGGTGCCGGCCTGCGGCTCGGTCAGGTTCATGGTGGCGGTCCACTCCCCCGACACCAGCTTCGGCAGGTAGCGCTCCTGCAGCTCCGGCGCGGCGTGGGCCAGCAGCGCGTCGACCGCCCCTTGCGTCAGCACCGGCCCCAGGCCGAAGGCCATGCAGGCGCTGGTGTGCATCTCCATCACCGCGGTGTTCAGCATCACCGGCAGCCCGGCGCCGCCCCACGCCTCGGGGGCGGCGACGCCGTTCCAGCCGGCCTCGGCCCACCGCCGGTAGGCGTCGCGGAAGCCGGCCGGGCTGATCACCGCGCCGTCGGCGAAGCGCACCCCCTCGCGGTCGCCCGGCCGGTCCAGCGGCGCCAGCACCCCCTCGCCGAAGGCCCCGGCCTGGTCGAGCAGGGCGCGCACCAGCTCCCCGTCCAGGCCGGGAAACAGCCCGTCGCGCAGCACCGCGCCCAGGCCGGCGACGTGCTCCAAGGTGAACAGGATGTCCTCGACCGGTGCCCGGTAACTCATCGGCGTTCCTCCTCCCCGTCCGTCGGCGGCTCTTTGTCGCACACCAACACTGTCATGCACCATAACAATAATCCGGGTACCACGCAAAGCCCGCCTCTGCTAGGCTCGCACACCCTTCCGCCGCCTTCAGCACGAGCAGCCGCCCCGATGACCGATGCCCCGATGACCGGCGCCCCGCGGACCGCCGCCGCCCCGACGACCGACGATGCCGTCGACATCGGCCTTCTCGGGAACGCCCTGGGCTTCCTCCTGAAGCGGGCGCAGATGGCGGTGTTCGCCGACTTCATCGGCGCCTTCGCCGCCGAGGACATAAGGCCGGCCCAGTTCTCCGTGCTGGTGGTCATCGAGCGCAACCCCGGCCTCAAGCAGTCGCAGGTGTCGAAGGTGCTGTCGATCAAGCGCACCAACTTCGTGCCGCTCCTGGACAGCCTGGAGGCCCGCGGCCTCGTCAAGCGCAAGCCGGCGGCCGGCGACCGCCGCTCCTACGCCCTGCACCTGACGCCCAAGGGGCGCGCCCTGACGGCGCGCCTGACGGCGCTGTGGGAGCAGCACGAGGCGCGGGTGCGCGAGCGCCTCGGCGAGGACGGCCGCGCCCGCCTGTTCGACCTGCTGGGCCGCCTCGTCGATCTCGGCACGCCCGGCGAGGACGAGGCCGACGCCGAGGCGCCGCCGCCGGCGAAGCCCCGCTCAGCGCGGCGGCAGCCGCAGCGCGCCGTCAAGGCGGATGACCTCCCCGTTTAGGGCCCGGTTGGTCACGCAGGTCATTACGAGATCGGAAAATTCTTCAGGATTGCCGAGCCGTTTCGGGAACGGAATGGATTGGCCGAGGCTCGCCTGCACCTCTTCGGGCAGCGTTCGCATCATCGGCGTCAGGAACAGCCCCGGCGCGATGGCGAGCACGCGGATGCCGAACTGGGCCAGTTCGCGCGCCGCCGGCAGGGTCAGCGCGACGATGCCGCCCTTGGAGGCGGCGTAGGCCGCCTGCCCCACCTGGCCCTCGTAGGCGGCGACCGAGGCGGTCGACACCACCACCCCGCGCTCGCCGTCCTCCAGCGGCTCCAGGGCCGCCATGTCGGCGGCCGCCAGGCGCAGCATGTTGAAGCTGCCGACCAAGTTGACCCGCAGCACCCGCTCGAACTCCTCCAGCGGCTGCGGCCCGTCGCGGCCGAGGATGCGCCGGGCGGTGCCGATGCCGGCGCAGTTGACCAGCATCCGCGCGGCGCCATGGGCCTCGCGGGCCCGCGCCAGCGCCGCCGCCGCCGCCGCGGCATCGGCGACGTCGCACGGCACGGCGACGCCGCCGGTCTCGCGCGCCACCGCCGCCGCCGCATCGGCGTCGAGGTCGGCCACGGCAACCCGTGCCCCGGCCGCCGCCAAACGGCGCGCCGTCGCCGCGCCCAAGCCCGACCCGCCGCCGGTGACGATGGCGGCGATCCCGTCGATGTTCATGTGCGTGTCTCCTTCTGCGCGGCCACGGCCGCCCCCCACCCGACCCTCCCCCACGGACGCGGGGGAGGTCAGGAGGGGGGAGCGGCGCGACCACGGTCCATGGGTGCCGCCACCAGCACCTGCGGCCCCGGCGTCTCGGCGTAGAGGTCCTCCACCAGCGCCGCCCGCACGGCCAGGACCGCGCGCTGGTTGAGCGAGCCCTTGTCGGTGATCTCGCCGGCGTCGAGGGAGGGGCGCTCCTCCAGGACGAGGGCGCGCTCGATGCGGTTGGAGCTGCCGGTGGCGGTGCGCGCCAGGGAGTCCAGCATCGCCTGGAAGCGCGCCCGCACCTCCGGCCGGCGCAGCACCTCGACGTCGCCGGCGGAGCGGGCGAAGTCGGGGCAATGGTCGCGGCACGACGGCACGTCGGGGACGAGCAGCACGGCGACGTGGTCGCGGTCGTGCCCGGCGACCACCACGTCGCTGACCAGCGGCGCGAAGTGGCTCAGCACGGCGGCGCGCATGCGGCTGACGCTGACCCAGGTGCCGGTCGCCAGCTTGAAATCCTCGGAGATGCGGCCGTCGAAGACGAAGCCCAGCTCCGGGCGCGCCTCGTCGACGAAGCGCAGGGCGTCGCCCATGCGGTAGAAGCCCTCGTCGTCGAAGGCCTTGGCGTTCATGTCCTCCTGGCGCCAGTAGCCGGGGGTGATGTTGGGACCGCGCAGGCGCAGCTCCAGCTTCTCGGCCGCCGGCACCAGCTTCATCTCCACCCCCGGCGCCGGCACGCCGACGATGCCGGGCTGGTCGACCGGGCGGTTGCAGATCAGCGCCGCCGGCGCCGTCTCGGTGGAGCCGAGCGAGGTCACGAAGACGACGCGCTCGCCGCACGCCTCGACCGCCAGCTCCTCCAGGCTCTCCCAGATGTGCGGCGCCAGGCCGGCGCCGGCGTAGAACAGCGCCTTGAGGCGGCTGTAGAAGCGTTGGCGCAGCGCCGGCTCGGCGCGCAGGTGCGGCACCAGCGCCTCGTACCCCTTGGGCACGTTGAAGTACATGGTGGGCGCCACCTCGCGCAGGTTGGCGATGGTCGGCAGCACCCCGTCGGCCACCGGCCGCCCCTCGTCGATGTAGTAGGAGCCGCCGTTGTAGAGCGCCATGTTGAAGTTGTGGTTGCCGCCGAAGGTGTGGTTCCACGGCAGCCAGTCCACCAGCACCGGCGGCTCCTCCGCCAGGAAGGTGAAGACCTGGCGCAGCATCTGCTGGTTGGCGGTCATCATGCGCTGGGTGTTGATCACCCCCTTGGGCATGCCGGTGGAGCCCGAGGTGAACAGCAGCTTGGCCACCGTGTCGGGCCCGACCGCGGCGTGGGCGGCGTCGACCGCCGCCGTCGGCGCGGCCGCCGTCAGCGCCTCGAAGGCCGTCGCCGCCATGCCGTCGGGCGGCACGTGGGTGACCACCACCTCCACCCCCTCCGGCACGGTGGCCTTGAGGGCGGGCTCGAAGCGGCGGCCGTCGGCGGCGAACACCAGCCCCGGCGTCACCAGCCCGAGCACGTGGCGCAGCTTGCCGAAGTCGGTGCTGACCAGGGAATAGGCGGTCGACACCGGCGCGTAGGGAATGCCGGCGTACTGCGCCGCCAGGCCGAGCAGCGCGTGCTCGATGTCGTTGCCGGACAGGATGGCGATGCCGCGCTCGCGCGACAGGCCGCGCGCCAGCAGGGCGCCGGCGATGCGCCGCACGCGGTCCAGGGTCTCGGCGTAGGTCAGCTCCCGCCAGCCGCCGTCGGCATGGCGCTGGGCCAGGAACACCCGTTCCGGCGCCGCCTCGGCCCAGCGCTCCAGGCACAGGGTCAGCTTCTCCGGGTGCGCCTCCAGCGGCGTGTCGGCGCGCAGCACCCATGTGCCGTCGGGGCGGCGTCCGCCGCTCACGCCGATCGCTCCCAGACGCACCTCGCGCATAGGCTTCGTCATGTGACGTCCTCCCCAGGCGGCGCCGGCGTTGACCCCGGCTGGTCCGCTCGTGCAATCCGTGAAGGCCCTGGCCCGCCCCGCCGGCGGGCGGGCGGGTCAGAACTCGGTCACCTTCTTCGCCCGCTTCTCCAGGAAGGCGCGCAGGCGGTCCTTGGCCTCGTCGCTGCCCTGGGCGACGGCGGCCATCAGCGCCTCCATCATGAAGCCCTGGCGCGGGTCGGCCTCGGCGATGCGGGGCAGCGCGTGGATGACCGCGAAGTTGGTGATGGGGGCGTTGGCGGCGACGCGGCCGGCCAGCTCCATCGCCTTGTCCAGCCCTTCGCCCGGCTCCACCAGGTACTGCGACAGCCCCATGGCGTAGCCGGCCTCGGCGTCGTGGACGCGGCCGGTCAGCATCATGTCGGCCATCCGCGCCGTGCCGATCAGGCGCGGCACCCGCACCGAGGCGCCGCCGCCGACGAAGATGCCGCGCTGGCCCTCCGGCAGGGCGTAGTAGGCGCCGCGCTCGGCGACCCGGACGTGGGCGGCGCACGCCAGCTCCAGCCCGCCGCCGACCACCGCGCCCTTGAGCACCGCCACCACCGGCACGCGGCCGAACTCGATCCGTTCGAAGGCGCGGTGCCACATCATGGAGTGGGCGATCCCCTCCACCGTGTTGCGCTCGGTGATCTCGGAGAGGTCGAGGCCGGCGGAGAAGTTCTCGCCGGCCGAGGCCAGCACCACCGCCTTGGCCTCCGCCGGCAGGGCGGAGAAGAACGCCTCGATGCCGAGCACCGTCTCGTCGTTGAGGGCGTTGCGCTTCTCCGGCCGGTTCAGCGTCAGCACCGCGATCTCGCCCGCCAGTTCCGCCTGCAGGGAGGAGGGCAACGTCCGTTCCAGGATTCTCTCGCCCGAACGCATCGGCATACCTTTCCGTGGCTGGGCGCGTCCGTTCCCGCCCATGATTGTTATGAACTATAACATTCTGTGCGGCGCCGTCAATGGGACATCAGGACGGGCAGCGTCATGTGCGCCAGGATGTGCCGGGTGCCGCCGCCGCGGTGCAGGAAGGGGAAGCCGATGTGGCCGTGGGCGCCCATGACCAGCAGGTCGGCGTCCATGTCGGCGGCGCGGTTCAGCATCATGTCCATCACCCCGATCCCCTCGGCGACCAGGACGTCGACGTCGGCGGCGATGCCGTGGGCCTCCAGATGGCGGCGGCAGTCGCGGGCGGCGGCGCGCTCCTCGTCGGGGTGGGCGGCGACGCTGAGGACGGTGGCGCGCCCGCAGCCGACGATCAGCGGCAGGGCGTCGTTGAGGGCGCGCGCCGATTCCCGGCTGTGGTTCCAGGCGATCAGCGGCCGCCGGCCGACGCTCTCCACCGGCCCGGCGTAGGGCAGGATCAGACCGGGCCGGCCGGCGTGCAGCAGCACCTGCTCGGCCAGACCCGGCGGGGCGGCGCCGCCGTCCTCGCCGCCGTCCTGGCCCATCAGCACCAGGTCGAAATGGTGGGCCGCCTCGATCAGCGCGTGGGTGACCTCCTGGGGGCTGCCGCGGTTGGCGTCGCGCCACTCCGCCTCGGCCACGCCGCGCGTCGCCGCGGCGAAGGCGGCGCGGCTGGCTTCGGCCGCCTCCTTGTAGGCATCGCTCGGCCAGTGGGCGACGACGCCGACGCTCTGCGGCGCGGCGCACCGGCCGAACAGGCCGGTGACCCGGCCGTCGTGGCGGCGCGCCAGGTCGACGGCCAGCGCCAGCCGCACCGCCGCCCGCCCGCCGCCGTCGAGATGGACCAGAATGTTCCTCAAGGACATGGGAGTGCCTCCATCCGCCGTTGGAATGTGGCCGCGCGGTCCCCCCTCCCGGCCTCCCCCCACTGCGCGGGGGGAGGTGATGAGCCCCCCCGCGCCAGTGGGGGAGGGTTGGGTGGGGGGCCGACGCGGCCACCCTCGTCGCCGCACCCGTCGTTTACGCCGCGCTCTCCCGGGCGCCGAGGTAGCTCTCGATCACCCGGGGGTCGCTCGCCAGGGCCGCCGCCGGGCCCTGCAGGGTCACCGCGCCGGTCTCCATGACGTAGCCGTGGTCGGCGATGCGCAGCGCCGCGCGGGCGTTCTGCTCGACCAGCAGGATCGCCACGCCGGTCGCCCGCAGCTCGGAGACCAGCTCCAGGATCTCCTTGACGATGCGCGGCGCCAGGCCGAGGCTCGGCTCGTCCAGCATCAGCACCCTGGGCTTCGCCATCAGCGCCCGGCCCATCGCCAGCATCTGCCGCTCACCGCCCGACAGGGTGCCGGCGGCCTGGCGGCGGCGCTCCTTCAGGCGCGGGAAGAGGGTGTAGACCTGCTCCAGGGCGTCGCCGGCGCGCTCGCCGCGCGGCCGGGTGTAGGCGCCCAGGCGCAGGTTGTCCTCGACGCTCATGGTGGCGAACAGCTCGCGCTTTTCGGCGACCAGGGACAGGCCGGCGGCGACCCGCGCCTCGATGCCGTCGGCGCCGACGTCGCGGCCCTCGAAGAGGATGCGCCCGGCGGCCGGCAGGATGCCCATGGCGGCGTTCAGCAGGGTCGTCTTGCCGGCGCCGTTGGCGCCGACCACGGTGACGATGCGCCCTGCCTCGATCGCCAGGGAGACGCCGCGCACCGCCTCGATCTTGCCGTAGGCGACCGAGACGTCGCGCAGCTCGAAGACCGGCCCGCTCATTCGATTCCCCCGAGATAGGCTTCCAGGACCGCCGGGTCGTTGCGCACCCCGGCCGGCAGCCCGTCGGCGATCTTCACGCCGAACTCCATGACCACCAGGCGGTCGACCAGCCCCATCACGAAGTCCATGTCGTGCTCCACCAGCAGGACGGTGGTGCCCTCGTCGCGCAGCCGGTCGAGCAGGCCGGCGAGCTCCCGCTTCTCGGCGTGGCGCAGGCCGGCGGCCGGCTCGTCGAGCAGCAGCAGCATGGGATCGAGGCAGAGCGCCCGGGCAATCTCGACGATGCGGCTCTGGCCGAGCGCCAGGGCGCCGGCCGGGCGGTGCAGGGCCTCGCCGAGGCCGCAGCGTTCGAGCTGGCGCACCGCCTCGGCGCGCAGCCGCGCCTCCTCGGCGCGGTCGAGGCGCAGCACCGCGCCCACCACCCCGGCGCGGCCGCGCAGGTGGGCGCCCAGCATGACGTTGTCGAGCACGCTCATCCCCGGCAGCAGCTTGACGTGCTGGAAGGTGCGGGCGACGCCGCGCCGCGCCACGGCGCGCGACGGCAAGCCGCCGATCCGCTCGCCGAGCAGCCGGACCTCGCCGGACGACGGGCGCAGCACGCCGGTCACCAGGTTGAAGGTCGTGCTCTTGCCCGCACCGTTGGGGCCGATCAGGCCGACGATCTCGCCGGCGCGCACGGCGAAGCTCACGTCCTTGACCGCGACCAGGCCGCCGAAGTTCTTCTGCAGCCCGGCGACGTCGAGCAGCGGCGTGCCGCGCGGCGGGAACGGCCGGCGCGGCAGCGCCGGGACGGCGCGCGCGCGGGCGGCGCGCTCGGCCGGCGCCGGCGGCCGCTGCGGCAGCAGGCGGGCGGCCAGCGGCCACAGACCGTCGCGGGCGTATTGCAGCAGCAGCACCAGCACCGCCCCGAAGACGATCGCCTCGTAGTTGCCGGAGCCGCCGAACAGCCAGGGCAGCACAGCCTGGAGCTGGTCCTTCAGCACCGTCACCAGCCCGGCCCCCAGCACCGCCCCCCAGACGTGGCCGGCGCCGCCGACGACGGCCATGAACAGGTACTCGATGCTGGCGTTGAGGCCGAAGGGGGTGGGGTTGACGGCGCGCTGCACGTGGGCGAACAGCCAGCCCGACACCGCCGCCAGCAGGGCGGCGTAGACGAAGGCGGTCAGCTTGGCCCGGCCGGTGTCGACGCCGAACGCCTCGGCCGCGGTGACGCCGCCGCGCAGGGCGCGGATGGCACGGCCCGTCCGGCTGTCGAGCAGCCGGGTGGTGGCGAGTGCGGCGAGGAGGACGAAGGCCCAGATCACGTAGTAGACGGCGCGCCCGTCGTAGAGGTCCCAGCCGGCGACGGAGAGGGGCGGGATGCCGGAGATGCCGTCGTGGCGCCCCAGGGTGTCGAGGTTGCCGAAGAGGTAGAACAGGCTGATGCCCCAGGCGAGCGTGCCGAGCGGCAGGTAGTGGCCGGACAGGCGCACCGTCAGCAGCCCCAGCAGCAGCGCCGCCAGGCCGGTCAGCGCCAGGGCGGCGGGCAGGCTGAGCCAGGGCGAGACGCCGTAGGCGGTGGTCAGCACCGCCGTGGTGTAGGCGCCGAAGCCGCAGAACGCCGCCTGGCCGAAGGAGGTCATGCCGCCGACGCCGGTCAGCACCACCAGCCCCATCACCACCAGCGACGCCAGGCCGATGTAGTTGAGGAGCGTGATCCAGATCTCCGGCGTCGCCGGCACCAGCGGCAGCACGGCCGCCGCGGCGAGCAGCGCCGGGGCGAGGAGGCGGGAGGAACGGGTCATTCCTCGTCCTCCGCGTGGCCGGAGCGCAGCGAGCGCCACAGCAGCATCGGGATGATGATGGTGAAGACGATGACCTCCTTGAAGGTGCTGGCGAAGAAGGAGGCGAAGGCCTCCACCAGGCCGACCAGGATGGCCGCCGCGGCGCCCAGCGGGTAGGACACCAGGCCGCCGATGATGGCGGCGACGAAGCCCTTCAGCCCGGTCAGGAAGCCGGTGTCGTAGAAGACGGTGGTGACCGGCGCGATCAGCACCCCCGACAGCGCGCCGATCAGCGCCGCCAGCCCGAGCGCCAGCGCCCCGGCCGTGGCCGTGGGGATGCCGACCAGCCGCGCGCCCAGGCGGTTGACCGCGGTGGCGCGCAGCGCCTTGCCGGTCAGGGTGTGCTCGAAGAAGGCCCACAGCCCCAGGATCAGGCTGCCGGTCACCCCCAGCACGACGAGGCTCTGGCCGGTCACCATGGTCGGGCCCACCGTCCACATGGCGTCGACCAGCGGCGCCGTGCGGTAGCCCTCGGCGCCGAAGAAGACGAGGCCGAGGCCGACCAGGGCGAGATGCACGCCGACCGCGGCGATCAGCAGCACCAGCACCGAGGATTCGGCGAGCGGCCGGAACACCAGCCGGTAGACGGAGGGGCCGAGCGAGGCGACGATCGCCAGGGTCAGCGGCACCGCCACCAGCGGCCCCGGCTGCAGCGGCGCCACGCGCCACGCCGCCAGCAGCAGCAGGCCGGGAACCCCGAGGTCGAGGACGGCGCCGCGGACGAGGCGGTGCCGCGTGCGGGCGGCGCGGTCGCGCGCCAGGTCGGCGGCGAAGGCGGCCGCTCCCAGCAGCAGCGCCAGCAGGGCGGTCTGCGGGAAGACGCCGCGCTCGAACGCCGCCAAGGTGAGCGCGCCATAGGCGACGAACTCGCCTTGCGGGATGAAGATGACGCGGGTGACGGTGAACACCAGCACCAGCGACAGGGCGAGCAGCGCGTAGATGGCGCCGTTCGTCACGCCGTCCTGCGCCAGGAACAGGGCGATGGTCGGATCCAAGGGTGCCTCCCGAGGCGTCGGCACGCCCCTCTCCCGCGACGGGAGAGGGGCGACGCCGGCGCGTGCCTACTTCACCAGCTTCCAGGCGCCCTTCTCGACCGTCAGCAGCACGTGGCCGCGGTCGTCGAGGCCGAAATGGTCGTCCTTGGTGAAGTTGTAGACACCCTGCGAGGCGGCGATCTCCTTCTCGCTCTCCAGCGCGTCGCGCACCGCCGCCCGGAACTCCGGCGTGCCGGGCTTCGCCGTCTTCAGGGCGACGGGGACGACCCGCTCCAGCACGGTCATGGCGTCGACGGCGTGGGCGGCGAACTGGTTGCGGGTGTTGGCGCCGTACTTCGCCTCGTAGGCCGTGACGAACTCCAGGGCCTTGGCGCGCACCGGGCTGCCGTCGGGGAGCTGCTCGGCGACGATGACCGGCCCCGAGGCCAGGATCGCCCCTTCCACGGACTCGCCGCCGATGCGGATGAAGTCGTGGGTGACGGCGCCGTGGGTCTGGTAGATCGGCCCCTTGTAGCCGCGCTGGCGCAGCGCGATCTGCGGCAGCGCGGCGGCGGTGCCCGACGCGCCGACGACGACGGCGTCGGGGCGGGCGGCCACCAGCTTGAGCACCTGGCCGGTCACCGAGGTGTCGGCGCGGGCGTAGCGCTCCTCGGCCACCAGCTTGTAGCCGCCCGGCTCGGCCAGCGTCTTGAGGTCGCGCGCCCAGAAGTCGCCCCAGGCGTCGGAGAAGCCGATGTAGCCGACGCTCTTCACACCGTTGGCCTTCATGTGGTCGACCACCGCCTTGGCCATCAGCGTGACGTTCTGCGGCAGGCGGAAGGTCCACTTGTCCTGGCCGGCCGGCAGGTCGATGGGCGACAGGGCGAGGTGCGGCACCTCCGCCTCGCGCGCGACGCCGGCCACCGCGATCGCCGCCCCGGTCATCACCGAGCCCATCAGCACGTCCACCTTGTCCTCGGTGACGAGGCGGCGCGCCTGGGTGGTCGCCATGGTGGGGTCGGAGGTGTCGTCCACCACGATCAGCCTGACCGCCTCCCCGCCGATCGTCTGCGGGAACAGGGCGGCGGCGTTCTTGGCCGGGATGCCCAGCGCCGCCGTCGAGCCGGTGGCCGGCACGATCAGCCCGATGGTGACGTCGGCCAGTGCCGCGCACGGCAGCAGCAGTGCCGCCGTCGCGGCGAACAGCGCCCGGCGCAGGCCACGGCGCACGGCGGAGCGGGTGTGGGGCATGGTTCCTCCGAGGATGCTCGTATGGTTCGTTGAACGCGGCCGCGGCGCATCGTTCAGTGCGGCAACTATTATTTTCTATAACAGTTCTGTTGGGGGCGGTAAAGGGCCGATCGGGACGGAAACCCGTCGCCGAGCCGACCGTGCCGGCCCCATCCGGGGAACGCAGCGCTGCTGTTTTGACTTCGCCCGGGAAACGCCTACCCTCAGGTGATGTCCTGCACGTCCAGCGACAGGAACACCCGATGAAATCCGTAATCGAAACCACTGCCGGGGATGCCGCCGAAGCGATCCGGCGGCTCGGGCTGCCGAAAGACGAGCCGATCCCCATCGTCGTCGGCTCCAAGCGGTCGGCCGAACAAGCCGGCATGACGCCGGCGGAGCACGATGTGTTGCTCCGTTCGCTCAAGACCGACCGCTGATGCGCGTCGTCGTCGACACGAACGTGCTCGTCAGCTTCGCCATCCGCCCCAATCCGCCCCAATCCGCCGTTGCGGCGGATGTTCGAATACAGTGCAGAGAGCGGCGACTTCCTCGTTTGCGAGGAAACGCTGGCCGAACGTGCCGACGTTCTGGTGCGCGAAAAATTCCGCGGATATTTCCCGCATGAGGACGAGGTTCTGGAGTACCTCGATCAATACGAGGCGATGAGCGAGCGCGTCCAATTGACGGAGCGGGTGGTCGCCTGCCGCGACCCGAGGGACGACGTGTTCCTGTCCCTGGCCGTCTCCGGCAACGCGGACTGCATCGTTGCCGGAGACGCCGATCTCACGGACATGGGGGTGTTCCGCGGTATCCCGATCCACACCCCGGCGCAGTTCCTGCAGAGCGTGATGCGGTGATCCGCCCGGCGCCGTCGCGGCGCGACGTGGCGGCCTAGCCTCCCGGCGGGCCGGCCTGGCGCCCGCCGGGAGGCGGCTTCCCTACGCCGCCGCCGCGTAGGCCGACAGCCCGGTGCCGCCGTAGAGCCACTGCAGGCCGTTGTAGAAGTCCTCCGGCGTCTTGGCGCCCATCACCGCGTTGCGGATTTTCCGCTCGACGCCCTCGGCGTGGTAGAGCTTGCCCAGCATGCGCGACGACAGCACGACCCGGTAGGCGCGGACGATGCGCTCCTCCTGGTAGGCGAGGAAGGCGGCGGCGAGGTCGCCGTCGTGCCGCTCCACCATGTCGGCCAGGCACACCGCGTCCTCCAGCGCCATGCACGCACCTTGCGCGAAGTACTGGTGGGTCGGGTGGGCGGCGTCGCCCAGCAGGGTGACGCGGCCGTCGGTCCAGGTCTCGATGGGCTCGCGGTCGCCCAGCACCCAGCGCCGCCACTCCGTCGGCTTCTCCAGGAGCTTGCGCGCCTTCGGCACGATGGCGCCGAAGCGGCCGAGGATCTCCTCGCGCGTGCCCGGCTCGTTGCTGCCGACGTTGGAGACGTCGGTCTGGAACGTTGCCACCAGGTTGAAGGTCTTCCAGCCCTGGAGCGGGTAATGCACCATGTGGCACTTCGGCCCGGCCCACAGGGTGGCGGCGTTCCAGCGCAGATCCTCGGGCATCAGCTCGATGGGCAGGACGGCGCGGTAGGCGACATGGCCCGACAGGCGCAGCTCGTCGCCGCCGGTGAGCTGCCGGCGGATCATCGAGCGCACGCCGTCGGCGCCGACGACGCCGTCGCCGGCGAAAACGTCGCCGGTCTCGGTGCGCACCGACGCACCGCCGCCGGCGGTCGCGTAGCCGACCACGCGCTGGTCGTTGACCAGCGTGACGTTCTCATGGGCCCGGCAGGCGTCGAGCAGCACCCCGTGCAGGTCGGCGCGGTGGATCACCGCGTAGGGGTTGCCGAAGCGCCGCCGGAACGGCTCGTCCACCGGCATCTCGGCGACGAGGTCGCCGGACAGGCCGTCCATCATCACCAGCTTGTCGATGTAGACCGCCTTCTCCCGGCCGGCCGGGCCGACGCCGAGATAGTCCATGGCGTGGAACGCGTTGGGGCCGATCTGGATGCCGGCGCCGATCTCGCCGAACTGCGGCGCCTGTTCGAGCACCGTCACCCGGCAGCCCTTCCCGGCGAGGCCGAGGGCCGCCGCCAGCCCGCCGATGCCGCCGCCGGCGACGACCATGGTCAATTGTGCCTTGCTGGCCATGCTTCTCTCCCCAGAATTAATCAGTATACTGCTTATTGCTGCGCCGGACGGCCGGTCCGGCGCCCTGCGGAGCCGGGTGCCGCCTCAGAATTCCTCGTAGAATCCCAGCTTGCGGTGCAGCGGCGCGTCGTCGACGTGGAAGACGAAGGCCGGGCCGCCGCCGTCGGCGCGGTGGCGCACGGCGGCGTGGGTCGGGACGGCGATGGTGTCGCCCTCCTCCCAGCGCAGGGTGACGCCGTCCACCTCGGACTCGCCGCGTCCCTCGATGACGTGCAGCACGCTGCTGGCGGACCGGCGGCGCGGCGCCACCTCCTCGCCGGCACGGATCATCTGCGCCGAGAACCCCAGGATGGGCAGGCACTCCTCGCCGGTTTCCGGGTTGACGTAGGCGAGGTGGACCGGCTCGCCCGGACCGACCGCGGTGGCGAGGTCGCGCAGGTTCTGCCGCACCTCGCTCCAGGGAAAGCGGATCAGCGGATACTTGGCGCGCGGCCGGTTCAGCGCCGGGTACGGCACCAGGCCGGCGCGGCGGTAGGTGGTCTGGGAGCGGTCGGCCTGGTTGCGGATGGTCTGCTTCTCGCCGTCGATGCAGTAGGACGCCTCGATGGCGTAGACCAGCGGCAGGTCGAGCGCGTCGAGCCACACCACCGGGCCGCTGCCCTCGTGGCCGTGCTCGTGCCACAGGCCCGACGGCGTCAGGATCAGGTCGCCCTTCTCCATCGGGCACTTCTCGCCGTCGACGGCGGTGAAGCCGCCCTGCCCCTCGACGACGAAGCGCACGGCGCTCGGCGAGTGGCGGTGGTTGGGCGCGGTCTCGCCGGGCAGGATGAGCTGCAGGCCGAGATAGATGGTCGGCGTCGCCATCATCCGCTCCAGCCCGAGACCGGGGTTGGCGAGCACCAGCACGCGCCGCTCCGCCTTCTCGATGGGCGTCAGCTCGCCCGCCCGCAGCAGGTGGGAGCGCAGGTCGGCGTAGCGCCAGGCGAAGGGGCGGGTGGCGCGGCTCGGGATGCCGTAGGGCAGCACGGCGCGGAGCGACGGCCAGAGCGGGGTGACGCTCATCGCCGCGAGTTCGTTCACGTAGTCCGCGGGCAGCTCGGCCAGGGTTCCCAGTTGGGCGGCCATGGGGTTCCTCCAGGATGGCGGCGTGTGGCGGAGGTTCGGGCAGCCCCGGCCTCCGTTCGTCGCGCATCCTAGCGACGATCACAATACTGATCAACAGTATACTGATTGTCTGTGGCCCGACCGGTCGATGACGTTCGCCGTCCCGGCGGGGGCGAAATCAACGGGGCGCGCGGCGTGGAATGTGGTGTACCCTGACGGTCAGGGTCGGCACCGGCTGGCGGCGCGACGCACGGACGCCGGGGGGACGCCGACGACGCTGGCGGAAGGACTGTTATGAGCCGAATGGACCGACCCGCCGCCCACCCGCCGCCGCCGGCGCGCCGACCCACCGTTCCGTCCCCGCCCCGCCCGGCGGGGGGCGGAGCGGTCCACGCCCCGCCCCCGGTGGCGCAGATGAAGCCGTTGCCGACCCCTGGCGGGGCGGCCGCCCCGGCCCCGTCCTGGCACGCCACCCGCCCGCCGGCCGGTCCGCGCCCGGCGGTGCCGACCCCGACGGCGGCACCGCCCGCACCGTTTCTCCGGCCGGCGGTGCAGACGAAGTCGCCGCCCGGCTCCGCTGCCGGCCGGACGGCGCCGCCGCTCGTCCACCGCGCGCCGACCGTGGCGGCGCGGCTGCCGCCCTTGCCGCCCGGCGCCCCGACACCGGCGGCCGCGACAGCGCCGCCGCGGGCGCCGGTGTCGCCGGTGTCGCCGGCACAGATGAGGCCGGCGCCGCCGGCGGCGCGTGTCGTGCAGTGCGTCCACATCGAGGTGGATGACTGGGAGGAAATATGCCGAAGGGCCGGTGTCAGGCCCCAGGACCGGCAAAGCCTGACCGTCCTTCTCGAGAAGTACAAGGACAAGCTCGCGCAGATCAACTGGTATCACGGAACCACGTCCACCTCGCTCGTCATGGCGCTGATGACCGACGGCAGGATGAAGTCGGCCGGCGACCTCCTGGCGGAAGGCATAGCGCCGCTGTCCGGCGAATCCGGGAACGCCCTGTCCCCCTGGTCGATCAACAAGAAGGGCATATCCGGAGTCGATCTGGAAAACCTGGAGGGTGCCCTTTTCTACACCTCGGCGGACAACGTTTCCAAAGGCGGGACGCGACTGCGCACCCTCTATCGCAATCTGATCACGGTCGTCGAGGACTGCAAGAAGGACATAGCCAACGCCATAAAGTCCGAGAACTTGCTCAACGCCCCGATGAAGGACATAAGAAGCATCCCCATCCAGCAGATTCGCGGGGCGACCATAAAACTGTCCCGGCTGGTGTGGTCGCTGACCTTGTTCGCCGATCCGGACAAATATCAGGAGGCGATCAACGTCACCATCGGCGATTTCAACGTGTTCATAAACGAGGTCTACACGTCCCTGAAGCTGGATTCGCCGATGCGGCCCTATGTGGTCGAGCTCGTCGAGACCTTCAACAGAGCGGTGGATCTCAGTTCCGCGGCGGCGGAAAGCCGGACCAAACGGAAGATGATCAGCAGGGAATACCCCGTCGTGTACGCCGCCGTGGGGGCCAGGGTCCAAGGAGCGTCCAGCGACGTCGTCGGCGAAGTCCTGCTGCCCGGCGCCCGCTTCCCGAGACGAGGATCGTCGCCGTCCGGCGACACCATCGACGTGGTGTTCGTTCCCTTCGACCGCTGGTACACGGCCTCGAACGCCCTGGCCAAGAGATATGGCTGCACCGTTCTGCCGATCGAGCTGCTGAAGGTCTACAAGGCCTGGCTTGCCCTGGGCAGGCCGGGAGAGGGCGTCGTGGTT
The DNA here is from genome assembly GCF_051225715.1 of Azospirillum sp. ST 5-10. NCBI lineage: Bacteria > Pseudomonadati > Pseudomonadota > Alphaproteobacteria > Rhodospirillales > Azospirillaceae > Azospirillum > Azospirillum sp. ST 5-10. Next base: position 38,760 of record NZ_JBPJSP010000003.1, read on the forward strand.
CCGCCCCCCTCCTACTACACACGGGGGCTCGACCGGAGGCGGTTCTGAAGGCCACTCAGCCCGGCCGGCCCGGCGTCCGGCCGAAATAGCGCAGATAGGCCTTGGAGAAGTTTCCGGGATCGGAATAGCCGGCGAGGAAGGCGGCCTCCTTGACGGACAGGCCCTGATGGTCCAGGGCGGTCCGCGCGCGCTCCAGGCTGCGGCGGCGGATGAACTCGAAGGCGCTCACGCCGTGGACCGCGTGGAAGAGGCGCTGCAGCGTGCTGACGCTGACCCCGGCGTCGCGCGCCAGCCGGTCCAGGCAGACGGCCGACCGGTCCTCCTCGGCCAGCGCCTCCTCGATCCGGCGCATGCGCTGGCGGTCGAGGGCGCGCACCCGCCGCCGCTCGGCGGGCGGGGCGCCGGCGGAGAGGTCCGCGAAGGTCTCCGCCACGAGGTCGAGGACGCGGCTCTCCAGGAACAGCTTGCGGCAGGGGTCGGTGTAGGGGGTGATCCGCAGCAGCTGCTCGGCGAGCGCGGCGAGGCGCGGGGTCGGGCTCCAGTCGCGGCGGGTCAGGTGGTGCCGGGTGAAGCGGTCGATGTCGAGGTCGCCGCCGCGCAGCTCCAGCCCGGCATCGGCCAGCCAGTCCTGCGTCATGGCGACGGTCACCTTGCGCACGTGGTTGCCCCGGCGGCCGTGCCGCTCCAGCAGCTCCGGCCGGGTGCGGTTCATCATCAGCGCCTGCGCCCGCCCGTCGCCGCCGGCGCCCCCCGGCATCAGCGGCCGCCCGCCGACATGGGCCTCGGGCACGCCCTTCAGGAAGAAATAGACGACGAGCCCCGGCAGCATCTCCCCTTCGGAGGTCAGGTCGATCAGGTCGACGCCGTCGCAGTAGTGCATGCGCAGCCCGGTCCGCAGGGCGACATGGCCGCATTCGCCGCGATAGGCGCCGCTGGCGATCGAGCAGCGCGCGGCGGTGGCGGTCACGCACGTCTGCAGGTGGTCGGACCCGTCCGTGCCGGCGGCGGTGCCGCCCGGCGGATGGGGCTGCTGGTGGGTCATCGCGTCTCTCCCGCACACCGGTGCACGTCGCGCACCGGTCTTTGACCGCCGCGCACGGCCCCCGCCCATGGCACCGCCGGCGCGACCTCCACGACAATGGCCGCGACCGTGGAGGTTCGCCGGTGCCGTTTCCCGTCGGGTGCGGCGGGCGGGGTGTTGCCGCCCTTCGCTTATGCACTGGATGCGAATGACACGCAATTGCATTATCGGGCGTCGGCGCCGATGGATTCGAAAGGGATGATGACCGTGCCTTACGCGACTGCGACACAGCGACCGCGCCGGAAGGGGCCCCGCCGCCGGGCGGGCGGTGCGACGCTTCTCACCACCGCCAGCCTGCTGGCCGTGGCCGCGGCCCATGCGCAGGAGGCCGAGCCGGCGGCCGCCGACGCCCTGGTGCTCGACCCGCTCACCGTCGAGGAGAGGATGGAGCTGGGCGACGGTCCGGTGGGCGGCTACGTCGCGACGCGCAGCCGCGCCGGCACCAAGACGGACACGCCCCTGTCGAAGACGCCGCAATCGGTCACCGTGGTGCCGCGCGAGCAGATCGAGGACCAGAACGCCGACTCCGTGGCGGAGGCGCTGCGCTACTCCGCGGGCATCTTCACCGAGTACCGCGGCTCGTCGAACTTCAGCGACGAGATGTTCCTGCGCGGGTTCAGCTACGTGCCCCGCTACCTCGACGGCCTGACCTACGGCTGGAGCTCGCTGGGCAAGGTCAACCCCTACCTCCTCGAGCGGGTCGAGGTGCTGCGCGGCCCCTCGTCGGTGCTGTACGGCGAGGCCAACCCCGGCGGCATCGTCAATCTGGTGAGCAAGCGCCCGACCGGCGGGACGCACCGCGAGGTGACGCTCGGCTACGGCACCGGCAATCGCTACGAGGGTGGCTTCGACGTGGGCGGGCGCCTGTCGGACGAGCTGGCCTACCGCGTCGTCGGCACCGGTCACAGCGGCGAGGGCGTCGAGGACACGATCGACGAGCGGGCGGTCGCCATCCTGCCGTCGCTGACCTGGACGCCGACCGACCGCACCGCGCTGACCGTCTCGGCGATGTACGACCGCGCGCCGGACGCCGGTATCCGCAACTTCCGCGAGGCCGAGGGAACCCTCTACCCCACCCGCTACGGCTACATCCCCATCGACTTCCTCGTCAGCGACCCCGATTTCGAGAAGGCCAGCCTCACCCAGACCGCGGTCGGCTACCAGTTCGACCACGCCTTCGACGACGTCTTCTCCTTCCGCCAGGTCGCCCGCTTCGCCCGCATCGATTCCACCCACCACACCGTCGTCTGGGGGGCGCTGCAGGCCGACGACCGCACCATCAGCCGCTCGGCCAGCGGCGGCGGCGAGGTGTTCGACCAGGTCGGCATCGACAACCAGCTCCAGGCCGTCTTCCAGACCGGGATGCTGCGCCACACCGCCCTGGCCGGGCTGGACTACAAGACGTCGTGGCGCGACTACCACTGGGGCCGCGCCCCGGTGGCGTCCATCGACTGGCTGGCGCCGCGCTACGGCATCGGCGACGTCACCCTGACGCCGTCCTCGGACAGCGACACGACCGCGCGCCAGCTCGGCGCCTACCTCCAGGACCAGATCGCGCTCGGCGACCTCACCCTGTCGCTGGGCGGCCGCCACGACTGGGCCAGCACCGAGATCGAGGAGCATCTCACCGCGACCACCGAGGACTACGACGACCGCGCCTTCTCATGGCGGGCCGGCGCCATCTACAACCTCCCCGGCGGCGTCTCCCCCTACGTCAGCTACAGCACCTCCTTCGAGCCGGTCCTCCAGGCGGCGCCGGCCGGCGAGCAGCGGTTCGAGCCGACGACCGGCAAGCAATGGGAGGCGGGCGTCAAGTTCGCGCCGGGGTCGGGCGACTACCAGCTCATCGCGTCGGTCTACACCATCACCCAGAACAACGTGATCAAGACCGACCCGGTCACCCGCCTCGCCACCCAGACCGGCGAGATCCGCAGCCGCGGCTTCGAGCTGGAGGCGCACGCCCAGGTCACAGCCAACCTGTCGCTGGTCGGCAGCTACAGCTACATCGACTCCGAGGTGACCGAATCGGCCCAGACCTCCGAGGTGGGCAGGATGCCGTCCCGCATCCCGCAGCGCCAGGCCTCCCTGTGGGCCCGGTACGCCTTCGACGAGGGCATGCTGGCCGGACTCGCGCTCGGCGCCGGCGTGCGCCACGTCGGCGAGAGCTGGGGCGACGGCAGCAACACCGTCAAGGTGCCCTCGGCCACCCTCTACGACGCCATGGTCAGCTACCGGCTCGGCGCGCTGAGCCCGCAGCTCGACGGCGCCGAGCTGCAGGTGAACGCCGCCAACCTCACCGACGAGCGCTACACCGCCTCCTGCGCCAGCGCCTACGCCTGCTGGTACGGCGCGCCGCGCACCGTGACGGCCTCCCTCCGGTACCGCTGGTGAGCGCGATGGAACGGGCCACGGCGAGGACGGCGGTGAGGACGGCGGCGAGGACGGCGGCGTTGGCGCTGGCCTGCCTGCTCGCGGCCGCCGGGGCGGCGCCGGCGACCGGGGCCGCCCTCCTGGCCGAGGGCGAGCCGGTCGCCGCGACCGCCGGCACGGCCGGCGGAACGGCGACCTTCGCGGTGGCGGCCGGCGACGGGGACTATGTCCGCGGCACCCTGACGACGACGGCGGGGCGCCACGACCTGGAGCTGCTGGACCGCGAGGGCCGGCCGGTGCGGCGTCTGCTCGACGGCGCCACCGGCGAAGCCCTCTTCCAGTTCGTCACCGACGGCGGCCAGGCGCTGCGGGTCACCGCCCGGGAGGGCGGCGGCGCTTTCGTCCTGACGGTGACCCGGCGGGTGCCGCCGGAGCGCCAGGAGACGCCCGTCCCCGTTCCCCTCAGCCCGACCGTCGCCCGGCTGGCCGAGGAGGTGCGCGCCGGCGGCACCACCGACGCCTTCTGGGCGATGCTGGCGGAGCGGGGAACGCCGCTGGTCGAGCCGCACGGCGAGGGCGAGGCCGTCCTCACCTTCGCCGTGCGCGGGGCCGAGCGGAACGTCCGCCTGCTCGGCGCGCCGAGCGGCGACCACGAGGCGCTGGAGCGGCTCGGCACCTCCGACGTCTGGTACCGCAGCTTCGTCGTGCCGGCGACCACCCGGCTCTCCTACCAGATCGCCCCGGACGTGCCGGAACTGCCCGGCCCGCCGCGCGAACGGCGGGTCGCCATTCTGGCGACGGCGCAGGCGGACCCCCTCAACCGGCATCCCTGGCCGGCCGACGCGCCCGACCGCTTCGGCCGCTCGTCGACCGTCGAACTGCCGGACGCGCCGGAGCAGCCGGGCTTGGCCCCCGGCGGCGCCCCCGGCGACGTCCCGCGCGGCAGCCTCACCCGGCTGCGATTCGCCAGCGCCCGCCTCGGCAACGAGCGGGAGATCATCCTCTACCGGCCGGCGGCGTTCGATCCGGCCCGGCCCGACACGGTGCTGCTGGTGCTGTTCGACGCCGGTCCCTACACGACGCGGGTGCCCACGCCGGCCATCCTCGACGCGCTGATCACCGACGGCCGCCTGCCGCCGGTGGTCGCCGCCTTCGTCGCCAACCCGGACCAGGACGCGCGGGCGCGCGAGCTGCCCGGCAACGCGGTCTTCGCCGACGTCATGGCCGGGGAGCTGCTGCCCACGGTGGCACGGGCGGCCGGCCTGACGCCGCGGCCGGAGCGGACGGTGCTGGCGGGATCGAGCTACGGCGGGCTGGCGGCGGCCACCATCGCGCTCGCCCATCCCGAGGCCTTCGGCAACGCCCTCAGCCTGTCCGGCTCCTTCTGGTGGCATCCCGCGGGAAGTGCCGCGGAGCGGCCGGAGCACGTGGCCCGGATCGTCGTCGAGCGGCCGCGGGTGCCGGTGCGCTTCCACCTGAGCGCCGGGCTGTTCGAGACCGGCCACGGCGGGACGGCCGGCATCCTCGACACCTCCCGCCATCTGCGCGACGTGCTCGAGGCCAAGGGCTACGCGGTGTCCTACCGCGAGTACGCGGCGGGGCACGACTATCTCGCCTGGCGCGGCGCCCTCGCCGACGGCCTGATCGCGCTGTTCGGCTCCGCCGCGCCGGCGCCGGCGGCCCGGCGGTGACCGGCCGGCCCCGGTGCCGCCGGGCGCCGTTTCCGTCTTGCAGAAGCATTAGCGCTAATGTAAATTTGCGGCATGGACTCGCGCCTCAAGCCAGGTTTGGGAGAATTGCTGCGCTACGTCGGCGAACTCGTCGACCAGGGCGCGGAAGCGCAGTACCGCGCGCTGAGCCTGAATTATCGCGCCAGATACACGCCGGTGCTCCGCGCGATCAGCGCCGGCGCGCAGACCGTCACCGACATCACCGCGCGCACCCATCTCACGCAAGGAGCGATCAGCCAGACCGTCGGGCTGATGGTGGCCGACGGGATCGTCGCGCGGCACGGCCTCGACGACGGCCGCAAGAGCGGCGTCCATCTCACCCCTCGGGGAGAGGAACTGCTGAAGACGCTCGAACCGCATTGGCGGCTGACCTTCGCGGCCATCGACGCTTTGGAGAACGAAATCGGCTACCCGCTGCTCCGCGTCCTGGAGGAGACCGCACGGGCGCTCGAGCGGCAGGACTTCGCGGCCCGCCTCAGGGCTGCCGGAGCGCGACGAGACGCCAAGGGGACCGTCGATGACGGCTGACACGGCACCCACGAGAAACTGGTTCGACCGGGGCGGACGCGCTTATGCCCGCTTCAGGCCGGACTATCCTCCGGCGCTCGTCCGCTTCCTTGCCGAGACGGCGCCTGCGCGCCACCGGGCGGTCGATGTCGGCTGCGGCAACGGACAACTCACGCAGCGACTGGCCGACCACTTCGACGAGGTGGTCGGTCTCGATCCGAGCGCCGACCAGATCGCCAATGCCGCCGCCCATGAGCGCGTCCGCTATGTCCGCGCAGCCGCCGAGACCATCCCCCTGCCCGACCGCACGGCGGACCTGGTGACGGCCGCCCAGGCGGCCCACTGGTTCGACGCGCCGCGTTTCCATGACGAGGTGCGCCGGATCGGCCGCGAGAACGCCCTGGTCGCCTTGATCAGCTACGGCGTTCCGCAACTCGCTCCCGGCGAACTCGATGAGCGGTTCAAGCGGTTCTATCGGCAGGAGATCGGCACCTATTGGCCGCCCGCGCGAACGCTCGTGGACACGGGCTATGCGGAAATCCCCTTTCCGTTCGCCGAGCTTCCGTCTCCCACCATCTCCATGAGCCGCACGTGGGGTTTGGGCGACTTCCTCGGCTACGTGTCGACGTGGTCGGCGGTGCGGCGCGCCGTCGAAGCCGGCCGCGACGACATTCTGGAATCCTTCGCCGCCGATCTGGCCCGGCTCTGGGGGGACTGCGGACGGCCGGTGACGTGGCCCGTCGCCATGAGGTTGGGCCGCGTATGAGGACCGCTTCCCTCCGCCCCCTGGAAACGGGGCTGCGCCACCGCGCGCAACTCGTCGTCGCCCCCCGGCATACGGTCCCCGAGATCGATGCCGCGTGGCCCGGCTTCGCAGACATGCCTGCGGTGTTCGCCACGGCCATGATGATCGCCTTCATCGAGCAGACCTGCGTCGAGGCGCTGCGCCCGTGCCTCACGGCCGACCAACGCACGGTCGGCACGCATGTCGACGTCAGCCACGTGGCGGCGACCCCGGTGGGCATGCCCGTCACGGCCGAGGTCGAGCTGATCGCCGTCCGTGGACGGCATCTCCGCTTCCGGGTCCGGTGTTCGGACGAGGCCGGCGTCATCGGCGAAGGGGAGCATGAAAGAGCCATCGTCGGTCTCGGCACCTTCCTGAAACGCGTCCTGGACAAGAAGGAAAGGTTCCATGTTTGAAGGATTCGTCCGTCGGACGATCGACGTCGGCGATGCGGAGATCGCCTGCGTCGTCGGTGGATCGGGACCGCCGGTCCTGCTGCTGCACGGGTTTCCGCAGAACAAGGCCATGTGGGCCCGCGTGGCGCCGGCGCTGGGCGAGCGCCACACCGTGGTCTGTGCCGATCTGAGGGGATATGGCGACTCTTCCAAGCCGCGCTGCCTGCCCGACCGCTCGAATTATTCGTTCCGGGCCATGGCGGGGGACCAGCACGGCCTCATGCGCGCACTCGGCTTCGACCGGTTCCATGTCGTCGGTCATGATCGCGGCGGCCGGACCGGGCATCGCCTCGCGCTCGATCATCCGGACGCCATCCTCAGCCTGACGGTGATGGACATCGTCCCGACCTACGCCATGTTCATGGACACCAACCGCAAGGTCGCGGGCGCGTATTGGCACTGGTATTTCCTCTCCCAGCCCGAGCCGTTTCCCGAACGCGTCATCGGCAATGATCCCGACTTCTTCTACGAGACGTGCCTCGTCGGATGGGGCGCGACAAGGCTCGCCGACTTCGATCGGGAGATGCTCGACGACTACCGGAGCTCGTGGCGCGATCCCGCGATGATCCACGGGTCGTGTTCGGATTACCGCGCCGCGGCCAGCGTCGACCTCGAGCATGACCAGGCCGACATCGATCGGCGCGTGTCGTGCCCGACGCTCGTCTTCCATGGCTCGGCCGGGCAGATGGCCGGCCTTTTCGATATTCCGGCGGAATGGCGCAAGCGGTTCCGCGATCCCCAGGACGCGTCCCTGCCGGGTGGGCACTTCTTCGTCGATCAGTTCCCCGAGGCGGTCGCCCGGACGCTGGGGGACTTTCTGGCGTCCACGGCGCCGGCATCCGATCCGGGGCCGCGGCGGTAGAGACCGCGCCGGCGGCGTGGGTGCCGCCGCCCCCCGGAGCGGCCGCGACGCCTTCCGGACCCCCCGGGCCCCGGCGGCGTTTCCCCTGCCATGACCGCCGTCATCCGCTGGACCATCGCCCTGCTGCTGGCGGCCCTGCTCGCCGCGGCGGTGGCGCACCGCCTGGGCCACCCGGTGCTGCCGCCGCGCTGGAACCCGTGGGCGCCCATCGACCTCACCGCCGGGCCCAACCTGCTGACCCGCTTCAAGCTGAACCGTCTGGCGGGCGACGGCGCCGCCTGCCGGGCGGCGCTGGCGGCCACCGCCCTCGCCTTCACCCCCGTGCCGGACCGCGCCACCGGTCCGGGCTGCGGCTTCCGCGACGCCGTACGCGTCACCGGCTCGGACGTCCGGTTCGGCAGCGCCTTCACCGCGACCTGCCCGCTGGCCGCCGCCTGGGCCCTGTTCGAGACCCACGTGCTGCAGCCCGCGGCGCTCCGGCGTTTCGGCCAGCCGGTGGTGCGGGTGCGCCACCTCGGCAGCTACGCCTGCCGCAACCTCTACGGCCGCGCCGCCGGGCGGCGCAGCCAGCACGCCACCGCCAACGCCCTCGACGTCGCCGGCTTCACCCTGGCCGACGGCACCGCCGTCACCCTGGCGGCCGACTGGGACGGCGCGGAAGTGAAGGCGGCGTTCCTGCGCGACCTGCGCGACGGCGCCTGCGGCCTCTTCGACACGGTGCTGGGCCCGGACTACAACGCCGCCCACCGCGACCACTTCCACCTCGACATGGGACCCGCCCGGGTCTGCCGCTGAGGGTCAGCGCCCGGCCAGGAAGGCGGCCATGCCGGCGCGCGCCTCCTCCCCCGCCAGGCTGCGGTGGAACAGCGCGCGCTCCAGCGCCAGCCCGGCGGCCAGCGGCGTCTCCTCGGCCGCCCGCACCGCCTCCTTGATCAGCCGCAGCACCGACGGCGCCAGGCCGGCCAGCCGCTCGGCGAGGGCCTGCGCCTCGGCGTGCAGGCGGTCGGGCGGCACCACCCGCGACACCAGGCCGGCGCGCTCCGCCTCCGCCGCGTCCATGGTGCGGCCGCTCAGCAGCAGGTCCAGCGCCTTGTGGCGGCCGACGAGGCGCGGCAGACGCTGGGTGCCGCCGGCCCCGGGCATGGTGCCCAGCACCACCTCGGGGTGGCCGAACGCCGCGTCGGCGGCGGCGACGACGACGTCGGCCATCTCCACCAGCTCGCAGCCGCCGCCCAGCGCCCGCCCCTGCACCGCCGCCACCACCGGCTTCGTCACCGCAGCGAGCGCGTGGCAGCAGCCGGAAAATTCCCTGTGCACCGCGTCCTCGACGGCCATCGCCGCCATCGCCCGGACGTCGGCGCCGGCGCAGAAATGGGGGCCGGCGGCGGCCAGCAGCAGCACCCGCACGGCGGGGTCGCCGTCGAGCGCCCGCAGCGCCGCCGCCAGCGCGTCGATCAGCGCCGGCGACAGGGCGTTGCGGGCGGCGGGGCGGTTCAGCGTCACCGTGCCGACACCGCTGTCGGCCACCCGCACGGTGACCAGGGTCTCCTCCATGTCCGTCCTCCCGGAAGCCTGTTGCGCCCACCCTAGCGACCGCCGCAGAATAAGAAAAATCGATTGTTCTAATGGCTGGAATAGAGGTTCTTTATGAAGGTCCAGCATCTCCGCTACTTCGTCGCGGCGGTCGACCATGGCGGCGTCACCCGCGCGGCCGAGCGGCTGCGCATGACCCAGCCGGCCGTGTCGGCCGGCCTGAAGGCGCTGGAGGACGACCTGGGCTGCGCGCTGTTCGAGCGCGACGGCGGCCGCCTGCGGCCGACGCCGGCCGGCCGGCGCCTCCACCGGCGGGCGGTGGAGATCCTGCGCCAGTGCGACCTCGCCCGCGCCGAGGTGCGGACCGAGGCACGGCCGCCGGCGCTGCGCCTGGGCGTCGCCAGCAGCCTGCCGGACCGGGTGCTCACGGCGCTGGCGGCGGCGCTGGCGGGCCGGGCCGGGCCGCCCGTGCTCTACCGCGTCGGCCCCGCCGCCCGGATGGCGGCGTGGCTGAAGCACGGCCGCGTCGCGGCCGCGCTGACCGCGCTGGAGGCACCGCCGCCGGCCGGGGCGGGGCGTGCGCTGCTGACGGAGCCCTTCGTCTGCGCCGTGGCACCCGGGCACCGCTTCGCCGCCGCCGGAACGGTGGCGCTCGCCGATCTGGCGGGCGAGCCGCTGGTGGCGCGGGCCGCCTGCGAGGGGCGCGCCGCGGCGGCCGCCCTGTTCCGCGCCCGCGGCGTGGCGACGACCGTGGCGGCGGTGGCCGAGAGCGACGCCGCGGCGCTCGCCCTGGTGCGGGGCGGCGCCGGCGTGGCGCTCGTCCCGCGTTCCCTGGCCGGCCCCGGCCTGTGCGCGGTCACCGTCGACGGCCTGGACCTGCGGCGCACGGTGGCGCTGCTGTGGGGCGACGGCGGCCCGGCCGACGGGCTGGAGGAGGCCGCCGCCATCGCCACCGCCACCGCCGTCGCCACTGGGGCGTTCGGGTGAGTCCACCTCATCCGACACCGAGGAATTCTCGTTTGTCCGGCCCGCCGCGGAACGCTTCGATGGCGGGACGGGAACGCCGCCGGCGGCGGCCGACGGCCAGGGGAGGACAGGGCGATGACGTTCGAGGCGAGAGATCCGGACTTCGCGGCGCGGGTGCGGAACAGCTTCTCCCGGCAGACCTTTCTGGCGACCCTCGGCGCAGCCCTGACGGAGGTGGCGCCGGGCCGCTGCACCATCGTCATGCCGGCCCGGCCGGACCTGTGCCAGCAGCACGGCTACATCCACGCCGGAGTCACCACGACCCTGGCCGACACCGCCGCGGGCTATGCCGCCTTCTCGCTGATGCCGGCGGACTCCTCGGTGCTCACGGTGGAGCTCAAGATCAACCTGCTGGCGCCGGCGCGGGGCGAGCGGCTGGAAGCGCGCGGCGTGGTGGAGAAGGCCGGCCGGACCCTGACGGTGGTGCGCGCCGACGTCACCGGCCACGGCGACGGCGGCACCACCCCGATCGCCACTCTGCTGGCCACCATGATGTGCCTGCACGGCACCTCCGACCTGGCGGCCGGCGGCCGCTGACCCCGCGCGCCGGCTCGGCGCATCCGGCACTACCGCGGCGCCCGCGGCGGTGCCAGAGTGGGGCGCCACCACCATCGACGGAGTCTGCCGCCGTGTACGCCCCCGCCCCCTTCCGCGAAGACCGCACGCCCGTCCTGCACGACGCCATCCGCCGGAGCGGCCTGGCGACCCTGGTCACGGTCGGCGCCGAGGGGCCGGAGGCGACCCCGGTGCCGATGCTGCTCGACCCCGGCGCCGGCCCCTACGGCACCCTGACCGGCCATCTCGCCCGCGCCAACCCGCAATGGCGGACCGCCGCCCCGGGCGTGCCGGCGCTGGCCCTGTTCGCCGGCCCGGACGCCTATGTCAGCCCGTCCTGGTACGCCACCAAGGCGGAGACCGGCAAGGTGGTGCCGACCTGGAACTACGTCGCCGTCGAGGCGCGCGGCCCGATCGCCTTCTTCGACGACGCGGAGTCGCTGCTGGCGCTGGTCGGCGCGCTGACCGACCGCCACGAGGCCGGCCGGGCCGAGCCGTGGTCGGTGGCCGACGCCCCCGACGGTTTCGTCGCGGCCCTGCTGAAGGGGATCGTCGGCTTCCGCCTGACCGTCGAGCGCCTCGAGGGCAAGTGGAAGATGAGCCAGAACCGCCCCGCCGCCGACGTCGCCGGGGTGATCCGCGGCCTGGCCGACGGCGACGAGGGCGAACGCCGGGTCGCGGAGATCATGGGCGGACGCTAGGGGCGGCCATGGCCTACCGTCTGCCGCCGCTCTCGACCCTGCGCGTCTTCGAGGCGGCGGCACGCCACCTCTCCTTCAAGGACGCGGCGGAGGAGCTGGGCCTGACGCCGAGCGCCGTCAGCCGCAGCGTGCTGGTGCTGGAGGAGTGGCTCGGCACGCCCCTGTTCACGCGCGGCAACCGCACCGTCTCGCTGACCGCGGCGGGCGCCGCCTACGTGCCGCAGGTGCGCGCGGCGCTCGACCTCCTGGCGCGGGCGACCGAGGCGGTCCCCGACCGCACCGCCCGCGGCACGCTGGCGATCAGCGCCGCGCCGACCTTCGGGCTGCGCTGGCTGGTGCCGCGGCTGGGGCGCTTCCAGGCGCGCCATCCCGGCATCGTCCTCACCGTCGACACGGCCCACCGCCCGGTGGAGTTCCCGCGCGACGGCTTCGACGTCGCCATCCGCATGGGCGCCGGCCCGTGGCCGGGCCTGGAGGCCCTGCACCTGGTGACGGAGGAGCTGGTGCCGGTCTGCGCCCCCGCCCTGGCGGAGCGGATCGCCACCCCGGCCGACCTCGCCGGCCAGACCCTGCTGCACGTCACCAGCACCGCCACGGACTGGGCGCACTGGGCGGCGCGGCGCGGCGTCGCCGGCCTGGACGTCGCCCGCGGCCTGCGCTTCGACACCATCCAGTACGCCCTGGACGCCGCCGCGCAGGGGCTGGGCGTCGCCATGGGCCGGCACCCGGTGGTCGACCGCGACCTCGACTCCGGGACGCTGGTGGCGGTGCTGGGGCCGCCGGTGCGCTCGACCGCCGCCTACTGGCTGGTGTGCGCCGCGGCGTCGCTGGCGCGGCCGGAGGTGCGGGCCTTCCGCGACTGGCTCCGCGGCGAGCTCGCCGTGCCGGATGCCGCCGCCTCATCCGAGGATGCGGGCAACTCGTTTGCCGCCGCCGGCCGCCCCGGCCACAGTCGACGCTGACATCGACGCACCGCGGAGCCACCCCATGGACGACCAGGTTCTCTTCCACGCCGACGGACCCGTGGCGATCCTGACGCTGAACCGCCCGCACCGGCTCAACGCCATCGACGGCGCCACCATCGACCGCCTGAACGCGCGGCTCGACGCCATCGAGGCCGACGAGGGGCTGCGCGCCGTCATCCTCACCGGCGCCGGCGACCGCGCCTTCTCCGCCGGCGCCGACATCCACGACTTCGCGCCGGCGGTCGCCGCCGGCCCGGAGACGGCGCTGCGCACCTTCGTGCGCCGCGGCCAGCGCCTGACCGCCCGCCTGGAGACCTTCCCGAAGCCGGTCATCGCCGCCGTCAACGGCCTCGCCTACGGCGGCGGCTGCGAGATCACCGAGGCGGTGCCGCTGGCCATCGCCAGCGACCGCGCCCGCTTCGCCAAGGCGGAGATCCGCCTCGGCTTCCCGCCGCCCTTCGGCGGGACGCAGCGCCTGCCGCGCCTGATCGGCCGCAAGCGGGCGCTCGCCATGCTGCTGACCGGCGATCCCATCGGCGCCGCGGAGGCCCGCGACATCGGCCTCGTCAACGCGGTGGTGCCGCACGCCGACCTGCCGGACGCGGCGCGCGCCCTGGCCCTGCGGGTCGCCGCCCAGGCGCCGCTGGCGGTCGCCGCCTGTCTCGCCAGCGTGACGCGCGGGCTGAACCTGCCGATCGAGGAGGGGCTGGCGGTCGAGGCCGCCTGCTTCGCCCGCACCGCCGCCACCGCCGACATCCGCGAGGGCATCGCCGCCTTCATCGAGAAGCGCCCGCCGGCCTTCGCCGGCCGCTGAGGGACCAGCAACAGGGGAGGAACCGCCATGACGGCCGCCGGCCGCACCCACCGCTACCAGGCGACGGTCACCTGGACCGGCAACCGCGGCGAGGGCACCGCCGCCTACCGCGCCTACGGCCGCGACCACGACATCGCCGTGCCCGGCAAGCCGCTCATCGCCGGCTCCGCCGACCCGGCCTTCCGCGGCGATCCCGCCCGCCACAACCCGGAGGACCTGCTGGTCGCCTCGCTGTCGGCCTGCCACATGCTGTGGTACCTGCACCTGTGCGCCGCCGCCGGCATCCGCGTCGTCGCCTACGCCGACGAGGCCGCCGGCACGATGGCCGAGGACGACACCGGCGGCGGCCGCTTCACCGGCGTCGTGCTGCGCCCGGCGGTGACGGTGGCGCGGGGCAGCGACCTCGCCCGCGCCGAGGCGCTGCACCACGAGGCCCACCGCCGCTGCTTCATCGCCAACTCCGTCGCCTTCCCCGTCGCCCACGAACCGCGCATCACGGAGGACGCCGCCGACAGCATTTGACACGCGTCAGGGGGGCCATGATGATGATGATCGGAATGACAAGCACCCATAAACGGGATTGCTGGGCGGTTCTCCTCCCTCGGATCTGAGCGGGAAGGGCATGACGGCCGCGGAATACGTGGATTCGCTGTCGCGGTGGCGGTGGCGGTGGGGGTGGCGGTGGTTACAGTCGTGGATGGACGGATAACCGCCTACGTCGATCACGCGCCTGGAGGCCCTGATGTCCGACCCGCCGCAGCACCGGAGCCAACCGCTTCCGACGCAGCTCCAACCAAGCCACCAGAAGCCTCCCCAACAGGGCAAGCCCCCGCCGCCAGCGAGCCAGTACCTGATCGAGGGGGCCCGCCTCCCGTGGGTGAATGAGTCGGCGATGAAGGGAAGCAGGGAGCCTCGGAAATGAGCGACGAATCCTCCCCGTCGTCGAGCGGACCAGGTCAGCCGGGTGGGACGGGGCAGTCCAAACCATCGGGCTCCTCGCCTGCCCAGCAACCACTCCTGTCGGGAAAGCCACAGCCGCCAGCGTCGCAATACTATACGAGAACCCAGGTTCCTCCTCCGGAGTCCGAAGACTGACGACGGCATGGCGCGGGTTGGATCGGCACGCACGTTCCGGCGCGGAAGACCTGGGGGAACCCATCCCGGACGGATTTCAGGAATTTTCGAACGCACGAATATTCTGACAAAGAAGTCAATATCTCAATTTCAGTGCACCGTGCACACCATGCAGGGATCGAACGAGCGGACCACGTGCTGGACGGCGAGCGGCGTCGTCTCGCCGTCGCGCACCGGCGTGCCGACCAGCGCCGCCTCCAGCGGGCCGGGAACGCCGTCGAGGTCGCGGGGCGAGAAGTTCCACGTCGTCGGGGCGACGATCTGGTAGCCGGCGATGCGGCCGTGCTCCACCCGCAGCCAGTGGCCGAGCGCCCCGCGGGCCGCCTCGGTCAGGCCGACGGCGCGGGCGCCGTCGGGCATCGTGCCGTGGGCGCACCAGGGGCCGGCGGGCTCCAGCGCCCGCGCCCAGCCCTCCATCGCCACGGTGGTGCGCGCCAGCTCCAGCAGGCGGGCGACGACGCGGGCGCGGACCCCCGCCCCGTCGCGGGCGACCAGGGCGCGCACCAGCGGATGCCCGTCCACCATCTGCCGGGCGACGGCGCCGGTCTCGTAGGGCAGGCCGGCCAGCCGCGGCGCCTTGCACCAGCTGTAGCCCTCGGCGTCGTCGCCGTCCGGCACGGTGGAGCCGGCGAACGGCGGGTGCGGCCGGTCCTGGCCGGCCATGCGGCTGAAGCGGTGGTGCTCGGCCACCGCGTCGGGGTCGAACGGCGCGGGGCGGCCGTCGGCGACGGTGCCGCGGGCGTAGAGGTGGCCGCCCTCGGGCCGGGGATAGGCGCCGTGGCTGAGGAAGCGGTCGTAGGCGCGGCCCAGCCCGGCGAGGCCGAGATCCTCGGCGATCTCCAGGAACAGGCGGAAGTCGCCGGCCGGCCCGGCGGCGCGCCAGCGCTCCAGGTCCTCGGCGGCGGCGAGCTCCAGCACCGCCTCCAGCCGCGCCCCGAACAGCGACGCCTCCAGGAAGCGGCGGAAGGCGGCGAGGATCGCCAGCAGGCGCACCCGGTCGCGGCCGTCGAGCGCGCGGGCGACGCCGCCCGGCCGCAGGGTCAGGGTGTGCGGCCACTTGCCGCCCATCAGGCCGAGCACGTGGAACAGCTCGGCCCGCGCCGCCAGCGCCCCGCGCACGGCGGTCCCCGCCGCCGCCTTGAAGCGGGCCTCGGCCGCCGCGAACCAGGGGCGGGCGGCGTAGGGGGCCCGCGTGAAGTCGGGCATGAAGAAGAGGTGGAAGTGGGTGAGGTGGTCGGCGACGTTCTCGGCGGCCGTCATCAGGTTGGTCGCCAGCACGCCGTTGGCCGGCATCGCCAGCCCCTGCGCCGCCGCCAGCGCCAGCGCCGCGGCGTGCGACTGCGAGACCGAGCAGATGCCGCAGATGCGCGGCGCCACCACCAGCGCGTCCTCCGGGTCGCGGCCTTCGAGGATGCGCTCGAAGCCGCGGAACAGCGGCGCGTTGACGTAGGCCGCGGCGACGGCGCCGCCGGCCACCTCCAGCCGCACCTCGAGATCGCCCTCGACCCGGTTGAACGGGCCGACGATCAGCCGCGTCGGGGCCGGCCGCGTCGGGGCCTTGTCGTCCTGTGGCACGGCCGGTCAGCCCTTGTTGGTGCGGCGGATCGACGGCGGCACGACGATGCGGTCGGCGGCGGCGTTGCGGCGCACCCGCTCCGGCGTCGCCGCCTTGGCCAGCGAGGCCAGCGCCACGAACCACGCCTTGGGCATGTCGGTGGGCAGACCGACGGGGATGCCGGCGAAGGTCGGGGTGCGCTCGAAGGCGTGGCCGGGCTCCTCGAAGCCGGGGGCGGTGCAGTTGATGCAGGCGTAGCCGCCGCGGGTGCACGAGCCCTCGCCGTTCCACAGGCGGGTGTTGCAGTCGGCGTGGGCCTGGGTGCCGAGACAGCCCATGTGCTCCATCATGCAGCCGAGGTCGGAGGGCTTCTCGGCGCTCGCCTTGTACTCGTAGTACTCGTTGCGGGTGCAGCCGTGGTGGACGAGGTGGTCGGCGTAGAAGCGCGGGCGCTGGAAGGCGTCGAGGTCGCTGGCACCCAGCGCGTCCTCGGCCAGCAGCATCAGCGTCTCGGTCACCCAGTTGGGATGGGTCGGGCAGCCCGCCACGTTGATCACCGGCAGGCCGGAGCGTGACCGGAAGTCGCCGGCCAGCAGGCCGCCGCGCCGCGTCCCCTCGTACTGCAGGCCGCAGGCGTCGGCGACGTTGGCGCCCGCCGCGGTGATGCCGCCGTAGGCGGCGCAGGTGCCCACCGCCACGACGTGGCACGCCCGGCCGGCGAGGTCGCGCACCCAGTCGATGGTCGGGCGCCCGGTGCCCGCCAGCACGTGGAAGCGCCCGCTGCCGCCCGGCCCCCGCAGCAGGGAGCCCTCGACGCACAGCACGTCGAGCGGCTCGGCCCCGGCGCGCACGGCGTCGAACAGCGCCACCGCCTCCGCCCCCGTCTCCTCGGACAGGCTGGGGTGCCAGAGCAGGCGGATGCCGGCCGTCTCGAACAGGGTCAGCAGGTCCGGCGACTGGGCGCACAGCATCGACATGGTGCAGCCGCCGCAGCCGCCCGACTGCAGCCACAGGACCGACAGGGGCCGTTGCCTCATCGGCGGTCTCCTCCGGCGTCGGCGGCGGGCAGCGTCAGGGTGAACACGGCGCCGCCGTCGGGATGGTTGGCGGCGGCCAGCGTGCCGCCGTGCTCGCGCACGAGCTGGTAGCTGATGGACAGGCCGAGCCCGGTGCCCTTGCCCACCGGCTTGGTGGTGAAGAAGGGGTCGAAGACGCGGGGCAGCACGCCCGCGGCGATGCCCGGCCCGGTGTCGCGGATCGTCACCACCACGCACACCCCCTGCCGCTCGCCCGCCAGTTCCAGGCGCCGGGGCGCCGCCTCCTGCATGGCGTCGATGGCGTTCTGGACGAGGTTCATGGCGACCTGGTGCAGGTGGCCGGGATGGCCGGAGACCTCCAGGCGGTCCGGCAGGGCGAAGACGACGGCGAGGTCGGCCATCTGCGCCTTCGCCACCCAGTTGACGGCGGAGCGCAGCAGGGCGGTGAGGTCGAAGCGTTCGGCCGCGTGCTTCTGCTCCGAGGAGAAGCGGCGCAGCTCGGCGACGATGTCGCGCACCCGCTCGGTCCCCTCCAGCATGCCGTCCAGCGTCGCCGGCAGGTCGGCGCGGGCGCGGTCGATGCGCAGCTCGCCGCGCAGCGCCGCCAGCTCCCCCGGCCCGGCCCCGGCGTGGACGCGGTCGAGATAGGCGGTCAGCCGGTCGACGTAGCGGCGCAGCGCGTGGGCGTTGCCGTAGACGAAGGAGATGGGGTTGTTCAGCTCGTGCGCGACGCCGGCGACGAGGCGGCCGAGCGACGCCATCTTCTCCGAATGGACGAGCTGCTGCTGGGTCTGCTTCAGCCCCTCGTGCGCGGCGGCGAGGTCGCGGTAGGCGCGCCGCAGCTCGCCGATGGGACGGCCCACCAGCACCATGCCGATGGCGCGGCCGCGCTGGTCGTAGCGCACCGTCGAGTTGATCGACACCGGGAACGGCCCGGTGGGGGAGCGCAGGCTCAGCTCGGCGTCGGTGGCGCCCTCGCGCCGCAGGGCGGCGGCGCACAGCGCGGCGAAGGCGGCGTGCGAGGCGGGGTCGACGAAGTCGCGCAAGGGGCGCCCCGCCAGCGCCCGCCCGGCGTAGCCGAGCGCCCGCTCGGCCGCCGCGTTGGTCTGCTCGATCCGCCCCTCGCGGTCGCAGGCGATCAGCACGTCGGTCATGGCGCCGAGCACGCTGGCGACGAAGGCCTGGGTCTCCTCCAGCTCGGCGTTCTTGCGCTCCAGCTCCACCTGCTGGGAGACGAGGTTGGCGTAGGTCTCGTCCATCTTGCGGATGACGTCGATCCACGCGCTCTCCGCGTCGGCGTCCAGCACGCCGGGGATCGAGAAGGGCTGCGACAGGGGCGCGGCATCCCCGGCGGGCGGCGCCCCGCGGTCGCTCCGGTCGTTCCTGCCCATGCCCACGCGTTCCGCTGCCAACCGTCGGTCGGACACACTAGCACGCGGCGGGGGCGGCGGTCGACGGTGCGGCCGGGACGGGACGGAGCCGCACGCCGGCGATCGGGGATTGCACACATGCAGCGGCGCTCCATATTATGCACACAGGCACACGGAGGTCGGCATGGTCGCCCTGGCCCGTCACGATGCCGGCATCACCGGCGATACGCTCGCCCGCGGCATGGCGGGGGTGTTCACGATCCTCAAGGCCTGGGGGGCCGGAAACGAGCAGGCCCGGCGCATCCTCGGCTCGCCGCCCGAGCGCACCTTCTACTCCTGGAAGGCCGGCAAGGTCGGCGCGGTGCCGCACGACACGGTGCGGCGCCTCGGCTACGTGCTGGGGATCTACAAGGCGTTGCAGATCGTCTACTCCAACCCGGAGCAGGCCGACGGCTGGCCGTCGCGCCCCAACCGGGCCTTCGGCGGGCAGACCCCGCTGGAGCGCATGGCGGCCGGCGACGTGACCGATCTCGCCGCCGTCCACCAGTATCTCGACGCCTACCGCGGCGCCTGGTCGTGACCCCGGGTCGCGTGTCGTGGCCGGCGGCGACGCGCATCGTCGCCTCGCGCTTCCCGCCGATCGACCTGTTCGAGCGCCTGTCGGCCGACCCGCGCGACTGGGACGCCTTCATCGCCCTGGAGAGCCTGGTGAACCCGCGCCTGCGCCAGGAGGTGGGCGACATTTCCCTGGTGCCGCCGGAGGAGCGGGTCTCCGGCCCCGGCGCCAGCCACGTCATGGCCGCCTTCACCCACCTCAACCCGAAGGGCTCGCGCTTCTCCGACGGGAGCTATGGCGTCTACTACGCCGGCCGGGAGTTCGCGACCGCGTTGCGCGAGACCGTCCACCACTGCGAGCGGTTCTACGCCGACGCCGACCGGGGCATGATCCGCTCCGAACCGATGCGCGTCCTCGTCGGCACCATCGACGCGGTTTTCCACGACGCCGACACGTTGCCCGCGGCCGAGCGGGTGCGCGTGCTCGACCCCGACGACTACGGCGCCGGACGGGCGCTGGCGGCCACCGTGCGCGCGGGCGGCTCCAACGGCATCGTCTATCCCAGCGTGCGCAATCCCGGCGGGGCCTGCGTCGCCGCCTTCCGCCCCAAGGCGGTCGGCATCCCGGTGCAGGCCCGGCACCTGGAGTACCACTGGAACGGCACGCGGATCGACAAGGTCTTCGACTACCAGACGGAAGAGTGGCTGCCACTGTGAAAGCGGCTTTGCCGCCTTGTTGCCCCGCACCCTATATCCGCCGTCGCCAGCGCTCCGGGTCGCGGCTCGCATGGAGGCAGGCGAACACCACGACATTCGAACGCCGGATCTCGAAGAAGATGCCATAGGGAAATGTGCGGAATGCAGCTCGACGTGTCTCACCGCCGACCGTGGGGAATTGGTGGGGATTGGCAGCAATGCGGCGGGTGACGTTTGCCAACTCGTCGAGAAACCGAGGACCGATGCCCGGAGCCCGACGGTCGTACCAGTCCAGGGCGGCGGCGATGTCGGCCTCCGCGGCGGAGGTGAAGACAACGCGCATCAGCCGTAGCGCGCCCGGAACTCCGCAATGACCACGTCCGCTTCCCGGGCGTTTCGAGCGTCTTCGTCAAGCGTCGTTCGACGACGGTCGAGTTCGGCGGTCTGCGCCGGCGTCAATGGAGTGGGGGCATCGTCAAAGCTGTCCCAGATCTCGCCGATGAGATCCAGGCGCTGTTGCGGCGACAAGCGCCGATAATCGATGCTGGTCATGTCGGCGTGCTCCGGCAAGCAAGTGCCGGAAATATGGAGGCGTCGGACCTGGATGTCGAGGCGCTCTCGTCGGAGCCGGCGGCTTTCCCACCTCCGGCAACCCTCCTGCCACCCTGCCCGTCCATCCGCCAAGCCGCTTGCCAGCGACACATCGCCCCACCCCGGCGAAACCGTTGATCTCCCGAACCATCCGCCGTCCGGCACGGAACTTGCCCCTGGTGCTGCCGAGGCGGGGGGCGGCGCGGTCGCCGCTCCGGCCGAGGTGGGAGAGGAAACGCCGATGGCGAGGCTCGAAACGTTCTACGAGGTGATGCGGCGGCAGGGGATCACGCGCCGCTCGTTCCTGAAATACTGTTCGCTCACCGCCGCCGCCCTCGGGCTGGGGCCGGAGCTGGTGCCGACGATCGTCGAGGCGATGGAGACCAAGCCGCGCACGCCGGTGCTGTGGCTGCACGGGCTGGAGTGCACCTGCTGCTCGGAATCCTTCATCCGCTCGGCGCACCCGCTGGTGAAGGACGTGGTGCTGTCGATGATCTCGCTGGACTACGACGACACCCTCATGGCGTCGGCCGGCCACCAGGCCGAGGCGATCCTCGACGAGGTGATGGAGAAGTACAAGGGCAACTACATCCTCGCCGTCGAGGGCAACCCGCCGCTCAACGAGGACGGCATGTTCTGCATCGTCGGCGGCCGGCCCTTCGTCGACCAGCTCCGCACCGTCGCGCGCGACGCCAAGGCGATCATCTCCTGGGGCTCCTGCGCCTCCTTCGGCTGCGTCCAGGCGGCGCGGCCCAACCCGACGCGGGCCACGCCGGTGCACGAGGTCATCACCGACAAGCCGATCATCAAGGTGCCGGGCTGCCCGCCCATCGCCGAGGTGATGACCGGCGTCATCACCTACATGCTGACCTTCGACCGCATCCCCGAGCTCGACCGCCAGGGCCGGCCGAAGATGTTCTACAGCCAGCGCATCCACGACAAGTGTTACCGCCGGCCCCACTTCGACGCCGGCCAGTTCGTCGAGGCGTTCGACGACGAGGCCGCGCGCAAGGGGCACTGTCTCTACAAGATGGGCTGCAAGGGGCCGACCACCTACAACGCCTGCTCCACCATCCGCTGGAACGAGGGGACCTCCTTCCCCATCCAGGCCGGGCACGGCTGCATCGGCTGTTCCGAGGACGGCTTCTGGGACAAGGGGTCGTGGTACGCCCGCCTCACCGACATCCACCAGTTCGGCATCGAAGCCAACGCCGACGGCGTCGGCACCGTGGCCGCCGCCGGCGTGGCCGGGGCGATCGCCGTGCACGCCGCGGTCAGCGCGCTCAAGCGCGCCCAGCACAAGGGAGACGTCTGATGGCCGTCGTGCAAACCCCCAACGGCTTCACCCTCGACAACGGCGGCCGGCGCATCGTCGTCGACCCCGTCACCCGAATCGAGGGGCACATGCGCTGCGAGGTGAACGTCGACGCCGACAACGTCATCCGCAACGCCGTCTCCACCGGCACCATGTGGCGCGGCCTGGAGGTCATCCTCAAGGGCCGCGACCCCCGCGACGCCTGGGCCTTCGTCGAGCGCATCTGCGGTGTGTGCACCGGCTGCCACGCGCTGACCTCGGTGCGGGCGGTGGAGGACGCGCTGGGCATCCGCATCCCCAAGAACGCCCACCTGATCCGCGAGATCATGGCGAAGACGCTGCAGTGGCACGACCACGTCGTCCACTTCTACCACCTGCACGCGCTCGACTGGGTCAACCCGGTCAACGCGCTGAAGGCCGACCCGCAGGCGACCTCGGTCCTGCAGCAGACGGTGTCGCCGAACCACGCCAAGTCGAGCCCCGGCTACTTCCGCGACGTGCAGATGCGGCTGAAGAAGTTCGTGGAATCGGGGCAGCTCGGCATCTTCAAGAACGGCTACTGGGACAACCCGGCCTACAAGCTGCCGCCCGAGGCCGACCTGATGGCGGTGACCCACTATCTCGAGGCGCTCGACTTCCAGAAGGAGATCGTCAAGGTCCACACCATCCTCGGCGGCAAGAACCCGCACCCCAACTACATGGTGGGCGGCGTCCCCTGCGCCATCAACATGGAGGGCGACCAGTCCGCCGGCGCGCCGCTCAACATGGAGCGGCTGAACTTCATCCGCGCCCGCCTGCTGGAGGCGTACGAGTTCTCGCAGAACGTCTACATTCCCGACGTGCTGGCGGTCGCCAGCTTCTACAAGGGCTGGCTGCACGGCGGCGGCCTGGCGGCGACCAACGTCATGGACTACGGCGACTACGAGACGGTGCCCTACGACCACTCCACCTGCCGGCTGCCGGGCGGCGTCATCCTCGGCGGCAACTGGGACGAGGTGCACCCCATCGACCCCCGCGACCCGGCCCAGGTGCAGGAGTTCGTCGCCCACTCCTGGTACACCTACGGCGACGCGGCGAACGAGAACAAGGGCCTGCACCCCTGGGACGGGGTCACCCAGGCGAAGTTCGAGCTGGGCCCCAACGCCAAGGGCAGCCGCACCCGCATCGAGGCGCTGGACGAGGCCGCCAAATATTCCTGGATCAAGGCGCCGCGCTGGCGCGGCCACGCCGTCGAGGTGGGGCCGCTGGCCCGCTACATCCTCGCCCACGCCCAGGGTGTGGGCTACGTCAAGGACCAGGTGGCCGACGCGCTCGGCCGCTTCAACGCGCTGGCCGGCACCAACCTGACGGCCAAGCAGGCGCTGCCCACCACCATCGGCCGCACCCTGGCCCGCGCGCTGGAGGCGCACTACTGCGCCAAGATGATGCTGGACGACTACGACGCGCTGATCGCCAACATCAAGGCGGGCGACCTCGCCACCGCCAACGTCGAGAAGTGGGACCCCGCGACCTGGCCCAAGGAGGCCAAGGGGGTGGGCACCGTCGCAGCGCCCCGCGGCGGCCTCGGCCACTGGATCCGGATCAAGGACGGGCGGATCGACAACTACCAGTGCGTCGTGCCGACGACCTGGAATGGCAGCCCGCGCGACCCCCAGGGCAACATCGGCGCCTTCGAGGCGTCGCTGATGAACACCCCGATGGAGCGCCCGGACGAGCCGGTGGAGATCCTGCGCACCCTGCACAGCTTCGACCCGTGCCTCGCCTGCTCGACCCACGTGATGGCGCCCGACGGCGCCGAGCTGGCCCGCGTCACCGTGCGCTGACCCCGCCGCAGGGAGGATTCCGCCATGTCACCGGCTTCCGACGTCCACCGTCCGCCGCGCTTCCTCAAGGCCGTCTACGTCTACGAGGTGCCGGTGCGGCTGTGGCACTGGATCAACGCGCTGTCCATCACCGTGCTGGCCGTCACCGGCTACTTCATCGCCAGCCCGCCGCCCAGCGTGCCGGGCGAGGCCAGCGCCAACTTCCTCATGGGCTACATCCGCTTCGTCCACTTCGCCGCGGCCTACGTCTTCGCCGTCGGCTTCGTCGGCCGGCTCTACTGGGCGCTGGTGGGCAACCACCACGCCCGCCAGCTCTTCCGCTTCCCCTTCTGGAACCGCCACTGGTGGCGGGAGGTGTGGCTGGAGGCGCGCTGGTACCTGTTCCTGGAACGCCGGCCCAAGCTCTACGTCGGCCACAACCCGCTGGCCCAGCTCGCCATGTTCTGGTGCATCGCCGTCGGCAGCGCCTTCATGATCGTCACCGGCTTCGCCCTCTACAGCGAGGGGGCGGGCCGGGGGAGCTGGCAGGACGCGCTGTTCGGCTGGGTCATCCCGCTGTTCGGCCAGAGCCAGGACGTCCACACCTGGCACCATCTCGGCATGTGGGCGATCGTGCTGTTCGTGATGGTCCACGTCTACGCCGCGGTGCGCGAGGACATCATGTCCCGCCAGTCCATCATCTCCACCATGATCAGCGGCGTGCGCACCTTCAAGGACGCCGAGGCCCCGGCCGACGACGAGGACCACGCCACGGCGCCCCGCATCACCGTCGACGAGACGGCGCGGGCCGGCGGGACGGTGCCGGAACGGGTGGGGTGAGCGA
The DNA here is from genome assembly GCF_051225715.1 of Azospirillum sp. ST 5-10. Lineage (NCBI taxonomy): Bacteria > Pseudomonadati > Pseudomonadota > Alphaproteobacteria > Rhodospirillales > Azospirillaceae > Azospirillum > Azospirillum sp. ST 5-10. The sequence continues at coordinate 63,042 of NZ_JBPJSP010000003.1, forward strand.
GGCCGTCGCGGCGGTCCCCCACCCAACCCTCCCCCACTGACGCGGGGGAGGGCTCATCTCCTCCCCCCGCGCAGTGGGGGGAGGCCGGGTGGGGGGACCGCCGCGACCTCCCCGCGACTGGCAACCAACCTGCCATTCTGGCAAGCTCGTTGCCGTTCCGCTGCAATGCTGATGTCCACAATTGCTTGCGGACTCAGCGAACTCCCATAACGAACCCAGCGTTTCCAACGCCTTGCCGGACCCGACCCGTTTGGCACGGCGCTTGTAAGAAGCAGACCCACCGGCAAGGGGAAGGACGGCATGGCAGGCGACGACCGCATTCTGGTGCTCGGCATCGGCAACATCCTGTGGGCCGACGAGGGCTTCGGCGTCCGCGCGGTGGAGCGGCTCGGCGACGGCTGGTCGCTGCCGGAGCGGGTGACGCTGCTCGACGGCGGCACGCAGGGGCTCTACCTGCTGCCCTACCTGGAGGCGGCGGACGCCCTGATCGTGCTGGACGCCATCGACTACGGGCTGGAGCCGGGCACCCTGCGGGTGTTCCGCGGCGGCGACGTGCCGGCCTTCCTCGGCGCCAAGAAGATGAGCCTGCACCAGACCGGCTTCCAGGAGGTGCTGGCCACCGCGGCCCTGCTGGGCCGCTGCCCGGAGCGGCTGGTCCTGATCGGCGTGCAGCCGCAGACGCTGGAGGACTACGGCGGCGGCCTGACCGCGCCGGTGGCGGCGCAGGTCGGCCCGGCGGTCGAGCTGGTGCTGAGCCTGCTGGCGGCGGAGTTCGCCGTCGCGGCGACGCCGCGCCCGGCGCCGTCGGCGGCGGCGGCCGACCCGGTGGCCCGCGACGCCTACGAGGGCGGCCGGCCGAGCGCCGAGGAGGCCTGCCGCATCGGCGACGCCCGCGTGCTCGCGGCGCTGGCCGGGTGAGGCCGGCGATGTGCATCGGCATCCCCCGGCGCCTCGGCGCCGTCGACGGCATCGTCGGCCGCTGCGAGGACGGCACCGTCCTCGACCTGTCGCTGCTGCCCGAGGCGCGGCCCGGCGACTGGGTGCTGGGCTTCCTCGGCACCGCCCGGCGCGCCCTCGACGAGGCGGAGGCCCGCCTCATCGGCGAGGCGCTCGACGCCGTCGCCGCCGCCATGCACGGCGAGGTCCGCGGCTTCGCCGACCTGGCGGACCGCGAACCCGCCCTTCCCCCCCACCTCGAGGCGGCCCGCGCCGCCGGACGTTCGGAGGCCTGACGTGACCCCTCCCCTTCCCCCCGCGGTCGAACGGCTGGTCCGCGAGCGCGGCTACCCGCTGCTGGACGGCGGGGCCGAGCCGTGGCGCCACGACGACGCCCCCTGGATCGTCTTCCTGCCCGGCCACGGCAAGGGCAGCGGCGAAACCGCCGACATCGCCGTCATCCTGCCGGAACTGGTCGCCGCCGCCCCGCGCCGCGTCCGCGCCGCGGTCGCCGACGCGGCGGCGGAGCGGGCGCTGGTCGAGCGCGCCGGCGGCCTCGGCCTGCCGGCCCTGATGATCCTGCGCGGCGACGCCGTGCTGGGCAGCATCCCCCGCGTGCGCGACTGGAGCGACTACCGCGCCCGCATCGCCGCCATCGTCCAGTGAGAGCCGCCATGAGCACGACCGCCGCGATCCACGGCCTGATCCGTCCCCCCGTCGGCTTCGGCCCCGGCAGCCAGGGCGAGGCGGGCGAGGAGGGCCTCGCCTACCTGCCCATGCCCTCGGGCATGCGCACCTACGAGCCGCACATCCCCACCCTCGCCGACGCCGCGGCGCGGGCGGTGCTGGCCGCGATGCGGGAGGCGCTCGCCGGCTGGCGGGACGGCGAGGAGCTGCGGGTGCCGCTGGACGGAGCCGACGCGGCGACGCTGGCGGCGCTCGACGAGGCGCTGGGCGAGGGCGAGGTGTCGGTGCTGGTCGAGGGCCGGGACTCCCGCATCGAGATCCAGGAGGCCACGCTCGCCGGCGTGTGGCGCGTGCGCGCCGTCGACGCCGCGGCGGCGCCGCGCCACGCCCTGCTGATCGGCGCCTTCCCCCGCGTCGCCGTCAACCGCGCCTTCGCTGCCGGCCCCGCCGGCCCCGCCGCCATCCCGGCGGAAGGGCTGATGAACGCCCTGCCGGTGCTGGCCGAGCTGCTGGACCGCAGCGCCGCGTGGCGGCCGGGGGCGCCCGCCCACGCCGTCAACTTCAGCCTGCTGCCGCACACGCCGGAGGACCTTGCCTTCCTGGAGGCGCGGCTGGGCCGCGGCGCCACCACCATCCTGTCGCGCGGCTACGGCAACTGCCGGGTCACCGCCACGGCGACGCCGCACCTGTGGTGGGTGCGCTACTACAACTCGGTCGACACGCTGATCCTCGACACGGTGGAGGTGGCCGACGTGCCGGCCGTCGTCCGCGCCGCCCCCGAGGACATCGCCGACAGCGCCGAGCGCCTGGCCGACATCCTGGCGGCGCTGGAGTGAGGAGCCGCCCATGAGCACCGCGACCGTCCGCTTCGAAGGCTCCTACCTCGGCGACGCCTCGCGCATCGCCGCCACGGCGCGCATGGAATGCAAGATCTGCTGGCACGTCTACGACCCGGCGCAGGGCTGCGAGGTGTGGCAGGTGCCGCCCGGCACCCCCTTCGCCGCCCTGCCGGCGGAGTGGCGCTGCCCGGTCTGCGACGGCGAGCGCCACCAGTTCATGACGCTCGACCCCGGCCATCCCGCCGCCGGCGCCCCGGCCCCGCCGCCCGCCGCCGCGCCGTCGGCGCCGGTGCCGGTCCAGGCGCCGGGCATCCGGCTGGAGGCGGCGTTCCGCGAGATCCACCTCGCGCAGATGCGTGGCGTGCCCATCGTCAACGAGGCGCTGGCGGTCAAGGCGGTGGGGTTCCGCCGGTGGGACGGGCGCTGGCTGGGGGCGCTGGTGACGCCGTGGTTCCTCAACCTCGTCCTGCTGCCCGGCGACGGCGACGACTGGTCCGGCCTGACGGCGGGGACCAAGGAGCTGGTGGCGTTCCCCTCCGGCCTCTACGAGTTCGTCCACGCCGTGCGGCCGGAGGTCGGCCCCTACAAGGCCTGCTCCCTGTTCTCGCCGATGTTCGAGTTCCGGACCATGCTCCAGGCCACCGAGACCGCGGCGGCGGCGCTGGTCGCCCTGTTCGACCCGGCGGTGCGCGAGGACGCCCCGCCGGCACCTCCGCAAAAAGAGGCGCAGGGGGAGCCGCAGGGGGAGGCGAAGACGGAGCCGACGGCCGGTCCGGTCCGGCCGTCGCGGCGCAGCCTGCTGCTGGGCGGCCGGACGGAGACGGCACCCCATGCATGAGATGGCGCTGTGCGAGAGCCTGCTGCAGGCCATGGAGGAGGCGGCGCGCGCCAACGCCTTCACCCGCGTGCGCCGGGTGCGGCTGGAGATCGGCCGCTTCGCCGGGGTCGAGGTCGAGGCGCTGCGCTTCGGCTTCGACGTGGTGACCCGCGGCAGCCTCGCCGACGGGGCGGAGCTGGTGGTGCTGGAGACGCCGGGGCAGGCCTGGTGCTTCGCCTGCGAGGAGACGGTGCCGCTGGACCACCGCCTCGCCCCCTGCCCGCGCTGCGGCGGCGAACGGCTGCTGGCCAACGGCGGCACCGACATGACGATCAAGGACCTGGAGGTGGAGTGATGGACACGGTGTGCGGTAGCTCGGGCGTCACGGGCCACCGGCGCGGCCGGCGGGCGGAGGGGTGAGCGCCATGGCGCCCCCGACCCGCCCGGCGATCCTGGTGGTCGACGACGAGCCGCGTTCGGTGGAGGTGATCGCCCGCCTGCTGGACGAGGAGTTCGACGTGCACACCGCGCTCAGCGCCGCCGACGCCCTGCGCGTCCTGGAGAGCGAGCCGGTCCAGGTCGTCTTCTCCGACCAGCGCATGCCGGAGACGAGCGGTGTCGCGTTCCTGACCCGCGTGCGCGAGCGCTGGCCCGACGTCATCCGCGTCGTCATCACCGGCTACATCGACCCCGAGGACATCATCGCCGCCATCAACACCGCCGGCATCCACCAGTTCATCACCAAGCCCTGGCACCCCGAACACCTGCTGCTGACCGCGCGCAACGGGGCGCGCCTCTACCAGCTCCAGCGCGAGCACGAGCGGCTGTCGCTGGAGCTGAAGACCCTGCCCCCGGTGGTCGAGAGCCGCCTCGCCGCGCGGCGCGAGCGGGTGCGCGCCCATTACGACTTCGACGCCATGGTGCGCGCCCCCGGCAGCCCGCTCGACGCCGTCTGCCGCAAGGCGGCGCAGGTCGCGGCCTTCAACGTGCCGGTGCTGATCCTCGGCGAGACCGGGACGGGCAAGGAGCTGCTGGCCCGCGGCGTCCATTACGGCAGCCCGCGCGCCGACCGCCCCTTCTTCGCCGAGAACTGCGCCGCCATCCCCGACGAGCTGCTGGAGAGCGAGCTGTTCGGCCACCGCAAGGGCGCCTTCACCGGCGCCTACAGCCACCGCACCGGCCTGCTGGAGCAGGCCGACGGCGGCACGGTGCTGCTGGACGAGATCGGCGACATCTCCCCCGCCTTCCAGGTCAAGCTGCTGCGCTTCCTCCAGGAGGGGGAGATCCGCCCGGTCGGCGCCAACGAGACGCGGGCGGTCGACGTGCGCGTGATCGCCGCCACCCACCGCGACCTGCTGGCCGAAGTGCGGGCCGGCCGCTTCCGCGAGGACCTCTACTACCGCCTCAGCACCATGGTGCTGACCATGCCGGCCCTGCGCGAGCGCCCGGCCGACGTCCCCGTGCTGGCCCGCCACCTGCTGGAGCGGCTCGGCAACGTCCACGGCAAGCCGCTGAAGGGCTTCGCCCCCGACGCGCTGGCCTGCCTCGCCGCCTACGACTGGCCCGGCAACGTGCGCGAACTGCAGAACGAGATCATGCGCATGATCGTGCTGTGCGAGGGCGACACGCTGGACGCCGCGCTGCTGTCCGAGCGCGTGCTGCGCGGGGCCGCGGCCAACGCCACCGAGCGCCGCTCCCGCACCGGCGACGGCGGCCCCCTCCGGGAGGCGCTGGCCGAGGGCGGGCCGCTCAAGGCGCGCATCGAGCGGATCGAGGCCGGCATCCTGCTGGAGACCCTGGTGCGCTGCCGCTGGAACAAGAGCCGCGCCGCCGACGAGCTGGGCCTGTCCCGCATGGGCCTGCGGGCGAAGCTGGAACGCTACGGCATCGAACGCACCGGCACGGAGCGGACGCATTGAAGACGGTATCCCTCCCCCGGCTCCGCCGGGGGAGGGAGGGACCCGCGCCAGCGGGAGGGTGGGGGCTCGGTGTCGCCGGAGGCGCAGGCCACCCGCCCCGCGCAGCATGGGGGGTTCGGCATTCTCGCAAAACCTTGCCCCCACCCGGCGCCTTCGGCGCCACCCTCCCCCGCTAGGAGCGAGGGAGGGTCACCATCAAGGGAGGACCCCAACCCATGTGCCTGGGCATTCCCGGCCGCATCGTCGCCATCGCCGACGCCGACGCCATGCTGGCGACGGTGGACGTCTCCGGCGTGCGGCGGGCGGTCGACGTGCAGTGCGTGGCCGAGCCGGGGCGGCCGCTCGCCGCGCTGGTCGGGCGCTGGACGCTCGTCCACGTCGGCTTCGCCATGAGCCTGATCGACGAGGCGGAGGCGGCGGCGACCCTGGCCGTGCTCGCCGCCATCGGCGAGGCCGACGCCGAGATCGCCGCCATCCGCGCCTCGGCCGAAACGGGAGCCGCGCCATGAACCAGATCGCCCCCTTCCACGACCGCGACACCGGCCGCCGCCTGCTCGACCGCATCGCCGCGACGCTCGACCGCCTCGGCGCCGACGCCGACCGCCCGCTGCGCCTGATGGAGGTGTGCGGCGGCCACACCCACGCCATCTTCCGCCACGGGCTGGCCGGGGTGGTGCCGCCCGGCGTGGAGTTCCTGCACGGACCGGGCTGCCCGGTGTGCGTCCTGCCGATGGGCCGCATCGACGACTGCATCGCCATCGCCGAGGACCCGCGGGTCATCTTCACCACCTTCGGCGACGCCATGCGCGTCCCCGGCTCGCGCAAGACGCTGCTGCAGGCCAAGGCCGACGGCGCCGACGTCCGCATGGTCTATTCGCCGCTCGACGCGCTGGCGCTGGCGCGCCGCCACCCCGAACGCGAGGTGGTGTTCTTCGGCCTCGGCTTCGAGACCACCATGCCCGCGACGGCGCTCACGGTGCTGCGGGCCGAGCGCGAGGGGATCGCCAACTTCTCGCTGTTCTGCAACCACATCACCGTCGTGCCGACGATCAAGGCGGTGCTCGACAGCCCGGGCATGCTGGTGGACGGCTTCATCGGGCCGGGCCACGTCAGCATGGTGATCGGCCTCAGCCCCTACCGCTTCATCGCCGAACGCTACCGCCGCCCCCTGGTGGTCGCCGGGTTCGAGCCGCTCGACGTGCTGCAGGCGGTGTGGATGCTGCTGGAGCAGATCGGGCGCGGCAGCGCCGCCATCGAGAACCAGTACGCCCGCGTCGTGCCCGAGGACGGCAACCCGGCGGCGCTGGACGCCATCGCCGCCGTGTTCGAGCCGCGCGCGTCCTTCGAGTGGCGGGGGCTCGGCAGCATCGACGAGTCCGGCGTGCGCGTCCGCGAGCGCTACGCCCGCTTCGACGCGGAGCGGCGCTTCGCCGTGCGCGGCGCCACCGTCGTCGACCCGGCGGCCTGCCAGTGCGGCGCGGTGCTGAAGGGCACCCTCAAGCCCTGGCAGTGCACCCTGTTCGGCACGGCCTGCACGCCGGAGACGCCGGTCGGCGCGCTGATGGTGTCGTCGGAGGGGGCGTGCGCCGCCTACCGCCAGTACGGCGGCCTGCGGGGGGCCGCATGAGCGCCCGGCGGACCGTGTCGGTCCCCACGGTGACGCTGGCCCACGGCGGCGGCGGCAGCGCCATGCGCGACCTGGTGGAGGACGTCTTCGTCGGCGCCTTCGCCGCCGCGGGCGCCGGGGCCGGGGCCGCGCCGCTGGAGGACCAGGCGCGCCTGCCCCTCGCCGACCTCGCGGTGCACGGCGACCGGCTGGCCTTCACCACCGACAGCTTCGTCGTCGATCCCCTGTTCTTTCCCGGCGGCGACATCGGCCGGCTGGCGGTGTGCGGCACCGTCAACGACCTCGCCGTCGGCGGGGCGGTGCCGCTGGCGCTGTCCTGCGCCGTCGTCATCGAGGAGGGGCTGCCGGTCGACACCCTGCGCCGCGTCGCCGCGTCGATCGCCGCCACGGCGCGCGAGGCCGGGGTGCGGGTGGTGACCGGCGACACCAAGGTCGTCGCCCGCGGCGCCTGCGACAAGCTGTTCATCACCACCAGCGGCATCGGCGCGATCCGCCCCGGCCTCGACCTCGGCATCGGCCGGGCGCGGCCGGGCGACCGGGTGCTGGTCAGCGGCCGGCTCGGCGACCACGGCGCGGCGATCCTGGCGGCGCGGGGCGACCTGGCGCTGTCGGTGCCGGTCGGCAGCGACTGCGCGCCGCTGAACGGCCTGCTCGCCGCCCTGCTCGACGCCGCCCCCGGCACGCGCCTCGTCCGCGACGCCACCCGCGGCGGCCTCGCCGCCGTGCTGAACGAGCTGGCCGAGGCCTCCGCCGTCGGCGTGCGGGTCGCCGAGGAGGCCGTGCCGGTGCGCCCCGAGGTGCGCGGCCTGTGCGACCTCCTCGGCCTCGACCCGCTCTATCTCGGCAACGAGGGCGTCGCCGTCGCCGTGCTGCCGCCCGCGGAGGCGGACGCTGCCCTGGCCGCCCTGCGCGCCCATCCCCTGGGCGAAGCCGCCGCCCTGATCGGCACCGTCACCGAGGACCCGCGCCACCGCGTGCTGATGGACACGCCCTTCGGCGGCGCCCGCCTGATCGACCTGCTCGTCGGCGACCCGCTGCCGCGCATCTGCTGACCCCGACAACATCCCCCCGAGGACACCCGCCATGAAGACCCGCACCCTGCTGACCGCCGCCGCCCTCGCCCTGCTCGCCACGCCGGCGCTCGCCCATCCCGGCCATCTCTCCGGCGCCGGCTTCGCCGACGGCGCCGCCCACCCGCTGAACGGGATCGACCATCTGCTGGCGATGGTGACGGTCGGCCTGTGCGCCGCCCTGATCGGCGGCCGCGCCCTGTGGACGGTGCCGGCGGCCTTCGTCGGCGCGATGCTGGCGGGCGGCGCCCTCGGGATGGCGGGCATCGGGCTGCCCCTGGTCGAGCCGATGATCTACGCCTCGGTGGTGGTCCTGGCGCTGCTCTGCGTCCTGCCGCTGGGCCGCTCGGCGACGGTCACGGCGGCGCTCGCCGCCTGGTTCGGCCTGTTCCACGGCCACGCCCACGGTGCCGAGATGCCGGAGGGCGCCGCGGCGCTGGGCTACGCGCTGGGCTTCGTGCTGGCGACCGCCGCCCTGCACGGCGCCGGTCTCGCCGCCGGCCTCGGCCTGCGCCGCCTGTTCCCGCGCGCCCTCGGCCGCCCGGCGGCGTCGGACGGCCGATGATCGACGTCGTCGTCGCCGACAAGAGCCCGCTGGTGACGCGGGCCCTGGTCCGCCTGTTCGAGGAGGACGAGCGCTTCAACCTGCTCGCCACCGCCCAGGACGGGGAACGGTTCCTCGACGCCTGCGCCCGCTTCTCCTTCGCCGTCGGCGTCATCGGCTGGGAGATGCCCCACCGCGACGGCCGTGCGGTGCTGGAGCGGCTGCGCCACGCCGCGCAGCGGCCGCGCGTGGTCGTCCACACCGGCACCGCCGACCCGTCGGTGGTGCGCGCCGCGCTGGCGCTCGGCGCCGCCGGCTTCTGCAGCAAGGCGGACCCGCCGGAGCGGCTGCTCGACGTCTGCGCGGCGGCCGCGGCGGGGCGCATGGCCTTTCCCTTCGTCGACCTGTCGAAGCCGTCGGGCGATCCGCGCGACCAGCTCACCGCGCGCGAGCGCGGCCTGCTCGATACGCTGGCCAGCGGCCGCACCAACGCCCAACTCGCCCGCGACCTCGGCATCTCCGTGCACACCGTGAAGTTCCACCTGAAGAACCTCTACGACAAGCTCCAGGTCGCCAACCGCGCGCAGGCGGTGGCGCTGGCCCTGTCGGGCCGGCGCCGCCCCCTCGACGGACGCCCCGGCGCCGGCTGAGACGGTCGCGCCCCGCGGTCCGCCGGACGCGGCGCACGGTCTTGTCTCGGCGGACCCGGGGGGCTAGGCTGCGTCGGGCGAGCGGACTTCGCAACGACGGCGCGCGGGAGACACCCGACCATGGCGACCCGACCGATCCGCGGGATCATCCCCCCGGTCCCGACCATCGTCGACGATCAGGGACGGCTGGACCGCCCCGGCATGGCGGCGCTCATCGACCGCGTCGTCGCCTCGGGGGTGGACGGCATGCTCATCCTCGGCAGCGGCGGCGAGTTCTGCCACATGCCGGCGGCACTCCGCAAGGAGGTGGCCGAGTTCGCCGTGTCGCACACGGCGGGCCGCCTGCCCATCCTGCTCGGCATCGGCGCGCCCGGCACCGGCGAGGTCGTCGACTTCGGCCGGCACGCGCAGTCCCTCGGCGTCGCCGGCGTGCTGGTGGTCAATCCGTTCTACGCCAAGCTCAGCCGCGACGGCCTGTTCCGGCACTACGCGACGGTCGCCGAGGCCCTCGACGTGCCGGTCTTCCTCTACAACTTTCCCGCCCTCACCGGCCAGGAGCTGGAGGTCGGGCTGGTGCGCGACCTGGCGCTCGCCTTCGACACCATCGCCGGCATCAAGGACACGGTCGACACGCTCGGCCACACGCGGCAGGTGATCCTCGACGTCAAGGCCCGGCGTCCCGACTTCCTGGTCTATTCCGGCTACGACGAGTATCTGCTCGACGTGCTCGTCCTCGGCGGCGACGGCGGCATCCCCGCCTCGGCCAACTTCGCGCCGGAGATCGCCTGCGGCCTCTACCGGGCGTTCCAGGAGCGCGACCTCGAACGCATCGTCGCGCTGCAGCGCCGGCTGGCGACGCTCAGCGCCCTCTACACCCTGGACACGCCGTTCTTCGGCCTGGTCAAGGAAGCCATCCGCCTCACCGGCTCGGCCGTCTCGACCGCCGTCCTGCCGCCGGCGCTGGTGCCGTCGGCGGAGACCAAGGCGGAGCTGGTCGCGGTGCTGCAACGGGCCGGGGTCGCGGTGACGGCCTGACGGTCCGACGCCGATCCGTCGGCGGACCTTCCACCGGAACCCGCGTCCTCAGCCGTCGCCCGCCAGCGCGTAGCCCACGCCGCGCACGGTGACGATCGGCGCCTCGCGCCCGCTGGCCTGGCGCATCTTGCGGCGCAGGCGGGTCATCAGCGTGTCCACCGTGTGTTCGCTCACCGCGTCCGAAGCGCGGTTGCTGATGACGTCCAGCAGGTATTCGCGCGACACCGGCCGTGGCCGGAAGGCGGCCAGGGCGGCGAGGATGTTGAATTCCCCCGTGGTCAGCGGCAGGAACGCGCCGTCGGGACGGAACAGCTCGCGCCGCACGAGGTCGAGGGTCCAGCCGTCGAAGCGCAGCGGCGCGTCGCCCGGTCCGGCGCGGCGCAGGAGGTTGCGCACCCGCGCCACGAGTTCCCGCAGGTCGACGGGCTTGGTCACGTAGTCGTCGCCCACGCTCTCCAGCGCCTCGACCCGGTCGGCGGGCTCGTTGCGCGTCGTCACGAAGATCAGGGCGGCGCGGTCGCGCAGGCCCAGGCGGCGGGCCAGCTCGATCCCGTTGGCGTCGGGCAGGTTGATGTCCAGGAGGACGACGTCGGGCCGTTCGCGGGCGAGCAGGTCCTGCATCGCCGCACCGTCGGCCGCCTGCATCACGCGCAGTCCGGCCTCCTCCAGGCTGTGGGCGTACAGCAGCCGCAGTTCCACCGCGTCTTCCACCACGAGAACCGTCGCCGCCATCGCGTCCCGGACCGCTTCCCTGTCGTCCTCAAGAACGGCCGACCATACACGGGCCCCGTCGCTCCCGCCAGCGTGCGATTTTCCCTGAACAAACCGCCGGAAATGGGCGACAAGAGAGCGGATCGGTTGGCAGCAGCGATTGACCATGGCCGGAAGAAGATTCGCCCCACGAACCATCGTTCTTTGCCTCTTCTGCGTCGTGATGTACTACGCCGCGGCTCGACTGAGCGCCGACTTGGCGCGGGTGCCGGGGTCCAACTGGACGGCGATCTGGTTCAGCTCGGGCGTCGGCCTGCTGTGCGTCCGCGCGTTCGGGACGGCGGGACTGGTGTCCGTGGTGTCGGCATCGCTGCTGACGTCGATGATCTACTACGGCGTCCGCACCGGCCATCCCCTGCCGCTGGCCCTGGCCGCGTCGGCGACCACGGCGCTCCTCGACGTGACGCAGGTGTGGCTGGCGAACCGCGCCGTCCGGCGCTGGGACCTCCCCGAGCCGGGCGCCGGCGTTCCCTACGGCGGGCTCGTCGCCTACCTGGCGAACGTGTGCGTGCTGCCGCCGCTGGTGACCTGCACCCTGCTCGTCTTCAAGGACCCGCTGCTGGGCATCGGCCGCCCCAGCGCCGACGGCACGGCAACGGGCATCCTGACCACGCTCTTCGTCGTCGTCACCGGCAACGCCATCGGCCTGTTCCTGCTGGCACCGCTCACCGTGGTCTGGCGCCGCCGCCATACGCTGGCCGGGCGGTGGCGGGAGCTTGCCGTCCTGCTGGCGCTCGTGCCTCTGCCCATCCTCGCCTCGACCGTCACCATCCCCCACGTCGCCGTGCTGGCCATGGCCGTGGCCCTGCTGGCGGCGCTGCGGCACGGCCTTCCCGGCTCGGTGCTGGCGATGCTGGTGCTGACGCTCGCCGCGGTCGGCACGATGATGGCGCGCCAGGGTCCCTTCCCCGTCGACCGCCCGGACCTGGCGGTGTTCGGATTCGCGCTGGTGACCGTCGTGCTCGGCGTCGCGTTCCACGTCGTCGGCGGAGCGATGGACGAACTGGCGCACCAGCGCACGATGCTGGAACGCCTGGTCGCCACGCGCACCCGGGCGCTCGAGGTCAAGTCGGCGGAGCTGGCGGCGGCGGCCGACCGCAAGGCCGTGTTCCTCGCTTGGCTCAGCCACGAGGCGCGCACGCCGATGAACGCCGTCCTCGGCATGATCCGCCTGCTGCGCCGCGACGGGCCGGCCGGGGATTGGGACCAGCGGCTGGGAATCGCCGAGAACGCCGGGCGCCATCTCGTCCAGGTGCTCGACAACGTGCTGGAGCTGTCGCGCCTGGAAGCGGACCCGGCGGACCTGCGGCCGGAGCCGGCGGACCTCGCAAGGCTCGCCGGCGACGTCGTGGCGCTTCTCCAGCCCGAAGCCGGGGTCAGGGGACTGCGCCTGTCGCTGGTCCTCGGGGAGGGGGCGGACGCCGGGCACCGGGTCGATCCCCTGCGGGTCCGCCAGATCCTGTTCAACCTGGTCGGCAACGCCGTCAAGTTCACCCCGGCCGGACAGGTCCGCGTCCGTCTGCGCACCGAACCCCGGAACGGTGCCGCCGACCTCGTGGTGCTGGAGGTCGAGGACACCGGCCCCGGCGTGCCGCCGGCCCAGCGCGAGGCGATCTTCCAGCCCTACGCCCGCGCCGGCCGCAGCGGCTCCTCCGGTGCCGGCCTCGGCCTGGCGATCGTCCGGCAGATCGTCGAGGGCATGGGCGGACGGGTCGCCGTCGCCGCGGGGACGCTGGGCGGCGCCCTGTTCCGGGCGGAATTCCCGGCGGAGCGGACGCCGCTGGCCCCCGCGTCGGCCGGCGGCCCTGCCGCCCCGTCGCCGTCGCCGGCGCTCGACGTCCTGGTCGTCGACGACGCCGTGGAGAACCGGATGGTCGTGGACGGCTACCTCACGCCGGGCGGGCACCGCATCGTCCACGCCTCGAGCGGCGAGGAGGCCTTGCGGCTCATGGCCCGGCGCCGCTTCGACCTGGTGCTGATGGACATCCGTCTCGGCGGCATGGACGGGGTCGAGGTGACCCGCCGCATCCGCGCCATGGCCGATGTCGACGTCGCGCACACCCCCGTCGTCGCCCTGACCGCCAACGCCAATCCCGGCGACCGCGACGTCTACGCCGCCGCCGGCATGGACGAGGTGCTGACCAAGCCCGTCGATCCCCTGGCGCTCCAGGCGGTCGTCGCCCGCCACGCCCCGTCGAACGGCGTCGGCGTCGCCTGGTCGGCGCCGACCCCGGCGATGAGCGCGCTGTTCGCCGGGGTGGCCGCCGCCCTGGCGCGGGAACTGGCCGGCCTCGGCGACGGCGACCGCGGGCGGATGGCCGCCATCGCCCACCGCCTGCGGGGGTCCGCCGCCACCTACGGGCATGACGCGCTGGCGGCGGCGGCGGCGGCGCTGGAGGACGCCGCCCCAATGGCGGATCCGGCGGCCCTGGCCGAGGCCGCCGCCGCGGTGCGGCGGGAGCTCGCCGCCGTCGCCGGACGGGAGGACGCCGGCTGACGGCCGGCGCATCACCCCCCGGTCCCGAGAACGAGGATGTCGGCGGCGGCCAGCGTGCGCACGTCGAGGGTCGCGATGGCGACCGCCGCCCCGGCGCCGCTGCCGTCCGCGTCGAACGACAGAACGCCGCTGGCCGTGTCGAAGACGAACCAGTCGTCGGCGTCGCCCGGCCGGTCCAGCGCGAAATTGCCGACCGCCACGGCACCGGCCGGAAGGGCACCGAAATTCGGGCCGACGATGGCGACGCGATCCTCGCCCGCGGTGAAGTCCGCGATCACGTCCACCCCGGCGCCCGGCGCGCCGATGACGAACAGGTCCGCGCCCAGCCCGCCGTACAGGGTGTCCGTCCCGAGATTGCCGGCCAGGACGTCGTCGCCCTGGCCGCCGAACAGGACGTCGTCCCCCTGCCCGCCGAACAGGGTGTCGCCGCCGAGCTGGCCGTAGAGCACGTCGTCGTCCCGGTTGCCGTAGACGAGGTCGCCGTCCTGGCCGCCGAAGGCGGTGTCGCGGTCCTGGCCGCCGAACAGGGTGTCCGCTCCCTGGTTGCCGTACAGCGCGTCGTCCTGCTGGTTGCCGTAGAGGACGTCGGCGCCGACGCCGCCGGTGACGGTGTCGAAGCCGGTGTCCCCATAGAGCACGTCGTCACCGCCTTCGGAACCGACGACGTCGTCGCCGGCGCCGCCGTTCAAGGTGTCGTCGTCGGCTCCCAGCACCATGTACTGCCCGGCGGCGTCGCCCGTGACCATCTGCGAGCCCTCGCCGCCGACCACCCGCACCGCGCCCGCCACCACCGCGAAGCCGACCCGGTCCAGCTGCAGGACGGTGCCGGGGGGCAGGTTGCGCGCGTCGATGACGAGGGCGACCGAATCGCCGCCGCTTGCCGGACCGGCGATGACGATGGGCGCGTTCGGCGCTCCACCCGTGACCGTGGGCGTGACGGTGCGCACGGTCACCGCGGCCCCGCCGCTCCGCGTCGCCGTGTAGGCGGCGATGGCGGCGACGAAGGAGTCGCGCTCCGTTCCCTCGGGCACGATGGTGGAGACGGCTTCCGAGAGCGCGGCTCCCGCCGCGTCCGGCGATTGGGGATCCCGCGGCCCGCCGGCGCCCAGCGTCACGCCGGCCGGCACCGTCGCCGACATGCCGCCCTCCAGCGGCACCGTCTGCCCGCCTCCGGTCCCGGTCCCGCCGCCGCCGCCCGCGTCCCCGCCGCCACCGGTGCCGGGCGCCGGCCCGGTGTCGTCGTTGACGATGGTCGCGGCGGCCGTCGCGGTGTCGACGACGCCGGCGGACGGGTTGGACAGGGTGATGGTGAACGCCTCGTCCGCCTCCAGATCCAGGTCGTCGGCGACGGTGAGGGTGAACGTCTTCGCGGCCTCGCCGTCGGCGAAGACGAGGGTGCCGCCCAGCGCCGTGCCCGCGGCGAAGTCGCCGCCGTCGGCCGGGTGCGCGCCCGATCCGGCGATGGCGTAGTCGACCGACACCGTGCCCGCATGGTCGCGGGTCCGCGTCACCGTGACGGTGTAGGTGGCACCGCCGCCCTCACCCTCGACGCGGCTGGCGGGATCGACGGCGACGGCGAAGTGCGGCACCAGACCGGTCACCGTCAGCTCACCGTTGTCCACGGTGAAGGTGTCGGGCGTGAAGGTGCCGTCCAGGACCAGTGTGAAGTCGCTGCCGGGCGTGGAGTCGAAGCCGACGTGCAGCGTCGTCACCCCGCCGGCGTGGCTGATTTCGGCCTCCGATGCACCGACCGTGGCACCGTCCCCGTCGGCGATGCGGTCGACGCCGAGATGCAGCACGTCGCCGTTGTTGAGGTCGGTGATTCGCGACGTGCCGCCGGGCGGTCCGTAGTACGTGAAGGCGAAATGGTCGTTCCCGCTGCCGCCGGACAGCACCATGTCTCCCCGCCGGATCATGAACACGTCGTCCCCGGCACCGCCGTCCGCCGTGTCGTCGCCGTCGTACAGGTCGAGGACGTCGTTGCCCGCCCCGCCGATGATGGAGTCCGCCCCGGCGGTGGCGGAGACCCAGATGGCGCCGGTGGCCGACGAAGCGTCCAGCGCCAGGGAGGCGGCGTCGGCGAACGCGTACTCCACGGCATCGGCGGACCCGGTGATCCGATAGTCCTCGCCGCTGCCGCCGGTGATCGTCTCGAAGCCGACGACCCGGCCGAGATCGTGCGTGCCGGAGTCCAGGTACAGCGTGTCACCGCCGCTGCTGCCGGTGAGCGACACCGTCGCCAGGTCGATCCCCGCCGGGAGGTGGAAGGCGGTGTCACCGCCGTCGGCCAGGACGATGGCCTCGAACCCGGTCACCTCTCCGGTGAAGGGCGCGGCATCCAGGACCAGGGTGTCGGTTCCTTCGCCGCCGTCGATCGTCCCGGCGCCGTAGGACCCGTTGTAAGGGTCGGGGACGATGCGCACCGTGTCGTCCCCGTCACCGGCGGCCAGATGCGGCGTGTACGACACGGTGAACCGGTCGGCCCCGTCACTGCCCACGAACACCAGGGACTGGACGTTGACCGCGGCGGTCACATCCGTGGCCTCGGTGAGGGTCACCGCCTCCACGCTGCGGAGCCGGTTTTCGAGGCTGACGCTGCCGCCGCCGGTGACGACCAGCACGTCGGTACCGCTGCCACCATTGATGGTGGCACTGCCCAGGTCGGCGGCGCTGCCGGTGATGGTGTCGTCGAGCCCGGTGGTCGGGCCGGTGGCGGCGGTGTGCGTGTCGGGCGAGAGGACCGCGTTCGGCCCGGTGACCGTGACCGCCGAGCCGTGCGCCACCAGGGCACCGTCGTCCACGGCGAGCATCGCCGGATGGAACCGGCCCATGAGGTCGATGGTGACGTCGGCGCCGGCGATGCCGTCGGTGCCGATGTACAGCCGCGTGTTGGACCCGTCATAGGTGCCGAGCTGCACCTGGCCGCGGGTCAGCGTGTCTCCCGTTCCGGTTTCCGCAAGGATCTCGAAATCGGCAAGGCCGTCGACCTCGATCCGGTCGTCGGCAAACCGGACGGTGTCCAGGCCGTCGCCGTTGGCGGCGAAGCGGTAGACGTCGCGCCCGGCGTCGCCCTCCAGGGTGTCGTCGCCGGCTCCGCCGCGCAGGGTGTCATCCCCCCCGCCGGCCTGCAACCGGTCGTCGCCGTCGCCACCCCTCAGGGAGTCCGCGGCCTCCGCGCCCGAGACCCAGATGTCGCTTGCCGCGGCCGAGCCGTCGAACACGAGGCGCCCACCGCGGACTTCGACATAGAAGTCCGCGCCCGCCGTGCCGGCGCCGAGGACGATGGTGCGGTCGCCCGAATCGCCGCTGATGTTGCGGACGTTGGTCACGCCGGAAAAGTCGAAGTCGCCGCCGCCCTGGATCGAGAAGCTGGCGCCGCCGGCGTCGATGACGTCGCCGGCCAGCGCCGTCGCCGTGGTGACGATGCGGTCCTGTGCCAGGGCCGTGATCGTCTCCGGAGCGTCGGTCAGGGTGTAGGTGACCGGCCCCGGATCGTTGTCGAGGATGGTGGCGGTGGCCTTGTCGACGACGATCGTGCCGCCCACCGGCTGCGAGAGCATGAACTCGAAGGGCTTGGGCTCCTCGTGCCAGGGATCGTCGACCAGCCCGAACGTGAAGGTCTTCGTCGTCTCCCCGTCTTGGAAGTAGACGTAGTTCCCCAAGGGGGTGCCGGCTGTGAAGTCCTGCGATGTCGCCGCGCCGGGGATGAAGCTGTAGTACACGGAGGCGGAGCCGGTGAGATCACCGCTGCGCGTCACCGTGACGGTGAAGTGGTCGGAGCCGGCCACGCCTTCGGTCGGGGTCGCCGGATCGATGGCGATGGAGAAGCGGACACCCAGACCGGTGACCGTTACCCCCTCCGGCCCAGCCTGGAAATTGTCGAGGGTGTAGGTGCCGGACAGCACGACCGTCGCGTCCGGATTGGCCCCGAAACGCAGCGTCGTGTCCCGGCCGGAGGTGCCCACCACCAGCTCGCCGGCGCCCACGGGGCTGCCGTCGTCGGCGCGCACGGTGGCGACCGTCCCGCCGAGGATGCGGTCGCCGTTGCTGATGTCGCCGATGCGCAGGGTGCCGTTCCCGGCGAGGAGGAACGTATCGGCGCCGGCGCCGCCCGTCGCGACGACGCTGCCGCCGAGAAAGTGGACCTCGTCGTCGCCGGCACCGGCGGCGACGGTGTCGCCGTCGTCGGCGTCGATGGTGTCGGCGCCGCTGCCGCCCGTCACCCGGACGGCGGCACCGTCCGACGCGACGTCCAGCGGCCGCGCCGTCGCCGACCCGTCGAGGACGCCCCGGCCCGCGCCGCCGAAGGTGACGGTGAGCGGGACGGCCGCGAAGGCGGCGTCAGCGCCCAGGGTCAGCGTGACGTCCTGCCCGGTGGTCAGGATGCCGTCGAGACTCGTGGCGTGGCCGAGGTCGAAGGTCCCGTCGCCGTCGAGCACCAGGGCATCGACGCCGTCGCCGCCGGACAGCGCCGTCACGCCCGCCGCCTGTGCTGCGTCCAGGGTGAGCGCATGGTCGCTGCCGTCGGTGAGGATGATCGTCTCGAACCCGGTGGCGAACGGCGCGACCGTTCCGGCCACCACCAGCGTGTCGCTGCCGTCGCCGCCGTCGAAGGCGGCCGAGGTGCCGTCCCCTTCGGCGCGCACCGTGTCCGCGCCCGCGCCGGCGTCCAGGACCGCCGGCGCTCCGACGGTCAGGGCGTCGTCGCCGGCGCTGCCGGTGACGGAGGTCAGGCCGGCCATGCCGGCGGCCGAGACCGTTGCCGCCTGCGCCAGGACGAGCGCCTCGACGTTGGTGACGCGGGTTCCCAGATCGACCGCCCCGCCGCCGCTGACCACCAAGGTGTCGTTGCCGTCGCCGCCGTCGATGGTGGCGCTGCCCAGATCGGCGGCGCTGCCGGTGATGGTGTCGTCGAACGGGCTCGTGAAGGCGGCGGAGGACGACCAGTCCGGCGTGATCGCGGCGTCGGGCCCGGCCACGGTGATCGCCACGCCCTGCACCACCAGCCCGCCGTCGGCGACCCCCAGCCCCTGCGGCATGATTCCGCCGGCCAGATCGAGCACGAGGTCGGCCCCGGCGACGTCGTCGGTGCCGATGAAGACGCGCGTCCGGTCGGCCCCGGGGGTGGCGATCCGGACCTCGCCGCGACCGAGCGCGGCGCCGTCCCCCGTCTGCGCCAGCACCGTGAAGGTGTCCAGGCCGTCCACCTCCAGCCGGTCCCCGCGGTCGAGGTGGACCAGGTCGATCCCGTTGCCCGACGCCGCATAGCGGTAGACGTCGCGGCCGTCGCCACCGTCCAGGATGTCGTTGCCGTGGCCGCCGACGAGGGTGTCGTCCCCGGTCCCGCCGGAGACGATCAGGTTGCGCAGCGACGCCGACGCGTCGACGGTCATGGAGCCGTCGAGACCGCTGAAATCCAGGGTGGCGCCGTCGATGACCGTGGTGGCGCCGAGGCGGATCGTCGCCGGGGCGCCGTCGCTGCTGATGGTGTGGGCGTTGCTGACGCCGGCGAGGTCGAAGGTGCCCCCGCCCTGGAGCCGGAAGCGCCCGTGGTCCGCGTCGATGACATCGCCGGTCAGGGTCTGGGCCGTCGCGACGAAGACGTGGGCGACACTGCCGGTCAGCCGGTCCTCGCCCTCCGTCAGCGTCACCATGACCGGGGGAAGGTCGTCCTCGACGATCGTCCCGGAGGCCTGCGATCGGACGAAAACACCGCCGTACGGGTCGACGAGCGTGACCATGAAGGACCGGTCACCGTCGTTGTCCGCGTTGTCGGCGACGTACAGGGTGACGATTTCCTCGCTCTGCCCCGCGCTGAACCCCACCATGTTGAACAGCGTCGCGCCGCCCCCTTCAAAGTAGCCCAGGTCGGGAATGCGTACGCCGGAGAAGTTGTGCATTCCGGAAAGGTTGAACGTGACGCTGCCGGGTTGCGAGATGTCGCCGGCGCGCGAAAAGACCAGGGAGACGGTGTTGGTGGGGTCTCCCTCGATCCGCCGGTCGGGCGCGACCGACACCGAAAAGAGGGAATGCGTCCGAGCCATCGCCAGGCCGGTGGCCGTCGTGTCGAAGAAGGAGGCGTCGTACGTCCCGTCCAGCACGACGGTGCGGTTGGGCCCGCCGTCGGTGGCCCCGAAAAACAGCGTCGTCGTGCCGCCGTCCGCCCGGACCTCGACCTCCCCCGCCCCGACCGCGGAGCCGTCGCCGTTGCCGACCCACGTCAGGCCCGTCGCCAGGATCTGGTCGCCGACGGAGAAATCGGCGATCCGCGTCGTCCCCGACGGGCCGATGGCGAACCGGTCGGCCCCGGCGCCGCCCCGCAGCGTGTCGCCGGCGTCGCCGGTCAGCGTGTCGTCGCCGCTGCCGCCCACCAGAAGATCCGCCGCGCCGTCGGAGTCCATCACCAGGGCCTGCCGCGACCGCGAGCCGTCGACCGTGCTCCCCGTGTCCGTGGCGACGGCCACCGACAGCGGCGCCGCCGCCGGGTCGGCGTCGGACCCCAGGGTGACGGTCGCGGCGGCGCCGGTGACCTGCAGCCGCTCGATCCCGGTGGCGTGGCCGAGGTCGAAGGTGCCGCCGCCCGTCAGGGTCAGGGCGTCGAACCCGTCACCGCCGGAGAGGGCGGTGAGCGTCGCCGCCTGTTCCGCCGTCAGGGTGAGCGCATGATCGCCGCCGTCCTCCAGCGCGATCACCTCGAAACCGACCGGTGCCGCCGACAGCACCGACGCCGCCACCACCAGCCGGTCCGTCCCTTCGCCGCCGTCGAACGCGCCGGTGACGGTGCCGCCCTCCACGCGCACGGTGTCCGCCCCCCCACCGGCATCCAGCGCCACCAGCGGTCCCACCGTCAGCCCGTCGTCGCCGTCGCTTCCGGTGACCGTCTTCAGGCCGGCCATCCCGGTGGCCGTCACGGTCGTTGCCGCCGCCAGCTCCAGCGCCTCGACGCCGACGATCGCCGCGCCGAGGGTCAGGGTGCCGCCGCCGGCCACCACCAGCCGGTCCTCGCCGGTCGAGGCGTCGATGGCGGCGTCGGCCAGATCGCCGGCGCTGCCGGTGATCGTGTCGTCCGCGGCGGTCGTCGTGCCGGTGGCGGCCGTCCGCTCGGTGGGCGACACCACGGCACCCGGCCCGGTCACGGCGATGGCGACGCCCCTCGCCACCAGGCCGCCGTCCTCGACGGCGAGAAGGTCCGGCGTGATGGTGCCGGCCAGATCGATCATGATGTCGGCACCGGGGGAATCGTCGGTGCCGATGAAGAGCCGCGTGCGCGCGCCGTCGCTCACGCCCAGTTCCACCTCGCCGCGGGCGAGCGTCCCGCCGGTCCCGGTGTCGGACTTGAGGGTGAGCGCGCTCAGCCCGTCGACCTCCAGCCGATCGCCGCCGAAGACCAGCCGGTCGACCCCGTTGCCCGACGCCGCGTAGCGGTAGACGTCCCGCCCGCCGCCACCGTCCAGCGTGTCGTTGCCGGCCCCGCCGCGCAGGGTGTCGTCGCCCTCGCCGCCGGACAGGGTGTCCGCGCCGGCTCCGCCCGCCAGGGAGTCGGCCCCGGCTCCGGCCGTCACGGCCAGGGCGCCGGCGGCGGCCGTGCCGTCGAGCAGCAGCGGCCCGACGATGTCCACCACCTGCAACTCCGCCCCGTCCGCCACGGTGCCGTCGCCCAGCACGATGGTGCGGGCCGCACCGTCACCGCCGATGGAGCCGACGTTGGCCACGCCGGCGAAATCGAAGGTGCCGCCGCCCCGCAGCGAGAAGGCCCCGCCCCCGGCGTCGATGCTGTCGCCGGCGAGCGCCGCCGCCGTGGCGACGAAGACGTCCGCGGCGCCGCCGCTCAGCGTTTCGGCCGCGTCGGTCAGGGTGCGCGTGGTTCCCGCCGGGTCGTCGTCGGCGATGGTCGCGGTGGCCCGCGCGACGGCGATGACGGCGCCTGTCGGGGACAGCAGCTCGACCGCGAAGGTCTCGTCACCCTCGTGGCGGGTGTCGTCGGCCACCGCCAGGGTCACGGTCTTCGTCGCCTCGCCGTCGGCGAAGGTGATCGTTCCCGTGAGCGGCGCATCGGCGGCGAAATCGTCGCTGCCCGCGGCGTTGGCGCCGGTGGGGACGACACGGTAGGCGACGCTGGCGGCACCGGAGAGGTTCATGGCGCGCGTCACCGTCACGGTGAAGCGGTCGCCGCCGCTCTGCCCTTCCGTGGCCCGGGACGGCGCCACCGCGACCGAGACGCTGGGTGCAAGACCGGTCACGACGAAGGCGCTGCCGTCCCACACGAGGTTCTCGGCGCGGACAACGCCGGTAACCTCGACGGTGGCGTCGCCGCCGGGAATCGTGTCGATGCCGACGGACAGGCGGGTGATGCCGCCGTCGCTGCGGACCTCCACGGCGCCGGCCTCGACATCCAGGCCGTCACCGTCGCGCAGCGTCACGGCACCGAGCTGCAACCGGTCACCGTTCGCGAGATCGGTGATCCGGTACACGGAGTCGGCGAAGGAATCTTGCGGGGCGATCACGAAGGTGTCGTTGCCGCCGCCGCCCGTCAGGGTGTCGGAACCGTCGCCGCTGTTGAAGGTGTCGTCCCCGGCGCCGCCGACCAGGCGGTCCGCGCCGTCGTCGGTCAGCACCGTCATCGCTCCGGGGCTGGCGGATCCGTCGAAAACGACGGCCTCGTTCCCGGGATTCGTGGACTCGAAGTCGTAGGTGACGTGGCCGGCTCCGTTCACGCCGCCGGCCCCGACGACATAGCTGCCCCCCCGGCCCACGACCGTCTCCACCCCGGTCATCCCGGTGAGTTCGAGGGTGCCGCCGTTTTCGAACACGACCGTGTCGTTGCCGTCGCCGCCCGAGATCGTCCGGGTGCCGTCGAGAAAGCCGGTTTCGATGTCCACCCGGCGGTCGCCGCCGTCGGCGAGAACGATCGACTCGATGTCCTGCAGCGTTCCCGCGAACCGGTCGGTCTCGACCATCAGCGTGTCGGTGCCGGCGCCGCCCTTGAAGGTGCCGTCGACCACCCCCTCGTCGCCGGCACCGATCCAGGCGGGGCGGACCGCACGGATGGTATCGTCGCCGTCGCCCGCATCGAGCGTGCCGACGACGGCGAGCGCCACATCGTTGTTTCCGCTGCTGCCCTGGACGCTCATCAGTTCCGTGCCGCTGGCCAGCACGATGCCCGCGTCGTCCTCCAGCCGGATTCGCTCGACGCCGGTGAGGTTGCCGGTCAGGTCGGCGATGCCCGTGCCGGTCACCACCAGCTCGTCGTCACCTTCGCCGGCGTCGATGGTGGCGCTGTCGAGGAAGCCGGCATCGCCCGTGATGGTGTCATCGCCCGGTCCGGTGACGACGGTCTCGCCCGGCCCGGTGACGGTGACCGGGGCGCTCCTGAGCATCAGGCCACCACCGGCGGCCGTCAGCATGGCGGCCGGCAGATTGCCCTCGATGGCGATCTCGATGTCGGCTCCGGGCACCGTGTCGGTGCCGATGTAAAGCCTCGTTGCGGACCCGTCGTAGAAGCCGACCTGCACCTGCCCGGCCAGCAGGGTTCCCCCGGTCCCGGTGGCCTCCAGGATCGTGAAGGCGTCGATGCCGTCGACGACGATGCGGTCTTCGGTGTCGAGGATCACGGTGTCGACGCCGTTGCCGGAGGCGGCGTAGGCGATGACGTCGGCGCCGGGACCACCGTCGATGTAGTCGTCCCCGCCGCCGCCCCGCACCGTGTCGTTCCCTCCGACGGCGCTGATCTGGTCACCGCCGGCGCCACCGATGATGGAATCGTCCAACACGTTGCATTGCAGGAGGAGCGAGCCCCTCTGCATGGCCGATCCGTCCAGCGTCACCGCAACGGCGTTCATGAAGAGAAACCGGCCGGTCAGGCTCCCGTCCTGCGATGAGTTGGGGCCGAGGATGATCCCGATGCGGTCGGAGCCACTGTTCGCCAGCCAGATTTGCGAGAGGTTCGATACGGTCGTCAGGTCGAACGTCCCGGGCCCGACAAGTCGCACCTGGCCGCCTCCGGCGTTGATGACGTCGCCGGCGAGATTGGCCGCGGTGGTCACGAACGTGTCACCGGAACCGCCGGTCAGGGTTTCGGCGGCGCTGGTCAGCGTGTAGTCGGTCATGGGGAACTCCTGCTGGGCGAGGCAGGCGTTCCGGAGGAGGGGGCGCCCGCCGAGGCTCCCGGTGGACGAACCGGAGGTGGTGCGGTGCCGGCAGGGCTAACACAATGGGCGAGGAGGCGTGTTCAACCCACGTTCAGAATAGGGGCTTTCGGTTCAACGTGGGTTGAAGGTGATCGCCTCCGCCAATGGACGCCGACGCCGCGGCGGCATGGCCGCGGCGAAGCCCGCGTCTCACCCCTGCTCCCCCGTCGCTCCGGTCGTCACCCCGCCAGCACGGTGATGTCGGCATGGCTCAAGGTGCGGGCGGTGAGTGTGGCGATGGTGACCGCCGCGCCCGAGCCCGTACCGTCGGCGTCGAAGGACAGCACCCCGGTCGCGGTGTTGAAAACGAACGCGGCCGTGCCGTCGGCCGGGTTGTCGAGCGCGAAGGTCGCCGCCGACAGGGTCCCCGTGGTGAGGCCGCCGAAGTTCGGGCTGTACACCGCGATCCGGTCCACCCCCACCTCGAAGTCGGCGATCACGTCGCCTCCGTCCTGCGGCGAGCGGATCACGAACACGTCCGCCCCCTGGCCGCCGTAGAGCGTGTCGGCACCCAGGTTGCCGTCGAGCCAGTCGTCGCCGAGGTTGCCGTGGAGCAGGTCCCCGTCCTGGCCGCCGTGCAGCGTGTCGCTCGCCTGCCCACCGAACAGCGTGTCCGCACCCGGGTTGCCGAACAGCACGTCGTCGCCCGCGTTGCCGTAGACCACGTCCAGCCCGAGCCCGCCGAGCACCACGTCGCCGTCGCCGTCGCCGGCCAGCGTGTCGTCGCCCTGGCCGCCGCCCAGGCTGTCCGCGCCCATGTTGCCGAAGATCCACTGCGGCAGCACCGCCGCCACGGCATCCACGGTGTCGTTGCCCTGGCCGCCGAAGACGGTGTCCCGGCCGCCGGACACGATGATCCGGTCGTCGCCCTGGTTGCCGTAGACGAGGTCGGAGCCCGGCCCGCCGTCGATGGTGTCGTCGCCCTCCAGCCCGCTGACGCTGCCCACCCCGACCAGCCAGTCCGCGCCCGCCGTCGGCCCGCCGGCGGCCGGAGGCGGGGGCGGCGAGGACGGCGAGGACGGCGATGGCGGGGACACGGCCGTCAGCACGACATCGTTGCCGCCGGCGCCACCCCGGTAGCTGATGCGGAGCAGCCGGTCGCCGGCCGTGAGCAGCGCCCCGTCCGCCAGTCCGGCGAAGGTGCCGGCCACCGCGTCCGTGCCGTCGTTCTCGACGAGGACGAAGCTGGTGCCGATCGCCGGCTGGTAGGCGTCGACAAGCCGGATGTCCAGGGTGGCGCCGCCGAGGTCGACGGTGCCGGTCACCCGGACGCTGTCGTACTGGCCCGCGGCTGCGCCGTCGATCTCCTCCTCGACCACCGCACCGGCGGCGAGCGAGAGGTTGCCGGTGGCCAGCGTGCCCGGGCTGCTGCCGGCGGCGAGCCGGCCGCCGCTCGCGACCGACACGGCGCCGGCGACGCTGCCCGACCCGGCCAGCGTCCCGCCGGCCTGCACCGCGACGGCGGACTCCAGGGAGCCCTCGACCCGCAGCCGCCCGCCTCCCACCGTGGTGGTGCCGTCATAGCGGCTGGCGCCCGACAGCGTCAGCGTGCCGCTGCCGTTCTTGGTCAAGCCGCCAGTGCCGGAGATGGCGCCGGCATAGGTGGTGTCCGTCCCCTGGTCGACCGTCAGGGTCGCGGCGCCGAGCAGGACGGTGCCGCCGGTGGCGCCGCCGCCGGACAGGGCGCCGACGGACTGGTCGAAGCCATCGAGGTCGACGGCAACTCCGGCCGCGTCGGCCAGGACGAGCGTCGTGGAGGCCAGGACACCCGCCGCGCCGACCCGCAGCGTGCCGGCGCTGACGGTCGTCGTGCCGGTGTAGCCGTTGGCGCCCGACAGCGTCAGCGTGCCGCTGCCCTCCTTGGTCAGGCCGCCGGCGCCGGTGCCGATGGCGCCGCTGATTGCGACGTCGCCGACGCCGCCGACGGTCAGGGCGGCGCCGGCGCCGCCGATCGCGCCGGACAGGGTGAGCGTGCCGGCGTCGGCGGCGATGCGGGCGTCCGAACCGAGCGTGATGGCGCCGCCGAAGCTGTTGGCGCCGGATCGATTGCGCAGCGCACCACCGCCGGACACGCCGGTGCCGCTCAGCGTCAGCGCTTCGGCCCCCACGGCGATACCGCCCTGAATGTCCAGCGCCGCGCCCGCGGCGACGGAGGTCCCGCCCGTGGCGCTGCCGAGCGCCGTGGCGTTCTGAATGGTGACCACACCGGCGCTGACGGTCGTCGTGCCGTCGTAGCCGTTGGCGCCCGACAGCGTCAGCGTGCCGCTGCCCTCCTTGGTCAGGCCGCCGGCGCCGGAGATGGCGTTCGACAGCGTGGCGTCGTTGCCGTTGGTGTCGACCGTACCGCCGCCGGTGCCGAGGGTGACGGCGTTGCCGATGTTCAGCCCCGTGACGTCCGTGCGCAACCGGCCGTTGCTGTTCATGACCATGCCGCCGGTGCCGAGGGCACCGGCCGCGCCGATGGCGAGCGTGGTGTCGCTGATCGTGGTCGTGCCGGAGTAGTTCGCATTGGTGCCCGAGATCACCAGCGTGCCGGCGCCGGACGTCGTCAGATCGCCCTCGCCGGCGATGGCGTCGGGACCGGCGATCGTCCGGCTGCCGACGGCAATGGTGAAGGCGACGGTCGTGTCTTCTTGGAGGTACATGACCGCGCCGCGGGCTTGGCCCGCGCCGCCGCCCCCGCCGACGGGAGCGCCGGCGCCGCCCGCTCCCCCGGTGACGCTGTAGGCACCGGTGAAGCCGCCGTCGATGATCGTGAGCGAGCCGCCCTCGCGCACGAAGACGGCGCCACCGAGGGCCGCGCCGCCACCGCCACCGGCACGGCCAGCACCGCCGAAGGGGCCGGCAGCCCCGCCGGTTCCGCCACCGCCGCCGCCAGCCCCGAAGCCGCCCGCGCCGCCATTCTGGCTGTAGCTCGGATAGACGCTGCTGCCGCCACCGCCACCGCCGAAGGCACCGGCCCCGCCGGGGCCGTGCTGGGCGCCACCGCCACCACCGCCGAACTCACCGCCGCTGCCGCCGCCGCCTTCACCGCCGCCGCCGCCGCCGCCGCGACCGCCCATCCCGCCAAGCGCGCCCGCGTTGCTGGCACCACTGCCGCCGCCACCGCCCGAGAGCCCGCCCGCCCCGCCCGCGCCGGACCCAGACGACACCGCATTGCCACCACCGCCGCCGCCGCCCAACGGAAGGCCGGCACTGCCTGGATTTTGTGGCGAGCCGCCGTTGCCGCCCCCCACACCGCCGGTTCCCGCGTCCCAAACGGTACCAGGACCGCCGTCGATGGTCGCCCCGCCGCCGCCGCCGCCGCCGCCGGAGCCGACGATGCCGCCGTCGCCGCCGCCGGGGCCACCGTCACCCCGCTGCCCTCCTCCTCCTCCTCCTCCTCCGATGCCGCCGATGCCGCCGGTCCCGAACTCACCGCCGCCGCCGCCGCCGGCATGGCCGCCGGCGCCGCCAGCACCGGCATAGCCACCGCCACCGCCACCACCGGCGACGCCTCCGGGACCGCCGACACCGCCGAGACCGCCGCCGCCGCCGCCGCCCATTCCGACAGCCCCGGACCCCCCCGTATCACCCCCGGCCCCGCCAATTGCCGATGCGTCGCCGACCGACACACCCTCGAGCGTGACCTGTGCGCCGCTGTTGACGAAGACGGCGGCCCCCGCACCCAACCCGCCGCCGCCGCCGCCGCTCATCGTGCTGCCGTCGCCGCCGTTCCCGCCCTGCGCCACCGCGTTGTCGATGGTCAGGTTCATGATCACGACCCGGCCGCTCTGGACGAAGAAGGCCCGCCCGTTGCCCTGGGCATCCACCACCTTGTCGCTGCCCACGATGGCCAGATCGGTTGTGATCATCGGCAGCGGACTCTGCAGTCGAATGCTGCCGGCAAGCGATGCGTCGATCGTGATCGTGTGCCCGTCCGTGGTTGCGGTCGCATTCGCCGCCAAAATCGCGTCACGAAGCGTGCCGACGCCGCTGTCGGCCGTGGAGGTGACGTAATAGTGCATGGCTGTATCAGGGCCCTCCTAAGCACATATCCACCATGTCGATGGATAAATTCAAAATTGATATGATCGATCTAAGACAATCGCCTGTTATTGTGGAGCTACATTCCAGATCTCCCGGCAAAATACCGCGTCGAAAATTGTTCTATGTTCAAGATTTATTGAATCACGATGGGCACCGAAGCAACGCCGGACGCCTTGGCCGATCAATCCGCAGGTGATCGTGGGGGAAATCCTGCTGGACGAGGCAGGCGTCCCGGCAGAGGGGGCGCCGGCCAAGGCTCCGGGTGGGCGAACCGGAGGTGGTGCGGTGCCGACAGGGCTAACACAATGGGTGAGGAGGCGCGTTCAACCCACGTTCAGAATAGGGGCTTGCGCATCAACGTGGGTTGAAGGTGATCGCGCGCGACAACGGGGCGGTCGTGGACGGGACACCCCGCCATGGGCACGCTCGCGATCGGGAGCGTCCGGGCCAGGCGTCGCCGGCGCCCCGGATCGTCTGGGCAATGAGGCCGGCATCACGGCGCGGGATGGCGGACGGTGCCGCGGCGTGGCGTCGATCCGCCCGCGGTCCGCTCACCGTCCCGCCGCGGCACCGTCGACGAAGGGGGCGACGGTCACCCGCCGGCCGATGAGGAAGGCGTCGGCCACCAGGCGCAGCGGCGCCAGGTCCACGTCTGACCGGCCGGCGGCGAGCAGCTCGGCGAAACGGGCGTAGATGCCGGCGTACTCCGTGTCGGGCGCGTCGACCACCGGCGTCCCGTCGATGGCGAGGCGGCGGCCGCCGCCCGACAGCAGCAGCTCGCCGTCCGCCGCCTCGGCCCGGATCTCCCAGGTCGGCGGCCCCTCCTGGCGCCAGTCGAAATCGGCGGTCACCGCGGTCGCGCCGGCCGCGAAGTCCAGCCGCGCCGCGATCGGCGTCTCGCAGTTCTCCGGGAACTCCAGGACCGCCCCGGCGAGATGGAGCGGGAACGGCACGATCGCGGTGAGGATCGACAGGGCGTTGATGCCGGGATCGAACACGCCGAGCCCGCCGGCCCGCCAGATCCAGTCCTGCCCGGGGTGCCAGCGCCGCACGTCCTCCTTCCAGGTTACGGCGATCCGCCGCACCGTCCGGCCCGCCAGCCACGCCGCCGCCTGCGGCACCGCGGCGGCGAAGCGCGAATGCCAGGTGGCGAACAGGGTGACCCCGGCGGCGGCGGCACGGCACGCCAGGTCCTCCACCTCACCCAGGGTAGCGCCGGGCGGCTTCTCCAGCAGGACGTGGCGCCCGGCGGCGATGGCCCGGGCGGCCAGGGCGTGGCGCACCTGGGGCGGGGTGCAGAGCGCCACCGCGGTGATGTCCGGGCGGTCGCGCAGCAACGCGTCCAGCTCGGTGTGGGCGGGGACGCCGTCCAGCCGGCCGTGGCGGCTGACCGTCGCCGCCAGCGCGAAGGCGGGGTTGCCGGCAATGCTCGGCCGGTGCTGGTCGCGGGCGATCTTGCCGACGCCGACGATGGCGATCCGGTGCGGTGTCGAGACCATGGCGCGCGCGGTCCTTCAGTGGGAATCGCGGCCGACCGCGCGGCCGCGGCAGCCTTTGAGGAAGTCGAAGTCGGCGCCGGTGTCGGCGCCCTCGACGTGGGCGTGGAACAGTCCGGCGTAGCCGCCCCCCGGCGGCGGCGCGGGCGGGCGCCAGGCGGCCAGGCGGGCGGCGATCTCCGCGTCGGGCACGTCCAGGTGCAGGCGCCGGGCCGGCACGTCGAGCTCGATCGCGTCGCCGCTGCGCACGATCGCCAGCGGCCCGCCCACCGCCGCCTCGGGCGCCGTGTGCAGCACGACGGTGCCGTAGGCGGTGCCGGACATCCGCGCGTCGGAGATGCGCACCATGTCGGTGATGCCCTTCTTCAGAACCTTGGGCGGCAGCCCCATGTTGCCGACCTCGGCCATGCCGGGATAGCCCCGGGGCCCGCAGTTCTTCAGCACCATGACGCAGCTCTCGTCGATGTCGAGGGCGGGGTCGGCGATGCGCGCCTTGTAGTCGTCGATGTCCTCGAACACCACCGCCCGCCCGCGGTGGCGCATCAGCGCCGGCGAGGCGGCCGAGGGCTTGATCACGGCGCCGTTGGGGGCGAGGTTGCCGCGCAGCACGGCGATGCCGCCCTGGGGCGTCAGCGGCCGGTCGAGCGGGCGGATCACCTCCGCGTTCCAGTTGCGGGCGCCGGCGACCTCCTCGGCCAGCGTGCGGCCCGACACGGTGAGCGCGCCGCCGTCGACCAGCCCGGCGTCGAGCAGCGCGCGGAGGACCACCGGCAGGCCGCCGGCGTAGAAGAACTCCTCCATCAGGAACCGCCCGGACGGCATCAGGTCGACGATGGTCGGCACGTCGCGGCCGAGACGGTCCCAGTCGTCCAGGGTCAGCTCCACCCCGACCCGCCCGGCGACGGCGAGCAGGTGGATCACCGCGTTGGTGGAGCCGCCGACCGCGCCGTTGGTGCGGATGGCGTTGGCGAAGGCCGCGGCGGTGAGGATGTCGGAGGGCTTGAGATCGTCCCTGACCATGTCGACGATGCGCCGGCCGGAGAGCTGGGCCAGCATGCGCCGGCGGCTGTCGACCGCCGGGATCGCCGCGTTGCCCGACAGGGTCATCCCCAAGGCCTCGGCCATCGAGGCCATGCTCGACGCCGTGCCCATGGTGTTGCAGCTGCCGGGCGAGCGGGACATCGCCTGCTCCGCCTCCAGGAAGTCGGCGTTGGTGATCTCGCCGGCCTTCACCATCTCGCTCATCCGCCACAGGGCCGTGCCGGAGCCGACGTCGGTGCCGCGCCACTTGCCGTTCAGCATCGGCCCGCCGCTGACGACGATGGCCGGCAGGTCGACGCTGCACGCCCCCATCAGCAGGGCCGGCGTGGTCTTGTCGCAGCCGACCAGCAGCACCACGCCGTCGACCGGGTTGCCGCGCAGCGCCTCCTCCACGTCCATGGCGCAGAGGTTGCGGAACATCATGGCGGTGGGCCGCAGCGAGCTCTCGCCGGTGGAGAACACCGGA
This sequence comes from Azospirillum sp. ST 5-10, assembly GCF_051225715.1. Lineage (NCBI taxonomy): Bacteria > Pseudomonadati > Pseudomonadota > Alphaproteobacteria > Rhodospirillales > Azospirillaceae > Azospirillum > Azospirillum sp. ST 5-10. The sequence goes on from NZ_JBPJSP010000003.1 coordinate 93,653, forward strand.
AACTCCAGGGGCAGCCCGCCGGCCTCCCAGACGCCCCGCTTGACCCGCTCGGCCAGGTCGCGCAGGTGGGCGTTGCACGGCGTCAGCTCCGACCAGGTGTTGCAGATGCCGATCACCGGACGGCCGTCGAACAGGTCGGCCGGCAGGCCCTGGTTCTTCATCCAGGAGCGATGATAGATGTTGTCGCGGCTGGTGCCGCCGAACCATTCCGCGGACCGCAGCCGCCGCGGCCACGCCGCCTTCGTGAAGCTCATGATGGGCGTTCCCTCACAGCGCGCCGGCCGCGACGGCCATGCCGTCCCGCCGCGGCTCGCCGACCGGCGGGCAGCGCAGCGGCAGGCCGAACTCCGGCGCCTCGAACTCGAAGAGATCCCCCGGCGCGGCGTCCGCGCCGCCGGCCGGCGCCGCCTTCTCCAGCGCCAGCAGATGGACGAGCAGGTCGCCGGGCCGGAGACGGTGGCGGTCGGCCGCGGCACGGGGCCGGTCCGCCGCGTCCGGCCGGAACGGCCGCTCCCAGAGCGCACGGCCGCCCCGCAGGAGGCGCACCGCGCCACTGAGCCCGGCCGGCGGGCCGCCGGCCAGCACTTCCGGGCCGACGGCGCAGGGCGCCGCGGCGTCGCCGGGTGCCACGAAGGCCAGGGCGCAGCCGATCGGCACCGGCGTTCCGTCGGCCGCCACCGCGCGCAGGCCGGCGAGCGCCGGCCGGAGGCCGACCGCCGCCGCGGGTGCCGGTCCGACCGGCCGCAGCGGCGCCAGCACGCGTCCCTGGTCGAACGCCTCGCGCAGGTCGACCGCCTCGTCGAAGCCCAGCGCGCCGGCCCGCTGCGCCAGCGTCTCCCCGGCCGCCGCGGCGGCCAGGGCCAGCGCGCCGACGCCGTCGACACTGCGCACGAGGTAGGCCTCGGGCCCGTCGCGCACGACGACCCGGGTGCGGCCGTCGCGGTGGCGGATCTGCGACACCAGCATGGCGGCGGCCCTCAGTCGCGGTTCTTGCTGGTGACGTCGAAGATGACGGCGGCCAGCAGCACCAGCCCCTTGATGAGCTGCTGCCAGTCGATGCCGATGCCGAGGATCGACATGCCGTTGTTGGTGACGCCCATGATGAAGGCGCCGACCACCGCCCCCATGATGGTGCCGACGCCGCCGCTCATCGAGGCGCCGCCGATGAACACCGCGGCGATCACGTCGAGCTCGAAGCCGAGGCCGGCCTTGGGGGTGGCGGTGTTGAGGCGGGCGGCGAACACCAGCCCGGCCAGCGCCGCCAGGAAGCCCATGTTGACGAAGGTGAGGAAGACCAGCCGCCGGGTGTCGATGCCGGACAGCCGCGCCGCCTTCTCGTTGCCGCCGATGGCGTAGACGCGCCGGCCGACCGTGGTGCGGCTGGTGACGAAGCTGTAGACGGCGATCAGCAGCGCCATGACGATCAGCACGTTGGGCAGGCCCTTGAAGGCCGCCATCAGCCAGGCGAGATAGACGATGGCGGCGGCGATCAGCCCGTGCTTGAGCGCGAAGACCGCCAGCGGCTCGTCGGCGGCGCCGTGCCGGCGCGCCCGCCCCCGGTCGCGCAGCGCCATCACCACCATCGCCGCCGCCAGCGCGCCGCCGACCAGCAGGCAGAGCAGGTTGAACCCGGCCATGCCGAACAGGTCGGGGACGAAGCCGGAGCTGAGCAGCCGGAACGCCTCCGGGAACGGCCCCACGGACTGGCCCTGCAGCAGCGCCAGCGACAGGCCCTTGAACACCAGCATGCCGGCGAGCGTGACGATGAAGGAGGGGATGCGGAAATAGGCGACCCAGTAGCCCTGGGCGGCGCCGATGGCGCAGCCGGTCAGCAGGCAGAGCGCCCCGGCGACGATGAAGTGCAGCCCGAACTGCACCATCAGCACCGCCGCCAGCGCACCGACGAAGCCCATCACCGAGCCGACGGAGAGGTCGATGTGGCCGGACACGACGACCAGCAGCATGCCGAGCGCCATGATGACGATGTAGCTGTTCTGCAGCACCAGGTTGGTGAGGTTGATCGGCTTCAGGAGGATGCCGTCGGTCACCACCTGGAAGAACGCCATGATCGCCAGCAGCGCGATCAGGATGCTGTATTCGCGCAGGTGCCCGTGGATGAAGCCGACGTAGGAGGCGGCACCCGAGCGCGCCGGCAGGCGGCTGTCCTGAACCGAGGCCATGGGATCACCCGTTCCGTTGCCCGTTGCGTGGAATGTCGTTGCGGCCGATGATCATGTGCATGATCCGCTCCTGCGTCGCCTCGGCCGCCGGCAGCTCGCCGACGAAGCGCCCCTCGTTCATGACGTAGATGCGGTCGCACATGCCGAGCAGCTCCGGCATCTCCGATGAGATCATCAGGACGCCGGTGCCGGCGGCGGCGAGGTCGTTGACGATCCGGTAGATCTCGTACTTGGCGCCGACGTCGATGCCGCGCGTCGGCTCGTCGAGCATGAGCACCTGGGGATCGGCGAACAGGGCGCGCGACAGCACCACCTTCTGCTGGTTGCCGCCCGACAGGTTGCCGGCCTTCTGCTCGACGCTCGGCGTCTTGATCGCCATGCGCCGGCGGAAGCCGTTGGCCACCGCCAGCTCCTTGTGGTCGTCCACCACCAGGCCGCGGGCGATGCCCTGCAGGTTGGACAGCGGGATGTTGCGGCGCACCGTCTCGTCCAGCAGCAGCCCATAGTGCTTGCGGTCCTCGGTGACGTAGCAGAGCCCGGCGTCGATGGCGGCGCGCGGGCTGTGCGCGTCGACCGGCCGGCCGGCGATCCGCATCTCCCCCGCCGCCCAGCGGCCGTAGCTGCGCCCGAACAGGCTCATCGCCAGCTCGGTCCGCCCGGCCCCCATCAGCCCGGCGATGCCGACCACCTCGCCGCGGCGCACCGTCAGGTCGACGCCGTCGACCGCCAGGCGGTCCGCCTGCGTGGGGTGGCGGACGGTCCAGCCGCGGACCTCCAGCACCGGCTCGCCCACCGTCGCGGCGCGCGGCGGGAAACGGTCGGTCAGCGGCCGGCCCACCATGTCGCGGACGATCTCGGCCTCGGCGATGGCGCGGCCACGGCAGTCCAGCGTGCGCACGGCGGTTCCGTCGCGCAGCACGGTGATGCGGTCGGCGACCCGCGCCACCTCGTTCAGCTTGTGGGAGATCAGGATCGCGGCGATGCCGCGCGCCTTGAGCTGCAGCAGCAGCTCCAGCAGCGCGTCGCTGTCGGTCTCGTTGAGGCTGGAGGTCGGCTCGTCGAGGATCAGCAGGCGCACCTCCTTGGACAGCGCCTTGGCGATCTCGACGAGCTGCTGCTTGCCGGTGCTGAGCCGGCCGGCCGGGGTGCGCGGCGATTCCCGCAGGCCGACCCGCTCCAGCAGGGCGCGGGTGCGGGTGTGCGTCTCGTGCCAGTCGATGATCCCGGCGGTGGCGCGCTCGTTGCCGAGGAAGATGTTCTCGGCGATGGAGAGCAGCGGGATCAGCGCCAGCTCCTGGTGGATGATGATGATCCCCAGCCGCTCCGACTCGCGGATCGAGCGCAGGCGCCGCTCGGCGCCGTCGAAGACGATGGTGCCGTCGTAGGAGCCGTGGGGATAGACGCCGCTGAGGATCTTCATCAGCGTCGACTTGCCGGCGCCGTTCTCGCCGACCACCGCATGGATCTCCCCGGGATCGACCCGCAGCGCGACGTCGGCGAGCGCCGTCACGCCGGGGAACGTCTTGGTGATCCCGCGCATTTCGAGCAGGGGCTGCATGGTTTGGCTCCGGCTGGTGACCGCCTCCCCCTCCCGGCACGGGAGGGGGAGGCACGGCGCACCCCGCCTCAGTTCTGGATCTGGTCCTTGGTGTAGTAGCCGCTGCCGACCAGCACCTTCTCCCAGTTGGCGGCGTCGACCGGGACCGGCTTCAGCAGGTAGGAGGGCACGACCTTGACGCCGTTGTCGTAGGTCTTGGTGTCGTTGATCTCCGGCGTGCCGCCCTTGAGCAGGGCGTCGACCATGCCGACGGTGACCTTGGCGAGCTCGCGGGTGTCCTTGAAGATGGTCGAGTACTGCTCGCCGGCGAGGATCGACTTGACCGACGGGACCTCGGCGTCCTGGCCGGTGATGATCGGCATCGCCAGGTCGCCCGAGCCGTAGCCGACCCCCTTCACCGACGACAGGATGCCGATGGACAGGCCGTCGTAGGGCGACAGCACCCCGTGCAGCTTGCGCCCGCCGCCGTAGTAGGCGCTCAGCAGGTTGTCCATGCGCGCCTGGGCGACCGAGCCGTCCCAGCGCAGCGTGCCGACCTTGTCCATCCCCATCTGGCCCGAGGGGATGACCACCTCGCCCTTGTCGACGAGGGGCTGCAGCACCGACAGGGCGCCGTTGTAGAAGAAGTAGGCGTTGTTGTCGTCGGGCGAGCCGCCGAAGAGCTCGACGTTGTAGGGGCCGGGGCCGCGCCCGCGCAGGCCCTTCATCAGCGACTCCGCCTGCTGCACGCCGACCTGGAAATTATCGAAGGTGGCGTAGTAGTCGACGTTGGCGCTGTCGCGGATCAGGCGGTCGTAGGCGATCACCTTGATGCCGGCGTCGGCCGCCGTCTGCAGCGCCTGCGACAGGGTGGTGCCGTCGATGGCGGCGATCACCAGGACGTTGGCCCCCTTGACGATCATGTTCTCGATCTGCGCCAACTGGTTGGGGATGTCGTCCTCGGCGTACTGCAGGTCGGTGGCGTAGCCGGCGTCCTGGAAGTACTTGACCATGTTCTCGCCGTCGGAGATCCAGCGGGCCGACGACTTGGTCGGCATGGCGATGCCGACGTACCCCTTGTCCGCGGCGCCGGCCGCGCCGGACACGAGGATGGAGGCCATGGCCAGGGCGGCCAGGGCGGTCTTGGCGATGTTCACGTGATCCTCCCCATCGGAATTGGCGCCGTTGGTCCGGCGGCTCGTCCGCATGCATCGGGCGCCGGTCCCGGTGCCTTGCTCGCTGGACAGGATCGGCCCGGCGCCTTATGCCTGTCAAATCAGTAGATCTGAACTTCCTATGCACGGAATGTTATATCATGACGCGGCGGCGGCGACCGCCGGGGGAGGATCGGGGTGGACGAGACGGGTGCCGACAGCCGCTTCCTGCGCCGCGGCCTGAAGATCAGCCATCTGCGGCTGCTGGCGGCGCTGGCCCAGACCGGGCAGATGAGCGCCGCCGCCGAGGCGCTCGGCATCTCCCAGCCGGCGGCGTCGCGGCTGGCCGCCGAGGCCGAGCGGATCGTCGGCGTCAAGCTCTACGAGCGCACCAGCCGGGGCATCGCGCTCACCGCCTGCGGCCAGGCCTTCGCCCAGCGCATCCGCCGCATGATGGACGAGATCGGCCAGGCCGAGCGGGAGCTGGCGGAGATCGCCGCCGGCGACGGCGGCACCGTCAACATCGGCGCGGTGACCGGCCCGGCGGTCGAGCACATGCTGCCGGCGATCCGCACGGCGCGCGTCGCCCATCCCGGCATCGCCGTCAACATGGAGGTGGCGACCAGCGACGTGCTGACGGCGAAGCTGCTCGACGGCACCCTCGACTTCGCGCTCGCCCGGCGGCCGCGCCACGACGACCCCGCCCTCTACAGCGAACGCGTGCTGGCCCCGGAGCCGGTCAGCCTGGTCGTGCGCACCGGCCATCCGCTGCTGCGCCGCGGCCCGCTGGAGCTGGCGCAGACCGTGGACTACGACTGGGTGCTGCCGCTCGAGGGCACGCTGCTGCGCACGACGATCGAGGCCCGGCTGGTGGCCGCCGGCATCCCGCTGCCGCGCAAGCTGCTCAACACCTCGTCGATCCTGCTGACCCTGGTGATGGTCAACCAGACCAACGCGGTGGCGCCCATGGCCAGCTCGGTCGCCGCCTTCTTCGGCTCCTTCGCGGCGCCGGGCAGCCCGATCCAGGCGCTGAGCCTGCGCGAGTCCCTGGAGGTCGAGCCCTACGCCCTCCTGCTCGCCGCCGGCCGCCGGCTGACCCCGGCCGCCCGGGTCCTGCACGACCTGGTGTCGCGCCAGCTCGACGCGCAAGGCCGCCGGACGGCGGACGCGGCGAACCGCGTCGCGGCGACGCCGTGACGCGCCCGGCCGGGACCGTCACCCCACCTGCCGGCCGATCAGGAGCAGGGCGAAACCGATCATCGAGAGGCCGCATAGGCCGTTGATGCGGCGCACCCCGGCCGCCGAGAAGCGCCGGCGCGCGACGCTGACGCCGGCGCTCAGGGCCAGCCACCACAGGGCCGAGCCGATGAAGATGCCGACGGCCAGCGGCGCCGCGCCGCGCGGGGCGGCGGGGTCCATGGTCAGGGCCGGCACCATCGTCGCGAAGAGCGACGCCGTCACCGGGTTGCACAGGGTCAGGACGGCGGCGGCGGAGTAGCAGCCGAGCAGGGCCGTCCGCGCCATCGCCGGCGCCGCCCGCACCCCGCCGCGCCGCAGCGTCCGGCAGCCGGACAGGAGCAGAAGGGCCGCCGCGACCAGGCCCACGGCGCGGGAATGGGGCGGGGCCAGCGCACCGAGCAGCACGGTGCCGAGGGCCGCCAGCGCCGCATAGGCGGCGTGCACGGTGGCCGCCCCGAGCCCGGCCGCGAAGCCGCTGCGGAAGCCGCCCTCCAGCGCGCGCTGGATGCACATCGTTCCCGTCGGCCCGACCGGGGCGGCGACCATCAACCCCAGGACCATGCCCGCGAACACGTCGTCCATGTCGGCCGCCCGCACCGTCCGTCCTTCCCGGCGGCCCTTCCCGGTCCCGCCCGTCCCGATCCCGCCCGGCGGCTACTGGCGGATCAGCCAGGGGCGCGGCACCTCGTTCAGCCCGATCTCGGTGCCGTCCGGCCGCAGGCCCTGGCCGACGCGAACGGCGTCGGCGGGCCGGGGCGCCGCGGGCGCCGGGCGGACGGCCAGCGCCACCGTGTCGCGCTCGGGATCCCCGGTCGCCGCGCCGAGCCGCACCGCCGGCCCCGACGCCGCGGCCCGCGCCGGCGGGGCTGCCTCCTCGCCGGCGGCCACGGTGCCGGGCGCGGCGACCAGCAGGGCCATGACGGCGGCCCCGACGGCGACCACGACGGCGGCCGCGACGGACCGGCAGGCCTCTCTTTCCATCCCATGCGTGCGCATCGCGATCTCCCTCCCGGCACCGCCGCGTCACCGCGGCATTCCAAAAAGATGCCGAAAGCTGCCCATCGCAACCGGCCCGGCGCATCGCGCGATCGCGTGATGCACCCCCTTCTGAGATGGCGCTCCCCCCTTTGCGCAGCGGCCCGCCGCCGATTGCCGGCTTAGCGTTGCCCCGATCGTCGGTTCGGGGGGCGCTGCGGTCGACATGGTGGGGGTCCCGGTTCGTACGGCCGCCAAGACGCCCGCCGCGGCGCCGGCGGCGCGGCGCTGCGGCGGCGGCGGCGGCGGCGGGAGCCGCGGGCGGCGGCTAGACGCTCAGCGTGAGGTGGTAGGTGTACATGTCGCCGCGGAACAGCCCCTCGACGTACTCGATCATCCCGCGGTCGGCGGCGTAACTGCGGCGCTTGATCAGCAGGCAGGGCACCGGTTCGGCGAACCCGAAGATGGCGCACTCCTCCGGCGTGGGGGCCGTCGCCTCGACGGTCTGCGCGCAGTGGGTGAGGGCGACGCCGCAGCGCTCGTCGAGGCAGGCGTAGACCGACCGCGACAGGTCGGCGTCCGCCAGGCCCGGCGCCGCGTCGAGATGGTACCAGGCGGTCTCCCGCGACATCGGGACGCCGTCGCCGCGGCGCACCCGGACGAGCTTGAGGAGCCTGGCGGTCGACGGCAACCCGAAGATCGAGGCGATCGAGCGGTCCTGGACGACGCTCTTCTCCAGCACGTCGGCCGACGGCACCCGGCCCAGCTCGCGCATCTCCTCGGTGAACCCCTTCAGACGGTCCATGCCCGAGTGCAGGCGCGGCCCCTCGCCCTGGACGATGAACCCCAGCCGGCCGTGGGCGCTGAGCAGCTTGCGATGGCGCAGCCGATGATAGGCGCGCTGCACCGTGGCGCGGCTCACGCCCAGGCTTTCCGCCAGCTGGCGTTCCGCCGGCAGCGTCGTCCCGGCCGGCAGGGTGCCGCTGTGGATCAGCGCGTGGAGCTGCTCCTCGAGCTGCTGGTAGAGCGGCTTGGCCGTGTCGTTCCGCAGGTGGATGCGCGACGGCAGCGACGGCCAGCCGCCGCCCGACGGCGGCACGCCGGCCGACGACGACGGCACGCCGGCCGACGACGGGGGACCGCCGCTCGCGTCGCGTTCTCCGACAGGGCGCTGCCTCGGTGCCATAGGGGTTCACATGGTGGAGGTCCGGATGGAGTCGACCGCTCCCCTGTTCGTCCTGGGAAGCTTCGTCACCGCCTGCTCGGCGAAGGTACCACGCTTCCCCCGGCCAGGGGAATCCCTGTGCGCTCAATCCTTTACGTTGGAGGCCGGGGGCAAGGGGTTCAACCTGATGCTGGGCGCGCACCGCCTGGGCGCCGGGGTGGACGGGCTTCTGCCCATCGGCGGCGACGCGTTCGGGCGCATCGCCGAGGAGACGGTCGCCCGGTGCGGCCTGCCCGCCGCCGTCCTGCGGCGCTACCCGACGGCGACGGGCAGCGGCATCGGCTTCATCGACGCCGACGGGGAGAACTGCCTGGCCGTCTTTCCCGGCGCCAACGGGGCGCTCGCCGCGGCGGACGTGCGGGCGGCCGCGGCGAACCTGCGGCGCAGCGCGCTGGTGCTGGCGCAGTTCGAGATCGCCGACGCGCCGGTCGCCGAAGCCTTCGCGCAGGCGCGGGCGGCCGGGCGGCCGACGCTCCTCAACCCGTCGCCGCTGCGGCCGCTCGGCCCGGGCATCCTCGAGCACACCTCGATCCTGGTGCTCAACCGGGTCGAGGCCGCGCACCTCGCCGCGCTGCTCGGCATCGCCGATGCCGCCGGGCCGGAGGAGGCCGGACCGGAGGGGGCCGGACCGGAGGAAGCCGCGGCCGTTGCCGGGGCGCTGCTGCGCCGCGGCCCGGAGACGGTCGTCGTCACGCTGGGGCGGCAGGGGGCGGTGGCGTGCCGGCGCGACGGCACGCGCATCCACCAGCCGGCCTTCCCGGTGACGACGCTCGACACGCTCGGCGCGGGAGACGCCTTCACGAGCGGGCTGGCCGTCGGCCTCGCCGAGGGGCGGCCGTGGGCCGACTGCCTGCGCCGGGCCGCCGCCTGCGGCGCGCTGACCACCCGGCGGCTCGGCGTGTTCGACGCCCTGCCGACCCGGGCGGAGCTGGAGGGCTTCCTCGCCGGCGTCCCCTGAAAGCGCCGCCGGCGGGACCGCGGCCGCGCGGTATCGGATGGGTATTGGATCTGTTTTGGACTGGCGCAAGGCTCCGGGCGCGCCTATGCTGGGCGTTCCCTTCTGCGGCACGGAGGAGAGCGCCATGCCTGGTCGGAACGCCGCGGACGAGCGGCACGGCCCGCCGCCGCGGCACGCCCGCGGGTCGGCGGCGGCGGCACCCGTCCCGGCCCCAGTCCCGGCCCCTGTCCCGACCGGAGAGGCGGGCCTGCCGGCGGAGGCGTTCGGCGCCCTGCTCGACCGCCTGCAGCAGGGCATCGTGCTGGTCGACGCCGCGGCGCGCGTGCTCTTCCTCAACCGTGCGGCCGACGAGCTGATCGCCGCGGAACGGGGCCTGCGCCTGCAGGGCGGCGTCCTGCACGCCGCGCGGCCGTGCGACAGCGCGGTGCTGAAGGACGCCATCGCCGCCTGCGCGCCGGGCGCCGGGGCGGACGACCGGTTCTTTCCCGTGGCGACGGCCGAGGGCGGCCCGCCGCTCGCCGTCGCCGTCCTCGGCCTCGGCCTCGCCGGGAGCGGGCCCGCGGAGCGGTCCGCCGGCCCGGCGGCGGCGGTGCTCGTCGCCGACCCCGCGACCTTCGGGCCGCCCTCGGCGACGCAACTGCGGCGTCAGTTCCGCCTCACCGCCGCCGAGGCCGCCCTCGCCGTCGCGCTGATCGGCGGCGGCGGGCTGGCGGCGTGCGCCCGCCGCCTGGGCGTCTCCCGCAACACCGCCGGCACCCATCTCCGGCACGTCTTCGAGAAGACGGCGACCGGCCGCCAGGCCGAGCTCGTCCACGCCCTGCTCAGCGTCCGTCACGGGCTGCGCACGCCCTGAGGGACCCGCGCGCGCATCGTTGCCAACACCGACTGTTTGCCGTCTTGCGTTTCAAAAAGTCATACAATATGCTTTTTCCACCTCGGCCGACAAAAAGCCGCCCGGAGCGGGCCCGGCGCCCCGCATGCGCCCCCGAGGCACACCCAACGCGAGGCCAACATTAGGCCAACATGAGGGAGGAAACCGGATGTTCCCGATGAAGCGCCTGGCGCCGCTGGCGGTGGCGTGCGTCTGTGTCGTCTCGGCCGCCCAGGCGGCCGACCTGACGGTCGGATTCTCGCAGATCGGCTCGGAATCGGGCTGGCGCAGCGCCGAGACCTCGGTCACCAAGACGGAGGCGGAGAAGCGCGGCATCACCCTGAAGATCGCCGACGCCCAGCAGAAGCAGGAGAACCAGATCAAGGCGATCCGCTCCTTCGTCGCCCAGGGGGTCGACGCCATCTTCCTCGCCCCGGTGGTCGCCACCGGCTGGGACACGGTGCTGCAGGAGGCCAAGGAGGCGGAGATCCCGGTGGTGCTGCTCGACCGCACCGTCGACGCCGACAAGGGCCTGTACCTCACCGCCGTCACCTCCGACACCGTGCACGAGGGCCGGGTGGCCGGCGAATGGCTGGCCAAGACGGTCGGCGACAAGCCGTGCCGCGTCGTCGAGCTGCAGGGGACCGTCGGCTCCAGCCCGGCGATCAACCGCAAGAAGGGCTTCGACGAGGTGGTCGCCAAGCATCCCAACATCACCATCGCCCGCAGCCAGACCGGCGACTTCACCCGCACCAAGGGCAAGGAGGTGATGGAGAGCTTCCTCAAGGCGGAGGACGGCGGCCGCGGCATCTGCGCCCTCTACGCCCACAACGACGACATGGCGGTCGGCGCCATCCAGGCGATCAAGGAGGCCGGCCTGAAGCCCGGCAAGGACATCCTGGTGGTGTCGATCGACGCGGTGCCCGACATCTTCAAGGCGATGGCCGACGGCGAGGCCAACGCCACCGTCGAGCTGACCCCCAACATGGCCGGCCCGGCCTTCGACGCGATCCTCGCCTACAAGGAGACGGGCAAGGAGCCGCCGAAGTGGATCCAGACGGAATCGCGCCTCTACACCCAGGCCGACGACCCGGCGAAGGTCTACGAGGCGAAGAAGGGCATGGGGTATTGAGCGGACGTCTCCCTCCCCCGCCCCCGGCGGGGGAGGGAAGGGGCCCATGCGCAGCATGGGAAGGGTGGGGGCTGGGTCCCGGCGGGGATCGCCCCCGTTCCCCGCTCTGAACGCCCGCGCTCTTGCAACACCTTGCCCCCACCCGGCCGCGTCGCGGCCACCCTCCCCCGCCGGCGGCGGGGGAGGGTCGTCCCCACGGAACCGCCATGGCCCATTCCCCTCCCCTCCTCGAGGCGACCGGCGTCGCCAAGAGCTTCCTCGGCCAGACGGCGCTGGAGGGCGTCGACTTCACCCTGCGCGCCGGCGAGGTGCACGCGCTGCTCGGCGAGAACGGGGCCGGCAAGTCGACCCTGATCAAGGTGCTGACCGGCGTCCACCGGAGCGACGCCGGCACCGTCCACCTGGAGGGCGCGGCGATCGCCCCGCAGGGCACCGGCGAGGCGCAGGATCTGGGCATCGGCACCGTCTACCAGGAGGTCAACCTGCTGCCCAACCTGTCGGTGGCGGAGAACATCTTCCTCGGCCGCCAGCCACGCCGCTTCGGCCTGGTCGACCGCCGCGCCATGGAGCGGCGGGCGCGGGCGATGCTGGCCGGCTACGGCCTCGACCTCGACGTCTCGGCCCTGCTCGGCCGCTTCTCCGTGGCGGTCCAGCAGATCGTCGCCATCGCCCGCGCCGTCGACCTCTCGGGCAAGGTGCTGATCCTCGACGAGCCCACCGCCAGCCTCGACCACGCCGAGGTGGAGACCCTGTTCGCGGTGGTCCGCCGCCTCAAGGCGCGCGGGCTCGGCATCGTCTTCATCACCCATTTCCTCGACCAGGTCTTCGCCCTGGCCGACCGCGTCACCGTGCTGCGCAACGGCCGCCGCATCGACACGGTGGCCGTCGCCGACACCGACCCCATGGCCGTGGTGCGGATGATGCTGGGCCGCGAGCTGGAGGCGGCCGAGCACGGCGCCGGCCGGCCGCCGCGCGACGGCGCCGCCCCCGCCATCGCCTTCGAAGGCTACGGCCGGCGCCGCTCGGTGGCGCCCTTCGACCTCGCCATCCGGCCGGGCGAGGTGATCGGCGTCGCCGGCCTGCTCGGCTCCGGCCGCACCGAGACGGCGCGCCTGCTGTTCGGCCTCGACACGCCCGACCGCGGCACCGCGCGGGTCGACGGGCGGACGGTCCGCATCGGCTCGCCGCGGCGCGCCGTGGCGCTGGGCTTCGGCTTCTGCCCGGAGGACCGCAAGACCGACGGCATCGTCGGCGACCTGTCGGTGCGCGAGAACATCATGCTGGCGCTGCAGGCCCGGCGCGGCTGGCTGCGGCCGCTGCCGCGGGCCGAGCAGGCGGCGCTGGCCGAGCGCTTCGTCGCCGCCCTCGACATCCGCACCGGCGACATCGAGAAGCCGGTCAAGCTGCTGTCCGGCGGCAACCAGCAGAAGGTGATCCTGGCGCGCTGGCTGGCGACCGAGCCGCGCCTGCTGATCCTCGACGAGCCGACCCGCGGCATCGACGTCGGCGCCCACGCCGAGATCATCCGCCTGATCAACCGGCTGTGCGACGCCGGCATGGCGCTGGTGGTGATCTCGTCGGAGTTCGACGAGCTCGTCGCCTACTCCAGCCGCGTCGTCGTGCTGCGCGACCGCCGCCACGTCGGCGAACTGCCGGGCGGCGCGCTCAGCACGACGGCGATCATGCGCATGATCGCCGGCGGCGACGCCGCGGGAACGGAGGCCGCGTGATGCCCGGAACCGTGTCGCGCGCCTGGACCGGCGCCCTGCCGCAGGTCGCCACCCTCGCCCTCATCCTGCTGGCGAGCTGGCTGGCCTTCCCCGGATTCTTCGACGTCACGGTGGCCGACGGCCGGCTCTACGGCAGCCTGATCGACGTGCTGAACCGCGGCGCCCCGGTGGCGATCCTCGCCGTCGGCATGACCCTGGTGATCGCGTCGGGCGGCGTCGACCTGTCGGTCGGCGCGGTGATGGCGGTCGCCGGCGCGGTGGCGGCGACCCTGGTCGCCGACGGCCAGCCGCTGGCCCTGGCGCTGGCCGGCGCGCTCGGCGCCGGGCTGGCGTGCGGCCTGTGGAACGGGCTGCTGGTCGCCATCCTCGACATCCAGCCGATCGTCGCCACGCTGATCCTGATGGTGACCGGCCGCGGCATCGCCCAGCTCGTCACCGAGGGGGCCATCGTCACCTTCGTCGACGACGGCATGGCCTTCATCGGCTCGGGCGCCGTCGCCGGCCTGCCCATGCCGGTGGTGATCGCCGCCGCCCTGACGGCGGCCGCGGTGCTGCTGGTGCGCCGGACGGCGCTGGGCGTCTTCATCGAGGCGATCGGCGTCAACCGCCGCGCCAGCGTGCAGGCCGGGCTCGACGCCCGCCTCGTGCTGGTCGCCGTCTACGTCGCCTCGGGCGTCTGCGCGGCGCTGGCCGGGGTGATCGTCACCGCCGACATCCGCGGCGCCGACGCCAACAACGCCGGCCTGTGGCTGGAGCTGGACGCCATCCTGGCGGTGGTGCTGGGCGGCACCTCGCTGTTCGGCGGCCGCTTCTCGATCCTCATGTCGATCGTCGGCGCCCTGATCATCCAGGCGATGAACACCGGCATCCTGATCTCCGGCTTCAAGCCGGAGTTCAACCTGATCCTCAAGGCGGCGATCGTCGCCGCCATCCTCGTCCTGCAGTCGCCGCAGGCCGGCCGCGCCGCCACGGCGGCGGCCGCCCGCTGGCGCGCCCGGAGGCGCTGAGCGATGAACGCCCGCACCTTGCCGCTGCTCGCCACCCTGGCGATCTTCGTCCTCGCCTACGCGCTCTGCGTCCTGCAGTTCCCCGCCATGCTGTCGACCCGGGTGGTCGCCAACCTGCTCACCGACAACGCCTTCCTCGGCATCGTCGCGGTCGGCATGACGTTCGTCATCCTGTCCGGCGGCATCGACCTGTCGGTCGGCTCGGTGATCGCCTTCACCGGCGTCTTCCTGGCGGTCGCCATCGGCCAATGGGGCATCCACCCGCTGGCCGCCTTCGCCCTGGCGCTCGCCGTCGCCACCGCCGCCGGGGCGGTCATGGGGGCGATGATCCACCATCTGGAGATGCCGCCCTTCATCGTCACCCTGGCCGGCATGTTCCTCGCCCGCGGCGTCGCCTTCGTCATCACCACCGACTCGCTGCCGGTCGCCCATCCCTTCTACGACACCCTGCACCAGCTCTATTGGCGCCTGCCCGGCGGCGGGCGGTTCACCCTGATCGCCGGGGCGATGATCCTGGTGACCTTGGCCGGCATCGTGCTGGCCCACCGCACGCGCTTCGGCGCCAACGTCTACGCGCTGGGCGGCAACCGCGCCTCGGCCGAGCTGATGGGGGTGCCGGTCGGCGCCACGACGATCGCGGTCTACGCCCTGTCGGGCTTCACCGCCGGCCTCGCCGGCATCGTCTTCTCGCTCTACACCTCGGCCGGCTACCCCCTGGCGGCGGTCGGGGTGGAGCTCGACGCCATCGCCGCCGTGGTGATCGGCGGCACCCTGCTGAGCGGCGGCGCCGGCTTCGTCGCCGGCACCTTCATCGGCGTGTTGATGCAGGGGCTGATCCAGACCTATATCGTCTTCGACGGAACCCTCTCGAGCTGGTGGACCAAGATCGTCATCGGCGCCCTGCTCTTCGCGTTCATCGTCCAGCAGCGGGGCCTGGTCTGGCTGTCGGCCCGCCGCCTGAGCGCCGGAGGCGCGACGTGATGACCGAGCGCCGGGAGCGCGACCTGACATGACCCCCTTCGCCATCGCCTCGCTGGGCCGGACGGCGGCGCGCACCCACCACGCCCACGTGGTGCGCGAGCTCGGCCAGCAGATCATCGGCGGCCATTTCCCGGCCGGCAGCGTACTGCCCAGCGACGCCGTGCTGCTGGCCCGCTTCGGCGTGTCGCGCACGGTGCTGCGCGAGGCGATGAAGACCCTGGCCGCCAAGGGGCTGATCCAGGCCAAGGCGCGCATCGGCACGCGGGTGCTGGAGCGCTCCCACTGGAACCTGTTCGACCCGGACACCCTGGCCTGGCACATCCAGAGCGGCATCGACCGCCGCTTCCTCGCCAGCCTGGCCGAGGTCCGCCTGGCCCTGGAGCCGGAAGCCGCCGCGCTGGCCGCCCGCCGCCGCGGCGCCGACGACGTCGCCGAGCTGCACCGCCTGGCCGAGCGCATGGCGGCGCGCTCCAACACCGCGGCGAGCTTCGCCCACCACGACCTGGAGTTCCACCTCGTGGTGGCGCGCGCCTCGGGCAACCCCTTCATGCGCTCGATCAGCGCGCTGATCGAGGCGGCGCTGGCGGCCGCCTTCCGCATCTCCTCGCCGGCCGACGACCCGGCCAAGCTGGCGGCCTCGGCCGAGGAGCACCGGCGCATCGCCGCCGCCATCGCGGCGGGCGACGAGGACGGCGCGCGCGCCGCCATGCGCCAGGTCATCCGCTCCGGCGCCGACCGGGTGGCGGGCGCGCTCGCCGACGACAGCGACGGGGGGGAGGGACGATGATGAGGCTGGTGGCCGACTGCGCCTGCGAGCTGGGCGAGGGCGCGCTGTGGCACCCGGAGCGCGGCGAGCTGCTGTTCGTCGACATCGCCGGCCGCACACTGCACGCCATGGCCGGCGACGGCGGCGACCGGCGCCAGTGGCGCTTCGCCGAGCCGGTGTCGGCGCTGGGCTGGATCGACCGCCGCCGGGTGATCGCCGCCACCGCCACCGGCTTCCTGGAGTTCGACCTGGAGGACGGCACCGCCGTGCCCGGCCCGCCGCTGGAGGCCGAGAACCCGCGCACCCGTTCCAACGACGGCCGGGTCGACCGCCGCGGCGCCTTCTGGGTCGGCACCATGGGGCGGCGCTGCGAGCGCGGGCTCGGCGCCCTCTACCGCTACGACGGCGCCACGGTCGAGCGCCTGCGCGCCGGCCTGTCGATCCCCAACGCCTGCTGCTTCTCCGGCGACGGCCGCACCGGCTACGTCGCCGACACGCCGACGGGCCGCATCCTGCGCTGGCCGCTCGACCCCGCCACCGGCCGCCCGGCCGGCGAGCCGGAGGTGTTCGTCGACCTGTCCGGGCGCGGCGAATTCCCCGACGGCGCCGTGGTCGACGCCGAGGACCATGTGTGGTGCGCCCTGTGGGGCGGCGGCCGGGTCGCCCGCTACCGCCCCGACGGCAGCGAGGAGCGCTCGCTGTCCCTGCCCGTCTCGCAGCCGACCTGCCCGGCGCTGGGCGGCCCGGACCTGCGCACCCTCTACGTCACCACCGCCTGGGAGGGCCTGGACGCCGACCGCCGCCGCGCCGAGCCCGACGCCGGCGGCGTCTTCGCCGCCGAGGTCGACGTCCCCGGCCTGCCGGAGCCGCGCTTCCGCCCGGCGTGAGGGGCGATCCGCACCGCATAGGATATGGATGCCCTCTCCCCTCCCCCGGCCCCGCCGGGGGAGGGAGGGGCCCGCGGAGCGGGAGGGTGGGGGCAAGGTGATTACGGTGGCGCCAGCGCGTCCGTGTTGCAAAGTGGGCCTGAGGTAGTCTTGCGGAACCCTGCCCCCACCCGGCGCCTGCGGCGCCACCCTCCCCCGGCGGAGCCGAGGGAGGGTCAGGTCGGATCACCCAAGGAAATGTGCGAACCCGCCCCCGCCCCCCTCGGCCCGCCCCGCGTCAGCCCTCCCGCCGCCCGGCCGGCGCCAGCAGCCGGTCGCGCAGCGCCCCGACCGTGCGCTCGAACACCTCGGGCCGGTCGAGGGCGCGCGCCAGCACGATGGCGCCCTGGATGCCGGCGACCGTCTCCTCGGCGAGCGCCGCCGCCTCGGCCGGCGACCGCCCGCCCCGCTCCAGCGCCCCGGCCAGCGCCTCGACCCAGCGCGCGAAGTAGCCGCTGACGGCGGCGGCGAAGCGGTCGCGCGAGTCGCCGAGCGCCAACGCCCCGACGAGGCAGACGCGCCGGCCCGAGCGGAAGTAGCGGACGGTCGTCCCGACCATCTCCCCGACCGCCCGCTCCACGTCCTCCGCCGCGCGCAGCGGCTGGAACATGTGGGCTTCGAACCAGCCGTCGATCTCGGCCAGCACGGCGGCCGCCATCTCCTCCTTCCCGCCGGGGAAGAAGTGGTAGAGGCTGCCCTTGCCGAGGCCCGTCGCCTTGGACAGCAGCGACAGGCTGGCCCCCTCGAAGCCGTGCTCGCGGAACACCTCGGCGAGCGCCGGCAGGGTGTCCGCGCGCTCGGCGACGATCCTCGGCATGGCGCCCTAGAGCCCGAGGTCGCTGAGCCCGGGGTGGTCGTCGGGGCGGCGGCCCAGCGGCCAGTGGAACTTGCGCTCGGACTCGGCGATCGGCAGGTCGTTGATGGAGGCGTGGCGCAGCCGCATCAGGCCGGCCTCGTCGAACTCCCAGTTCTCGTTGCCGTAGGAGCGGAACCAGTGGCCGCTGTCGTCGTGCCACTCGTAGGCGAAGCGTACGGCGATGCGGTTGCCGGCGTGGGTCCACACCTCCTTGATCAGCCGGTAGTCCAGCTCGCGCGCCCACTTGCGCTGCAGGAAGGCGACGATCGCGGCCCGCCCGGTGACGAACTCGGCGCGGTTCCGCCAGCGGCTGTCCTCGGTGTAGGCCAGCGCCACCCGCTCGGGATCGCGGCTGTTCCAGGCGTCCTCGGCCAGCCGCGCCTTCTGCGCGGCGGTCTCGGCGGTGAAGGGGGGAAACGGGGGACGGGACATGACGGGGCTCCTCTGTACCGGATGGTTGCGACTTTACCGAACGGTACAGGAGAGGGGCGCGGCGCGCAAGGGAATGGTTTGCGCCAAGGGCTGGCAAAGACCGTGCAAATCCGCCGAGCGGAAAGGCTGATACACCTCTTGCCCTCACCCTCCCCACGACTTCGCCGCGGGCCCCCTCCCTCCCCCGCTGCGCAGGGGAGGGCTTCGGGGAAAGACGGCGGAGTTCCCTCCCCTGCGAAGCGGGGGAGGGTTAGGGTGGGGGCACCGGTGTGTTGCTGCTTCGGCTCGCCGGTATAAACAGCGCCAAACAATCGGGCGCTTTCGGGAAAGGCTGGAGGGTGTCAGCCGCGGCTCCAGGGGTTGAACACCGGAACGCCCATCGGCTCGAAATCACGCACGGTGCGGGTCACGACGGTCAAGCGATGAACCAGCGCGGTGGCCGCGATCAGGCTGTCGCCCTGTGGCCGAGGGTGAGGGACGTGAAGCGCCGCGCAGCGCTGCGCCACCTCCGCATCCACCGGCAGGATACGGCCCCTGAAGGCCGGCATCACCTGGGTGTCGATCCAGGTGCGCAGCACCGCCCCGTGCGCCACGTCCCTACGGCCGACCTGCCCCGCACCCAGCTCGATCTCGACCAGGGTGATGGCGGAGATGAACAGGTCGGCCGGTGCGACGCCGCCCGCCCAGGCGAGAAGGCCGGGATTGGCCCGCGCCGGCCGCCGCAGTTCGGAAACGGCGGTGGTGTCGAGCAGGAACATCAGTCCAGCACCGCCGGCCGGGCGACGTCGCCGAGCCGCGGCGGCTCGAAGTCGAAATCGGCCCCGGCGTCGTCCTGGCGCAGCAGTTCGACGATGGAGCCACCCTGTTCGCCCGACAAGCGCCGATAGGTGTCGTAACGCAGAAGCACGAAGGCCGGCTCGCCGCGATCGGTGACGATGACCGGGCCATCCTCGGCCGCTCGCTTCGCCTCGCTTGGGTTCTGGTTGAACTCTCTGCTGGACATCGTTCGGCGCATGATCTGCCCTCCAGCCTTTATGATGATCCTACAATACTACATCAAAGCAAGGCTCGCCACACGGAATGTAGGCACAATCCTACAAAGCGGGGTGGGCAGACGGTCCACCGGCAATGGCGAGGTCAGTCCCCACCGGCTCCGCAGGACGGCGACGATCGCGGCGCGCCCGGTCGACCTCGGCGCGGTTCCGCCAGCGGCTGTCCTCGGGTGCAGGCCAGCACCACCCGCCCGGGATCGCGGCTGTTCCAGCCATCCTCGGCCAGCCGCGCCTTCTGGGCGGCGGTCTCGGCGGTGACCTCAACATGCCACCACGGATATACCGTTGACATATACAGCCCTGGGATATACGTTCAGGATATCCTGAAGAATGCGAGGGTGTGATGGCGGTTCGCACGACCCTGTTCCAGTCCAACCGGACCCAGGCGGTCCGCCTGCCGAAGGATGTCGCCTTCCCCGGAGACGTCCGTGAAGTGCTGATCGTCCGCGAGGGCGACCGGCGCGTCATCGTCCCCGCCGACCGTGCCTGGGACGATTTCTTCGACTCCCCCGGCATCGCCTTTCCGGACCGTGATCAACCGGCCATGCAGGAACGCGAGGCGCTGTGATGCTGCGCTACATGCTGGACACCAACCTGTGCATCCGCGTGCTGCGTGACCGGCCTCCCCGCCTGCGCGGGCGATTCAACGCGGAAGCGGGCGCGCTCTGCATCTCCACCGTCACCTTGGCCGAGCTGCTGCATGGCGTTGCCAAATCGGCGCGGCCGGCGGAGCAGCGCCGGGAGGTCGAGCGCCTGGTGGGCCGGTTGGAGGTGCTGCGGTTCGACGAGGATGCGGCGGGGCACTACGGCGAAATCCGCGCCGATCTGGAGCGACGTGGAGCTGTCTTCGACCCTTACGACCTGATGATCGCCGGGCACGCCCGCAGCCGGGGCCTGATCGTCGTTACCGGCAGCCTGGGTGAATTCCGACGTGTGGATGGCTTGCGGTCGGAAGACTGGCTCAGCGGCGCATAATCCAGAAAAGGAGCATTGCCGCCATGTCGATTGAAACGACAAGGACACTGTAAAGGGCTCTGCTTGACGTCTATGGGCATTTTGCCGATCGGCGCATCAGGAACATCGACCGGAGCAACCTCTTCATCGTCGATGATCGGGGCCTCCGTGATCGCGGTGCGGACCATAACCTCTATCCGTGGTTCTGCCTTATCTTCGCTGAAGCGATCGACCACGACACGATTAAGGTCACCATGCGTGGTCAAGAGCCTCAAGCAACGAGGTCGGGAAGCGGCTGGATGCGCACGGGCACCAGATCGTTAGCGACGGCATCGAGTTTGTCGTTGAGCGTGGTAGAGAGGCGGAACTGAAGGTTCCGGCCAATGCCTTCCCGGCCATTACCGCCCATGGCAGAACGTATCCTGTGAACAGCTATAAATACACATACCCGCGGACGGCCGCGTCTCTGGAGCGCCTGGCCGATGCGCTCGGCGGAACCTCGAAAACGCCGTAAGAGAACGCGAGCCGGACCATGAGGATCCCGTTCCGATAGCCGGCGATCAATTGGAAACGCCGCTGGGGCGATCGGCGGTACGGCGAGATCTATGTGCCCTGGCGTCCCCCGGTGGCGCGGCTGTCATCGTGGGATTGGTGGTGTGAGAGCCGCCTCGGCCGTTCTGAATGTCCAGCAAGGACGCCGTTGCGGGCTCCATGACATAAGTCGTCCCCGACATCACGTCTCTGATTCGCCAATGGCGAATCTCCTCTTGATCGGCCATTCGCTACCGGCGATTATGGGTGCATGGAACTGGTGATCGAAGCCTCGGCGTTGAAAGCGCTGCTCCGCATGCCGAAGGATGATGCGGCGGGGCTGCGGGCCAAGCTGAGGGCGTTCGCCACCGCCCCGTACGATCCACATCCTTGGGCGAAAGCCTTCGGCGGCGGGCGGGGCCGCATCCGCCACGGCGACTGGCGGGCCGTGTATGAGATTGACGGCGGCGCCCTGGTGATCACCGTGCTGAAGGTTGGGAACCGCAAGGAGGTCTACCGATGAACGCGCTGCCCATCACGCCGATCGCCGAGACGCCGGACAGCGTCACGCTGAGCCGGGCCGACTTCGAGGCCCTCGCCGAGCTGGTGGCCGACGCGCAGGACCTGGCCGACATCGAGGCGGTGAAGGCCCGCCTGTCGGGCGGTGAGACCGAGATCTATCCGTTCGAGGTCGCGGAGCGTATCCTCGACGGCGACCATCCGGTCACCGTGTTTCGCGAGCACCGTGGCGTCACGGCGCGCGGCCTGGCGGAAGCGGCCGGCGTCGCCCCGTCCTACCTGTCCGAGATCGAGAACGGCAAGAAGCCGGGCAGCTTCGATGCCATGGCACGCATCGCCGAGGCGCTCAAGGTCCCGCTGGACCTGCTGGCGCGCCAGTAAGCGAACATCCAGAAAAGGAGCGAAGGCCTATGAGCGAAGCGTTGCGTGATATTAGAGGCGATTTCGAGTATCTTTTTCGCAATCTTTGCAATCCAGATTTTTGCCTAACTTACAAATGCCACACGTGGAACGAGCGCGATCTCCTCCCCCTTATCCGCTTTTATCTGCTCGGGGCCTATGGCGATAAACTGGTTCCCGAATATTGGGTGCGGCATGCCTTTGCTCAACATGGCGATGGACGGGTCGATTTCCTGATAGGACGTACGGCTGTCGAGGTCGCTGTCCAGCCAGAGCAGGGAACACGGGGTAAGTTGACGCGGTCAGCGAACACTGACGAGTGCGTCAAGCTCATGCAGCATGATGGGCCATCTGCTCTCGTTCTCTTTGATTTCGCTCGCGTTCGGACCCTGAGCCCACAGGATTTGGCAGACTACCGTGATACGCCAAGCCTTGGCCGTGGTAACTGGAGTGTGAGTGGCTTCAATATCCTGTATTTCCATCGCGTCGCTGCGGACTGCGCCTGTGAGACACTGAACATCCGCTGCTAAAGTCCATATTCGGAGGACTGAAGATGGAAGGTGAGAAATACGGCAGTCGAGAAGCGACGATCAGGGTAATGCGCCGAGGATTTAACACCGAGACAGTGGCCACGTTCGTCGCGTTTTACGACGGTGTCGAGGTCGGCTGGGCCTCGTTCACGATCGGCGAGCGCAGTCCGTTTGCGACAGGGATAGAGGTGCACCCTGATTACCGTCGCCGCCAAGTGGCCACGCATATTTACGACCGTGCTGACCGACACTTTGAACAGCCCTGTGTCCCCTCATTGGAGCTCACACCGGACAGCAAAGCATGTTGGCTTGTGAGGCAAGGCTCGACCCCAGCTGACGCGAGGGCGCTACCCATGACGCCTGGGAGCGGCTACGCAATTCCAGCGGGCCGAACTCCGAAGCATGAGGCATCCTCTCGCTCCAGCACATGTCCATCCAGAAAAGGAGCCAAAATTGTGGAGGCCCCTTCCGGGCGCCTTTCGTCCCACCGCACACCCCCACCACGCCGCAGAGACACTTTCGCGCCCGCTCGATCAGCGCTCTTCCGTGCCGCCCATCCTGTGGCATAAGGGGCCGCCCACGTCACGGACCCCCTGCCGCCCATGATCCGCTTCGACAGCATCAGCAAGCACACCGGTCACCGCATCCTCTTCCTCGAGGCGTCCGCCGCCCTGAACCGGGGCGAGAAGGTCGGCCTCGTCGGCCCCAACGGCGCCGGCAAGACGACGCTGTTCCGCATGATCACCGGCGAGGAGCTGCCGGACACCGGCCAGGTGGCGATCGAGAAGCAGGTCACCATCGGCTATTTCAACCAGGACGTCGGCGAGATGTCCGGCCGCAGCGCCGTCGCCGAGGTGATGGACGGGGCCGGGCCGGTCAGCGCCGTGGCGGCCGAGCTGGCCGGCCTCGAAGCGGCCATGGCCGATCCCGACCACCCCGACATGGACGCGGTCATCGAGCGCTACGGCGAGGTGCAGGCCCGCTTCGAGGAGCTGGGCGGCTACGAGCTGGAGGGGCGGGCGCGCGAGGTGCTGGCCGGCCTCAGCTTCAGCCAGGAGATGATGGACGCCGACGTCGGCAACCTGTCGGGCGGCTGGAAGATGCGCGTGGCGCTCGCCCGCATCCTGCTGATGCGGCCCGACGCCATGCTGCTGGACGAGCCGAGCAACCATCTCGACATCGAAAGCCTGATCTGGCTGGAGTCGTTCCTCAAGGGCTACGACGGCGCCCTGCTGATGACCTCGCACGACCGCGAGTTCATGAACCGGATCGTCACCAAGATCATCGAGATCGACGGCGGCTCGCTGACCAGCTACTCCGGCGACTACGCCTTCTACGAGCAGCAGCGAGCGCTGAACGAGCAGCAGCAGCAGGCCCAGTTCGAACGCCAGCAGGCCATGCTGGCGAAGGAGCTGAAGTTCATCGAGCGCTTCAAGGCCCGCGCCTCGCACGCCAGCCAGGTGCAGAGCCGCGTCAAGAAGCTCGACAAGATCGAGCGGGTCGAGCCGCCGCGCCGCCGCCAGACCGTGGTGTTCGACTTCCCGCCGGCCCCCCGCTCGGGCGAGGACGTCGCGGTCCTCAAGAACGTGCGCAAGGGCTACGGCGGCCGCGCCATCTACGAGGGGTTCGACTTCACCATCCGCCGCAGGGAACGCTGGTGCGTCATGGGCGTCAACGGCGCCGGCAAGTCGACCCTGCTGAAGCTGGTGGCGGGCGCCACCGAGCCGGACGCCGGCAGCGTCGCCGTCGGCGGCAGCGTCCGCATGGGCTATTTCTCCCAGCACGCGATGGAGCTGCTGGACGGCGACGCCACGGTGTTCGAGTCGCTGGAGGCGGCCTTCCCGCTGGCCGGCCAGGGGTCGCTGCGGGCGCTGGCCGGCTGCTTCGGCTTTTCCGGCGACGACGTGGAGAAGCGGTGCCGCGTCCTGTCGGGCGGCGAGAAGGCCCGGCTCGTCATGGCGAAGATGCTGTTCAACCCGCCGAACTTCCTGGTGCTCGACGAGCCGACCAACCACCTCGACCTCGACACCAAGCAGATGCTGATCAAGGCGCTCGGCGCCTACGAGGGCACCATGCTGTTCGTGTCGCACGACCGGCACTTCCTGGCGGCCCTGTCGAACCGGGTGCTGGAGCTGACACCGGACGGCATCCACCAGTACGGCGGCGGCTACACCGAGTACGTCGCCCGCACCGGCCACGAGGCGCCCGGCCTGCGGAGCTGAGCGGGGGCGGCGCTCCCCTCGCCCTCTCCCGCCCCGGGCTAACGTATTCACACATCTGATGCGGCACCGCAGAACACCCCTCCCTCGGCCCCGCCGGGGGAGGGAGGGGCCCGGCCGGAGGCTGGGAGGGTGGGGGCTGGGTCTCGCGGGACGAGCCGGCGCCCCCGTTTTGCACAGCCAGGGGTTCGGCCCTGCTGCGAAACCGAGCCCCCACCCGGCGTCCTTCGGACGCCACCCTCCCCCGGCGGGGCCGAGGGAGGGTCGGTCGCCCGGCGTCGGAAGACGTGTGAATCTTCTAGCCCGCCCCGGGTGAGGGAGGGGACCCGCGGCGCCAGCCGCGGGGAGGGTGAGGGGTTGGGCGAGGGGCGGACCCTCACCCTTCCCATGCTGGGCATGGGCCCCTTCCCTCTCCCGGGGCGGGAGAGGGAGACCCCGCCGTCACTCCGCCGGGGCGGGGGCGGCGCCGTCGGGGGCGTGGGCGGTGCGGTTGGCGGTCAGCAGCGTGTACATGGTCGGCACGACGAACAGGGTCAGCACGGTGCCCAGCGACATGCCGCCGACGATCACCCAGCCGATCTGCTGGCGGCTCTCCGCCCCGGCGCCGGTGGCGAGCGCCAGCGGCACCGCACCCAGCACCATGGCGCCGGTGGTCATCAGGATCGGGCGCAGCCGCAGCACCGCCGATTCCATCACCGCCTCCATTTTGGACCGGCCCTGCTCCTGCAGCTGGTTGGCGAACTCGACGATCAGGATGCCGTGCTTGGTGATCAGCCCGACCAGGGTGATCAGGCCGATCTGGCTGTAGACGTTCAAGGTCCCGCCGGTGAGGTAGAGCGCCAGCAGGGCCCCCGTCATCGACAGCGGCACGGTCAGGATGATGACCAGCGGGTCGACGAAGCTCTCGAACTGGGCGGCCAGCACCAGGTAGATGAAGCCCAGCGCCAGCACGAAGACGAAGACCAGGCTCGATCCCGCCTCGCGGAACTCGCGGCTCTGGCCGGCGTAGTCGGTCTGGGTGCCCTGGGGCAGCACCTCGGCCGCGGTGCGCTCCAGGAAGGCCAGCGCCTCGCCCTGGGAGACGCCGGGCGCCAGGTTCGCCTCGATGGTGGCGGAGCGCAGCTGGTTGAAGCGGTTCAGCTCCTTGGGCGCCACCGTCTCCTCGACGGTGACGAGGTTGGAGAGCTGCACCATCTCCCCCTGGGCGCCGCGCACGTAGATGCGGCTGAGGTCGCGCGGCGTGCTGCGGTCCTGCTCGGCCAGGCGGATGATCGTGTCGTACTGCTCGCCGTCGCGCTCGAAGCGGGTGACCTGGCGGCCGCCCAGCAGGGTCTCCAGGGTGCGGCCGACGACCGCGACCTGGATGCCGGAATCCGCCACCTTGTCGCGGTTCATCGCCACCTCGATCTGCGGCTTGGAGAGCTTGAGGTCGCTGTCGGCGTCCACCAGCCCGGGATAGGCGCGGATGCGCTCCATCATCCGGTCGACGTAGCCCTGCAGGTCGGCGTAGGTGCCCGAGGTCTGGATCACGAACTCGATGGGCCGGCTGTTGCCGCGCTGGCCGAACGACGCCTGGTTGATGGGAAAGGCCGACATGCCGGCGATGCGCCCGAGCTGCGGCTGGATGGCGGCGCCGATCTGCTGCTGCTTGCGGTCGCGTTCCGCCCAGTCCTCGAGCTGGGCGATGGCGATCATGCGCGTCACCTCGGGGAAGCCGGCGATGACGATGTAGCTCTCCACCTCCGGCACGCCGGTGAGGATGCGCTCCACCTGGCGGGCGTAGCGCGCGGTGTAGTCGATGGTCGCCCCCTCCGGGGCGGTGCCGCTCACCCGCAGCAGGCCGCGGTCCTCCACCGGCGCCAGCTCCGACTTCAGGCTGGTGAAGAGCACGGCGCTGGCGCCGGCGACGCCGATCGCCAACAGCACGATCAGCGGCCGCACCCGCAGGCTGGCGCGCAGCACCGTCCGGTAGGCCGCCGCCATGCCCTCGAACAGGCGCTCCAGCGCGCGGTAGACACGGCCGTGGCTCTCGTGCGCCTTCAGCATGCGCGAGCACATCATCGGCGTCAGGGTCAGGGCGACGAAGCCGGAGACGATCACCGCCCCCGCCAGGGTCAGCGCGAACTCCAGGAACAGGCGGCCGACGCGGCCCGGCGCGAAGGCCACCGGCGCGTAGACGGCGGCGAGCGTCATCGTCATGGCGACGACGGCGAAGCCGATCTCGCGCGTGCCGACGATGGCGGCCAGCGTCGGCTTCTTGCCCTCCTCGATGTGCCGGTGCACGTTCTCCAGCACGACGATGGCGTCGTCGACCACCAGGCCGATCGCCAGCACCATGGCCAGCAGGGTCAGCGTGTTGATGGAGAAGCCGACCGCGTACATGATGGCGAAGGTGGTGACCAGCGACACCGGGATCGTCACCACCGGGATGACGGTGGCGCGCAGCGTGCGCAGGAAGAACAGCACGACGACGACGACCAGCACGACCGCTTCCAGGATGGTGTGGAACACCGCCTCGATGGAGCGGTCGATGAAGACCGAGGAATCATAGGAGACGCGGCCGCTCATGCCCTCCGGCAGGTCCTGGAGGAGGTGCGGCAGGATCTCGCGCACGGCGTTGGAGACGTCCAGCGGGTTGGCCGTGGCCTGCTTGATGATGCCGATGGAGATGGCGTTCTTGCCGTCGGACCGGCTGTCGCGCCGCTCGTCGGCGGCGCCCAGCTCGACCGAGGCAATGTCGCGCAGGCGCACCAGGATGCCGTCGGCCTGGCGCACCACGACGTCCTCGAACTCGGCCGGCGTGGTCAGGCCGGTGCGCGACAGCACGGTGAACTCGCGGTCCTGGCTCTCGATGCGGCCCGACGGGATCTCCACGTTCTGGCCGCGCAGCGCGTCCTCGACCTCCTGGATGGTCAGGCCGTAGGCGGCGAGCCGGGCGCGGTCGACCCAGATGCGCATGGCGTAGCGCCGCTCGCCCATGATCTGCACGTCGGCGACGCCGGGCAGGTTCTTGAAGCGGTCGACGACGAAGCGGTCGAGATAGTCGGTGATCTCCAGGGCCGACAGGCGGTCGCTGACGAAGGGCAGGTAGATGATCGGCTGGGCGTCGGCCTCGACCTTGGAGATGATCGGCTCCTCGATCTCGTCGGGCAGGCGGCCGCGCACGCGGCTGGCGCGGTCGCGCACGTCGCTGGCCGCCACGTCGGGATCGACGGTGCGGCGGAAGGTCACCGTGATGCGGCTCGATTCCGGGCGGCTGACCGAGGTCAGCGTGTCGATGCCCTCGATCCCGGCGATCGAGCCTTCCAGCACCTGGGTCACCTGGGTCTCGATGATCTCGGCGCTGGCGCCGGGATAGTTGGTGACGATGGAGACGACGGGCTCGTCGATGTTGGGGTATTCGCGCACCGTCAGCCGCTGGTAGCTGACGACGCCGAGCAGCAGCAGGACCAGGCTGAGCACCGTCGCGAAGACGGGCCGCCGGACGCAGATCTCGGAAATGCCCATGGCTCAGGTGCCTTCGCGCGGGTTCACCACCACGACCGTCGTGCCGTCGCGCAGCCGCTGCTGCCCGGCGGTGACCACCTCGTCGCCGGCCGACAGGCCCTTCAGCACCTCGACCTCGCCGGCCTTGCGCTCGCCCAGCACGACGGTGGTGCGCCGCGCCTTGCCGTCGACGATGCGGTAGACGAGGCGCAGGTCCCCCTCCGGCAGGATGGCGCCCTCGGGCACCAGCAGGGCGTCGGCGCGGCTGGCGGCGGTGACGCCGACCCGCACGAACAGGCCGGAGCGCAGGACGCGCTCGGGGTTGGGCACCTCGGCGCGGATGCGCAGCGCCCGGCCGTTGACGTCGACCTGGGGGTCGATGGCGGTGATCCGCCCCTCGAAGCTGCGCCCGGGCAGGGCGTCGGCGGTGATCCCGACCGGCAGCCCGACCTTGACGCTGGTGAGGAAGGTCTCCGGCACGCGGAACTCCACGCGCAGCGGGTCGACCGTCTGCAGCCCGATCAGTGCCTCGCCCTGGGAGACGTATTCGCCGCGGCTGACCGGGCGCAGGCCGAGCACGCCGGAGAAGGGGGCGCGGATCACCGTCTTGTCCAGCTGGGTCTCGGCCAGCCTGACGCGCGCCCGGGCCGACTGCTGGGCGGCGATCGCCTCGTCCAGCGCCCGCCGTGTGCCGGAGCTCTGGCGCAGCAGGGTGTCGGCGCGCTCGAAGTTGGCCTGGGCGAGCGTCAGCTCCGCCTTGGCCTGGTCGAGCTCGGCCTTGAGGATGGCGTCGTCGAGCCGCACCAGCGGCACCCCGGCCTCCACCGCCGTGCCCTCGTCGAACAGGATGTCGGCGACGACGCCGTCGATCTCCGGCGACAGCACCACGGACTCCTGCGACTGCAGGGTGCCGATGGCGTCGATGCGGACCGTCACCGTGTCGACCCGCACCGGCGCCGTCTCCACCGCCGCCGGGCGGGGCGCGGCGGCCGGGGCCGCGGCGGGCTTCGGCTGGGCATGGCCGATGCCGAACTGCCAATGTCCGATGCCGCCGAGCGCGAGCCCGCCGGCCAGCAGCAGCCCGATGAAGTGCGTGCGCCTCATGCGTTCGCCTGTCCCCTGCCTCTGGTGCGAAGCCGTGACGACACGATCCGGCCGGCCCGCACCACTCGTCCCGTACCGGCCGACCGAGGATCTCCGTGTCGATCTCTTGGAATGCCTGGATTGCATGGTCCCCGCGGACGACGGCCTGATCCCTGCCGTCCGCGGACCGCAGACGAGTATAGGTTTTGCGGCGCACCCTGAAAAGGCCCGGCGCTGTAACAGAGTGTAACCGCGGGGAGGACGGCCACGACGGCGTGGCCGGTCGCGAGGACGAGCGGCGCGGACGGGCGGGCCGATCCGTCGGCACACCGATGCCCCCGCCCTCCCCGGCCCGGCCTCTTCGCGGCCACTCTCTCTCCGGCGGAGTCGAGTATGCACCCATTTCGGCCGCGTGCTTTCCCTCCCCCGGCCCTGCCGGGGGAGGGTCAAACCGGCTCGCCCTCAAGGAGATGTGTGACTCCGCGAACCCCTCCGGGCCAGGGCGGGCGGGGTGCGCCGTGGGTCAGGCGTTGGCCCCGCCGTCGACGGCGAAGCCCGCGCCGGTGATCTGGCCGCTGCCGGGACCGGCGAGGAAGGTCACCATCGCCGCGACGTCCGCGGCGGTGCCGTACTGGCCGGTGGCGAGCAGCCCGCGCTGCCCGTCGGCCCGGGGGCCGTCCGCCGGGTTCATGTCGGTGTCGGTCGGGCCGGGGTGGACGATGTTGGCGGTGATGCCGGCGGGTCCGACGTCGCGGGCGAGCCCCTTGGTGAAGGCGATCAGGGCCGACTTGCTCATGGCGTAGACCGAGATCCCCGGCATCGGCACCCGCTCGGCCAGGCAGCTGCCGATGGTGATGATGCGGCCGCCCCGGCCGAGGTGGGCGAGGGCGGCCCGGGTGGCGAGGACGACCGACCGGACGTTCACCGCCAGCACCGCGTCGATGTCCTCCAGGCTCATCGCCTGCAGCGCGCCGCCGCGCGCGATCCCGGCGTTGTTGACGAGGATGTCGAGGCCGCCGAGCGCCGCCGCGGCCTCCTCCACCGAGCGCTGGACCGCCGCGGCGTCCGCGCTGTCGGCGGCGATGGCGACGGCGCGCCGCCCCAGCGCCTCGACGTCGCGCACCACCTCGGCCGCCCGCTCCGCCGAGCGTTCGTAGGTGATGGCGACGTCGGCGCCGGCGCCCGCCAGCGAGCGCGCGATCGCCGCCCCGATGCCCCGGCTGCCGCCCGTGACCAGCGCACGCCGCCCGACCAGATCCGTCATCGTCCCCTCCAATTCTATAATGATCGACACAGAAATCAGTAGACGGGTTGCGGAGGGCTGTCAACCGATTTATATGTCGATCATTATAAAAAGAGGGCATTACAGAAAGAGGGAATGAGCGTGCGCGGGCGTCCCCGGAGCTTCGATCGCGACGCGGCCCTGGCCGCGGCCATGCGGCTGTTCTGGCGCAAGGGCTACACGGCCACCTCGATCGCCGAGCTGTGCGGGGCGATGGGGATCGGGTCGCCCAGCCTCTACGCGGCCTTCGGCAGCAAGGAGGCGCTCTACGCGGAGGCGCTGCGGCGCTACGCGGAGACCGCCGGGCCGTTGATCTGGGGTCCGGTCGACGCCGGGGCGACGGCGCGCGCGGCGATCGAGGGCTTCCTCATGGCGTCGGCGGCCAACCTCCCGGCGACCCCGGGCCGGCCCGGCGGCTGCATGATGGCGCTGTCGGCGGCGGGGTCGGAGGGGTGCGAGCCGCTCGGCCGGGCGGTCGCCGCCGCCCGCGCCGACGGGCTGGCACGGCTGGAGGCGCGGCTGCGACGCGGGGTCGCCGACGGCGAGCTGCCCGGCGGCACCGACGTCGCGGCGCTCGCCCGGTTCTACGTCAGCGTCCAGCAGGGCATGTCGATCCAGGCGCGCGACGGCGCGGACCGGCCCGCCCTGGAGGCGGTGGCGCGCACCGCCATGGCCGCCTGGCCGGCGGCCTGAGCGCGCGCCGGCCGCTCAGGCGAGCGACAGCCGCCGGCCGCTGGCGCACAGGGCCTCGATCATGCCGGCCAGCAGGCCCTCGTCGGTGTCGGCGGGGATCACCAGGCAGATCGTCGCGACACACAGGCCGGCGGCGTCCCGCACCGGCGCCGCGAGGCAGGTGGTGAAGCGGTCGACCAGGCCGGTCGTGCAGGCGTAGCCGTTCTCGCGGGCGCGGGCGACCTCGGCCACGAACGCCTCCGGCACGGTGCGGCGGCCGTCGGGCAGCACGAAGTCCTCGGCCGGGATGAAGGCCAGCACCTCCTCCAGGGTCAGGTGGTCGACCAGCAGGCGCCCCGAGGCCGTCCACGGGATCGGCACCTTGATGCCGACGTCGGAGCTGATGCGGAAGGTGCGCCGGCCCGGCTCGTTCAGCACCACCGTGTACTTGTCGCCCTCGAGCGCGCAGTACTGCGCCGTCTCGCCGGTGTGCTCGACCAGCCGCTTCACCTCGGCGCGGGCGCTGCGGATGCGGTCGCCGCCCTCGAGATAGGCGCTGCCGTAGAAATGCATGGCCGGGCCGAAGAACACGGTGCCGTCGCCGTCGCGCGGCTCCAGCCAGTGCGCCTCCACCAGCCGGTTGACGATCTCGTAGATGGTCGAGCGCGGCGTGCCGGTGTCGCGGGCGATGTCGCCGATGCGCACGGGCCCGCGCCTCTGGTGCAGATAGTCGAGAATGGCGATGACGCGGTCGATGCCGCGCGCCCGTCCGGTGGCTTGCTCGATTCCCAACGCTTTCCCCCTCGGCTGCGCCCGCTCTTTTCGCCTTGCCGCGACCGTTTGTCCAGTATACCGTTCACATGTCCGAGATACAAGAAACGCGTCCGATATTTCGGACACATACGATGGCACCGGACGGACCCACAGAACAGGGGGACATCATGAACCCGATCAGCAGACGCGCGTTCTCCATCGCCGCCGCCGGGGCGGCGCTGGGCCTCGGACTCTCGCCCGCCCTGGCGCAGACGGCGCCGGCCGGCGCAGCGGCCTCCGTCGTCACGGTGGCCACCATCGGCGAGCCGCCCACCCTCGATCCGGTCGGCGTGACCTCCGACCTGGTGAGCATCATCACCCAGCACATGTTCGAGACGCTCTACACCTTCGACGCGGAGTGGAAGCTGACGCCGCTGCTGGCCGCGGCGGCGCCCACCCTGTCGCCGGACGGCCGCGTCTACACGATCCCGCTGCGCCCCGGCGTCACCTTCCACGACGGCAGCGCCATGACGGCGGCCGACGTGGTCGCCTCGCTGGAGCGCTGGACCAAGGTGTCGCCGCGCGGCAAGACCACCGCGGCGATGGTGGAATCGATCGCCGCCAAGGACGACGCCACCGTGGTCATCACCCTGAAGGAGCCGTTCGCGCCGCTGACCTCGCTCCTGGCGATGAACAACGGCGCCGCCGCCATCGTGCCGGAGGAGGTGATCGACGGCGCCAACCCGCTGAAGGCGCTGGTCGGCAGCGGTCCCTACAAGCTGCTGGAGCACAAGCCCGACCAGTACATCCGTCTGGTCCGCTTCGACGGCTACACCTCGCCGGCCGGCCCGGCCAACGGCTACGGCGGCCACCGCGAGGCCAAGATATCCGAGGTGCGCTTCGTGCCGGTGCCCAACGGGACGACCCGGGTCGAGGGCACGATGGCCGGCCAGTACCAGTTCGCCGACAGCCTGCCCACCGAGATGCTGAGCCGCCTGAAGCAGGGCGAGAACGTCCAGCCGATCATGGTGAAGCCGTTCGGCTTCCCGCTGATGATCATGAACTCCAAGACCGGCGCCACCAAGAACCAGGCGGTGCGCCAGGCGGTCCTGACGGCGCTGGCGCCGCAGCAGATGATGCTGGCGGCCTTCGGCGACCCCTCGTTCTTCGCGCTGGAGGGCTCGATCTACGCCCCCGGCACCGCCTTCCACGACGCCGCCAGCGCCAAGGCCTACAACCAGCACGACCCGCAGAAGGCGGCGGACATGCTGAAGAAGGCCGGCTACAACGGCGAGCCGATCCGCATCCTCACCTCCACCCAGTACGACTTCCTCTACAAGATGAGCCTGGTGGCCCAGGCCCAGCTGCAGCAGGCGGGCTTCAACGTCGACCTGCAGGTGCTGGACTGGGCGACCTTGATCCAGAAGCGCGGCGACGAGAAGGCGTGGGACGCCTTCTTCACCTACCACACCTTCGTGCCGGAACCGTCGCTGATCACCTTCGTCAACCCCAGCTACCCCGGCTGGTGGGACACGCCGGAGAAGCAGAAGGCGCTGGCCGCCTTCAACACCGAGATGGACCCGGCCAAGCGGCACGACCGCTGGGCCGACCTGCAGGCCCTGTTCTACGAGCAGGTCCCCACCATCAAGGTCGGCGACTTCTACAACCTGGCGGCCGCGAGCAAGTCGCTGAAGAACTACACGCCGATGCCCTGGCCGTTCTTCTGGAACGCCGAGCTGGCGAAGTAGGATAGGGGCCGGCGGGACGTGGTTGCGGCGGCCCCCCACCCAAACCCTCCCCCATCTTCGACGGGGGAGGGCTTCGTTCCTCCCCCCGCGAAGTGGGGGGAGGTCAGGAGGGGGGACCGGCCCGACCACGCGCCGCCGCCGTGCCGCCGATCGGCCATCTGATCCGAGGACCATCCGCCATGCTCGTCTACGTCGTCCGCCGGTTGGGCGGCATGCTGGCCGTCATGCTGATCGTCGCCGCCGTGGTGTTCGTCATCGCCCGCGTCGTGCCGGGCGATCCCGCCGCGGTGATGCTCGGCAACGCGGCGACGCCGGAGGACATCGCGGCGCTGCGCTCCCGGCTCGGCCTCGACGAGCCGCTGGCGGTGCAGTTCGTCCTCTATCTCAAGCAGATCGTCACCCTCGACCTCGGCCAGTCGATCTTCCTCGACCGGCCGGTCGCCCAGGCGCTGGCGGAGCGGGCCGAGCTGACCTCCTTCCTCACCGTCATGGCGGTCGGCATCGCCGTGCTGATCGGCGTGCCCATCGGCATCGTCTCGGCCGTCATGCGCGGCCGCGCGGTGGACCAGGTGGCGGTCGGCCTGGCCATGCTGGCGGCCAGCGTGCCCAGCTTCTGGATCGGCCTCACCCTGATGAAGTACCTGGCGGTCGACGTGCCGTGGTTCCCGGTGTCGGGCTACGGGCCGCCCGACGCCTCGCTGGCCGAGCGGCTGCGCCATCTCGTGCTGCCGGCGGTGGCGCTGGGCATCCCCAACTCCGCCCTCATCCTGCGCTTCACCCGCACCAGCATGCTGGAGGTGCTGGGCGACGACTACGTCCGCACCGCCCGCGCCAAGGGGCTGCCGCCGGGCACGGTGGTGCTGAAGCACGCCCTGCGCAACGCCATGATCCCGATCCTGACGGTGATCGGCCTGACCACCGCCGTGATGATCGCCGGCGCCATCGTCACCGAGACGGTGTTCGGCCTGCCCGGGGTCGGCAACCTCGTGGTCTCCGCCGTGCTGCGCCGCGACTACCCGGTGATCCAGGGGGCGCTGCTGGTGGTGTCCGGCATCTACGTCCTCATCAACCTCGCCGTCGACCTGCTCTACGCCGCGGTCGACCCGCGCATCCGCTACTGAAGGAGGGCGCCGCGATGGCAAGCCTGCCGGCCATGGGCGACGAGGCCCGCCGCGATCCGCCCGCCGCCGCGCGCCGGCGCGGCCGCTCGCCGCTGGCGCTGCTGCTGCGCCGGCTGTTCCGCCGCCGCCTGGTGCTGGTGGCCGCCGGGCTGCTGGCGGCGATCGTCGCCTGCGCGCTGCTGGCGCCCTGGCTCTCGCCCTACGACCCCATGGCGATGGACATCCTGAACCGCCTGCAGGCGCCCGGCGCCGCCCACTGGTTCGGGTCCGACGAGTTCGGCCGCGACGTGCTGTCCCGCATCCTGCTGGGGGCGCGCCTGTCGCTGCTGGTCGGCGGCCTGGTGGTGGTGGTGGCGACGCTGCTGGGCACCGCCATCGGCCTGCTCGGCGGCTACGTGCGCCGGCTCGACGGGCTGTTCATGCGCTTCACCGACGCGCTGATGGCCTTCCCCGACATCCTGCTGGCGATCGCCTTCATGGCGGCGCTCGGGCCGTCGCTGTTCAACGTCGTGCTGGCGCTCGGCATCGTCTACACCCCGCGCGTCGCCCGCGTCGTGCGCGCCGCCGTGCTGGTGCTGCGCGAGCTGCCCTTCGTCGAGGCGGCGACGGCGCTCGGCGCCACCACGCCGCGCATCGTCCTGGTGCACGTGCTGCCCAACCTGCTGTCGCCGATCATCGTCCAGGCCACCTTCATCTTCGCCTACGCCATCCTGACCGAGGCGGCGCTGTCCTTCCTCGGCGTCGGCGTGCCGCCGACCACCCCCACCTGGGGCAACATGATCGCCGGCGCCCAGCAGTATTTCCGCCAGGCCGACTGGCTGATGCTGGCCCCCGGCATCGCCATCGTGCTGACCGTGCTGTCGCTCCAGGTCGTCGGCGACGGCCTGCGCGACGCCCTCGATCCCCGCCTGCAGAAGGTGACCTGATGTCCGCCGCTCCCGTCCTGATCCGTGGCGCGCGCGTCGTCGACGGCACCGGCGCGCCCTGGTTCCGCGCCGACGTCGCCGTCGCCCGGGGCCGCATCGCCGCCGTCGCCCCCCGCCTGGAGGCGCCGCCCGGCGCCGAGGTGGTGGAGGCGGCCGGGCGCTACCTCGCCCCCGGCTTCATCGACGCCCACGCCCACGACGACCTGGTGTTCCTGCGCCAGCGCGGACGGCCGGAGAAGGTCGCCCAGGGCGTCACCACGGTGGTGGTCGGCAACTGCTCCTTCGCGCTCTACCCCCACGCCGGCCGCGCGGCCGCGCCGTTGCGCGACCATTTCGCCGCGCTGCTCGGCGCCGTCGCCGACGACGAGGTGTTCGCCGACTTCCGCGCCTACAAGGCGGCCGCCGACGGCGCCGCCATCAACCTGGTCTCCCTGGTCGGCCACGCCGGGCTGCGCCTGGCGGTGCTGGGCTGGGAGCGCCGCGCCGCCACGCCGGCCGAGCGCGAGGCGATGGCCGACCTGCTGGCCCGGCAGCTCCGCCAGGGCGCGCACGGCCTGTCGCTCGGCCTCGTCTACCCGCCCAGCGCCTGGGCCGACCGGGCCGAGCTGGTGCGGCTCGCCGAGGTGGTGGCCGAGCACGGCGCCCTGCTGGCGGCCCACGTCCGCTCCTACGAGGGCGGCCTGGCGGCGTCGGTGGAGGAGTTCCTCGACCTCCTCAAGGCGGGCGGCCCGAGCGGGCTGCTCTCCCACCTGCAGGCGGCGGGACGGCCCTACTGGGGCAGCCTGCCGCGCACGCTCGAACGGCTGGAGACGGCGCGGCGCGACGGCATCGACGTCGGCATCGACATGTATCCCTATCCCGCGGGGTCCTCGACCATCCTGCAGCTGCTCCCGCCGTCGGCGCAGGCCGGCGGCAGCGAGGCGCTGCTGGCCCGCCTCGCCGACCCCGCGGGGCGGGAGGCGCTGCGGCGCGCCGTCGAGGACGGCGAGGCCCCGGCCGACCCCGGCTGGGAATCCAAGGTGCGGCTGATCGGCTGGGAGAACGTGCGCATCGGCGGCGTCGCCGATCCGTCGCTGGCCGCCGCCGAGGGCCGCTCGCTCGCCGAGATCGCCGCCGGGCGCGGCGAGGCGCCCTTCGCCACCCTGGCCTGGCTGGTCGCCGCCGACCGCGGCCGCACCAACGTGGTGATGTTCCAGCTCGACGAGGGCGACCTCCGGACGGTGCTGGGGCACCGGCTGCACATGCTGGGCTCCGACGGGCTGCCGCGCGAGGGCGGGCGGCCGCACCCCCGGGCCTACGGCAGCTTCCCCCGCTACCTCGCCATGGCGCGGGCCCCCGGCGGCCCCGGCCTGGAGGAGGCGGTGCGCCACATGACCGCCGTGCCGGCGCAGCGCTTCGGCCTCGCCGACCGCGGCCTGGTGCGGCCGGGCATGGTCGCCGACCTCGTGCTGTTCGGCGACGACGTCGCCGACGGCGCCACCTTCGAGCAGCCGACGCTGCCGCCCCGCGGCATCACCGACGTCCTCGTCTCCGGCGCCTTCGTGCTGCGCGCCGGGGCCCCGACCGGCGCGCGCCCCGGGCGCGTGCTGACCCGCAACGGAACCACCGACCCATGAGAGACACCATGTCCAACCGCACGGCGATCTTCGCCGAGAACGCCGTCAAGCCGGCCGGCCAGTACAGCCACGCCATCGTCGCCAACGGCTTCGTGTTCGTGTCCGGGCAGGGCCCGCACCACCCCGTGACGGGCGAGATGCCGGCCGACTTCGCCGGCGAGGTCCGCCAGACCCTGCGCAACCTGGAGATCATCCTGAAGGCGGCGGGCAGCGACCTCTCCCAGGTGGTGAAGGTCAACACCTACCTGACCGACCTCGGCCGCTTCCAGGAGTACAACCGGATCTACGCCGAGTTCTTCCCGAACCTGCCGCCGGCCCGCACGACGATCGGCTGCCTGCTGAACAACATCCAGGTGGAGATCGACTGCATCGCCGTGCTGCCCGCGGCGTGACGGGGTAACCTGTCGCCGATGCCCCGCCCCCTTTTCCCTCTCCCGTCCCGGGAGAGGGAGGGGACCCGCGGCGACGCCGCGGGGAGGGTGAGGGGTTCGGCGAGGGGTGGACCCTCACCCTTCCCATGCTGCGCATGGGCCCCTTCCCGCTCCCGGGGCGGGAGAGGGAAACCATCGCCCGATCCGTTGAAGAGGAAGACCACCATGCGCGTCGACGAGCTGGACACCCCGGTCCCCGTCATCGACCTCGACCGGGTCGAGCACAACCTGGCGAAGATGCAGGCCTATTGCGACCGCCACGGCCTGAAGCTGCGGCCGCACATCAAGACCCACAAGCTGCCGCAGTTCGCCCGGCGGCAGATCGAGCTGGGGGCCTGCGGCATCACCTGCCAGAAGATCGGCGAGGCGCTGGTGATGGCCGAGGCCGGCTGCGACGACATCCTGCTGACCTACCCCGTGGTCGGCGCCACCAAGGTGGCGCCGCTGGCGGACCTCGCCGGCAAGACCCGGCTGTCGGTGGCGCTCGACAACCCGGTGGCGCTCGACACGGTGGCCCAGGCGGCGCGCCTCGCCGGGGTCGAGATCGGCGTGCTGGTGGAGTTCGACAGCGGCGACGGGCGCTGCGGCGTGCAGTCGCCGGACGAGGCGCTGGAGCTGGCGCGGCGCGCCCACGGCAACGGTCCGCTGGCCTTCCGCGGCTTCATGACCTATCCCCGCGGCCCCCTCACCGCCCCCTTCCTGGAGGCGGCGCGGCCGCTGTTCGCCGCCGCCGGCATCCCGGTGGAGACCGTGTCGGTGGGCGGCACCCCCGGCTGCTGGGACACCCATCTGGTGCCCGGCGCCACCGAGCTGCGGGTCGGCACCTACATCTACCACGACCGCGCCACCGTCGGCGTCGGCGTCGCCTCGCCGGAGGAGTGCGCGCTGCACGTCCACGCCACCGTCGTCAGCCGGCCGACCGGGACGCGGGCGGTGATCGACAGCGGCTCCAAGACGCTCTCCAGCGACCGCGTCGCCCCGTCGGTCGGCGACGGCTACGGCCGCATCCTGGAATACCCCGACGCCGTGATCACCCGCCTCAACGAAGAGCACGGCGTGGTCGACCTTTCCGCCTGCGACCGCAAACCGGCGATCGGCGAGCGCATCCGCATCCTGCCCAACCATGTCTGCGTCGTCAGCAACCTGCACGACGCGGTGGTGGTGAGCCGCGCCGGCACGGTGGTCGACACCTGGCCGGTGGCGGCGCGCGGCTGCACCCGGTGAGCGGAGCGATGGCCGCCATGGAGCCGGCGTTGGACCCGGCGCTCACCCTGGAGGTGCGCGACCTGCACACCCACTTCGCCACCGACGACGGGGTGGCGCGGGCGGTCGAGGGCGTCTCGTTCCGGGTCGGCCGCGGCGAGACCCTGGCGGTGGTGGGCGAGTCCGGCAGCGGCAAGTCGGTCACCAGCCTGTCGGTGATGCGGCTCATCTCCGCCCCGGCCGGACGCATCGCCGGCGGCGCCATCCTGTTCCGCGACCGCGAGGGCACGGTGCGCGACCTGGTGCGGGCGGGCGAGCGCGCGATGCGCCACGTCCGCGGCAACGAGATCGGCATGATCTTCCAGGAGCCGATGACCTCGCTGAACCCGGTCTACACCGTCGGCGAGCAGATCGCCGAGGTGCTGCGCCGCCACCGCGGCCTCGACCGCCGGGCCGCCCGCGAGGGTGCCCTCGCCATGCTGGAGAAGGTCGGCATCCCGGCCGCCGCGCGCCGCCTCGACGAGTACCCGCACCAGATGTCGGGGGGCATGCGCCAGCGGGTGATGATCGCCATCGCCCTGGCCTGCCGCCCCACCCTGCTGATCGCCGACGAGCCGACGACCGCGCTCGACGTCACCATCCAGGCGCAGATCCTCGACCTGATGCGCCAACTCCAGGCCGACACCGGCACCTCGATCCTGTTCATCACCCATAATTTGGGCGTGGTGGCGGAGATCGCCCACCGCGTCGCCGTGCTCTACGCCGGCCGGGTCGTCGAGGAGGCCGACGTGCGCTCGCTGTTCAAGGCGCCGCGCCATCCCTACACCCGCGGCCTGCTGGCCTCGATGCCGCGCCTCGGCCAGGCGCGCGACGGCACCCGGCTGGAGTCGATCCCCGGCAGCGTGCCCAGCCCCTTCTCCCGGCCGTCCGGCTGCAGCTTCGCGCCGCGCTGCGCCTTCGCCGAACCCGCCTGCACCGCGGCCGAGCCGGACCTGGAGCCGGTCGCCGACGGCCACGGTGTGCGCTGCCGCCGCTGGAGGGACCTGTGATGAGCGCGACCCATGCCCCGCTGCTGGCGGTCCGCAACCTGGTGAAGCACTTCCCGGTCAAGGGCGGGTTGCTGCAGCGCCCGGTCGGCTGGGTCAAGGCGATCGACGACGTGTCCTTCGACGTCGGCCGCGGCGAGGTGCTGGGGCTGGTCGGCGAGTCCGGATCGGGCAAGACGACGGTCGGCCGCTCGCTGCTGCGCCTGATCGAGCCGACGTCCGGCTCGGTCCGCTTCGACGGGGTCGAGGTGACGGCCCTGTCGAAGGCGGAGATGCGCGCCCAGCGCCGGCGCATGCAGATCGTCTTCCAGGACCCCTACGCCAGCCTCGACCCGCGCCAGCGGGTCGGCGCCATCGTCGGCGAGGCGCTGGTCATCCACGGCATCGGCGGCCGCGCCGACCGCCGCGACCGGGTGGCCGCGCTGCTGGAGAAGGTCGGCCTCGGCGCCGACGCGATGGACCGCTTCCCGCACGAGTTCTCCGGCGGCCAGCGCCAGCGCATCGGCATCGCCCGCGCGCTCGCGGTGGAGCCCGACTTCATCGTCGCCGACGAGCCGGTGTCCGCCCTCGACGTGTCGGTGCAGGCCCAGGTCGTCAACCTGCTGCGCGACCTGCAGCGGGAACTCGGCCTGGCGGTCCTGTTCATCGCCCACGACCTGGCGGTGGTGCGCTACGTCAGCGACCGGGTGGCGGTGATGTATCTCGGCCGGATCATGGAGCTGGCGCCGGCCGAGCGGCTCTACGCCGACCCGCGCCATCCCTACACGCTCGCCCTGCTCTCCGCCGCCCCCGAACCGGACCCCGACGCGCGGCGCGAGCGCATCCTGCTGGAGGGCGACGTGCCGAGCCCGATGAACCCGCCGTCCGGCTGCGTCTTCCGCACCCGCTGCCGCTTCGCCCTGCCCGCCTGCGCCGAGCCGGCCGCCCGCCAGCCGCGCAAGGTGGCGCCGGGGCACCTGGTGTCCTGCATCCGCGACGACGTCGGCTGACGCCGGGCGGGGGCATCGCCTGGGTTCGCCCTCTCCAGGAAGGGCTGGCGGATTCACACCCCCGAGCCGAAACCCTGACACACGAGTACCCCCACCCCGACCCTCCCCCGCTTCGCAGGGGAGGGAGACAGGCCCTCCCCTGCGAAGCGGGGGAGGGAGGGGACCCGCGGCGGAGCCGTGGGGAGGGTGGGGGCAGGAGGTGTGTCAGCCATTCCGCTCGACGATATCACACATAGGGCCGGGGCCGGGGCGGTCATTCCCTTCCCCGGTTCCACCGGGCGGGCCGGTGTTCAGCGGGTGGAGCTGAGTTCGGCAGACGGCGGCGGCCCGGGCGGAGCCGGTGTGCGACCGCTCCGCCACGGCCCCGCTCATGCGGCAAACAATCAGCCCTATTGACAATGCGTCCCCGTCGCCGCGATATTAAACGACATGGTTAAATATCCCGATGACCGGCTCGACGCCGTGTTCCATGCGCTGGCCGACCCGACCCGCCGGGCGATCATCGGCATGCTGGCCCGGCGCGAACTCAGCATCGGCGAGATGGTCCCCGCGTTCCCGATGTCCTTCGTGGCGGTTTCCAAGCACATCAAGACGCTGGAACGGGCGGGCATCGTCGTTCGCGACGTGCGCGGCCGGAACCACGTCTGCCGGCTCGACGCCGAGGCGCTGAAGACGGCCAGCCTCTGGCTCGCCGCCTACGAACGTTTCTGGACCGTGGGCCTCGACACCCTGGAAGAGGTGCTCAAGGAGATGAAGGAGGAGACCAGGAAGCCGTGACCGCCGGCCCCCGGTCGCGGCAGCGCCGGGTTCGGAAACACCGGAATCGAACAGGGAGCAGACGCGTGACACACGATGCTGCGATGGATGACCGGATCGAACCGGCCATGGGAACGGAGGCGGCGGAGGCGGCCCCGGTGACGGTCGAGCGTGGGCGGATGCGCCGGGTGGTGGTCGCCTCGTCGCTCGGTGCGATCTTCGAGGCCTACGACCTCGTGCTCTACGGGCCGCTGGCGGCGATCGTCGCCGCACAGTTCTTCTCCGGCCTCGACCCGGCCTACGCCTACATCTTCACCCTGCTGTCGGCCGCCGTCAGCTACCTGGTGCGGCCCTTCGGCGGCCTCGTCTTCGGCCGCCTCGGCGACCTCGTCGGCCGCAAGTACACCTTCCTGCTCACCATCGTGATCATGGGCGTCTCGACGGTGATCATCGGTCTGCTCCCCAACTATGCGACGATCGGCATCGCCTCGCCGCTCCTGCTGATGGCGCTGCGCATCGTCCAGGGCCTCGCCTTCGGCGGGGAGTTCGGCGGCGCCGTGACGTACATCGCCGAGCACGTGCCGGCGGAGCGGCGGGGCCTCGCCACCAGCGCCGTCGCGACGACGCTGGCCGGCGGCCTCGTGCTGGCGATCCTCGTCGTGCTCGCGTGCGAGTTCGCCCTCGGCAAGGAGGCGTTCGAGGACTGGGGGTGGCGCATTCCCTTCCTGCTCTCCGCCGTGCTGATGGCGATCTCGATCTACATCCGGGTGCGGCTGCAGGAATCACCCCTGTTCCTCAGGATGAAGCGCGCCGGGAAAGGGTCCTCGGCGCCGGTCCGGGAGGCGTTCGGCCGCTGGCGCTATCTGCGGATCTCGATCCTCGCCCTCTTCGGCGCCATCGCCGGTCAGTCCGTCGCCACCGCCACGGGTGCCTACCCGATCTATCTGCTGATGCTGAACCTGAAGATCGATCCCTTCCTGCTCCATTACACCATCCTCGGCTACAGCGTCTTCTTCATCGCCTTCATCGTCCTGGCCGGCTGGCTCTCCGACCGCATCGGCCGCAAGCCGGTCGTCCTCGCCGGCTTCCTCGGCACGGCGATCGCGGCCTACCCGGTGTTCCAGGCGGTCACCCACTTCGCTCATCCCGACCTCGAACGGGCCGTCGCCGAGCGCCCGGTCACCGTCCTCGTCGATCCGGCCGGGTGCAGCGGCCAGTTCGACCCGATCGGTCTTGCCGAATTCCGCACCTCCTGCGACGTCGCGCGGCGCGCCGTCGCCAAGCTCGGCATCCCCTACACGGACCGCGACGCCCCGGCCGGCACGCCCGCGCGGGTCGAGATCGGCGCCACGAGCCTCACCGCGTTCGACGGACGGGACATGGAGAAGGCTGCCTTCGCCGAGCGCGCGCGCGCCTTCGACAGGGAGATCGCCGCCGCGTTGGCGGCCGGCGGCTATCCCGCCCGCGCCGATCCGGGAAAGACCAATGTTGCGGCGCTGATCGGGCTGCTCGCCCTCCTCAATCTCTTCGTGGCGCTCGCCGTGGCGCCGCTGGCGGCCTGGCTGATCGAGATGTTCCCGACCCGCATCCGCAGCACCGCCTTCTCCCTCCCCTACAACATCGGCGGCTGGTTCGGCGGCTTCCTGCCGACCATCTCGTTCGCCGCCTTCACGGCGACCGGAAACCTGTACGCCGGCGTCTGGTACGCGGCGTCGGTCCTCATCGTCTC
Source organism: Azospirillum sp. ST 5-10 (assembly GCF_051225715.1). Taxonomy (NCBI): domain Bacteria; kingdom Pseudomonadati; phylum Pseudomonadota; class Alphaproteobacteria; order Rhodospirillales; family Azospirillaceae; genus Azospirillum; species Azospirillum sp. ST 5-10. The sequence continues at coordinate 136,667 of NZ_JBPJSP010000003.1, forward strand.
GTTCGTGATCGGCTCGCTGTTCCTGCCGGAAACGCGCGGCCGCTCCCTGGAGTCCGTCTCGTGAGCCCGCAGGACCGATCCCCGCGCCGTGGCGATCCGACGGTGTCGATCGCGCTGGTCCGCCGGCTCGACGCGTCGGTGGCGCTGGCCTTCGAGGCGTGCACCGACCCGAAGTGGCTGGCCCGCTGGCTGACGCCCGGGGCCGGGGCCGTGCGGTCGGCCACCGTCGACATCCGGCCCGGCGGTGCCTACCGGCTCGACGGGATCGACCCGGACGGCACGCCCTACGAGATCTCGGGGCGGTATCTGGACATCGCGCACGCCAAACGGATCGTCGCCACCTGGAACTACGACGGCGCCGTCGCCGACCTCGGCGGCCCGACCTCGAAGGTGCGGATCGACCTGCGGCCGCTTGGCGAGGACGCCTGCGAACTCACGCTCACGCACACCGAACTCACCAGCACCGAGGCGGCCGAACTGTATCGCACGGTCTGGTCGATCTGCCTCGATCGCCTGGCGTGGGCGGCGGACCCGGACCCGGCGGACCCGGCCTTCCGCGTGCCCTTCGGGGCAATGGCCGACATCTACGGCGAGCGCCATCGGGCGCTGCAGGACCGCTTCGACACCCGCCGCCTCGCCAACCGGCTGCGGAAGGTCGCGGTCGCGTCCACGCTCGGCGACGATCACCGGACGTTCATCGAGGCGTGCGACATGGCGTTCCTGACCACCGTCGACCACCGCGGCTTCCCCACCTGTTCCTACAAGGGCGGCGCGCCGGGCTTCGTGCGCGTGGCCGACGACCGGACGCTGCTCCTGCCGAGCTACGACGGAAACGGCATGTACCTGTCGGCCGGCAACGTCTCGGCCAACCCGAAGGTCGGCCTGCTCTTCATCGACTTCGAGACCCCCCATCGCCTGCGCATCCACGGCACGGCGACGCTCGTGCGCGACGATGCCGCCCTGCAGCCGTTCCCCGGCGCCGAGCTGCTGGTCGTCGTCAAGGTGATGGAGGCCTTCATCAACTGCCCGCGCTACGTTCACCGGTACCGTCGGATCGCCACCTCGCGCTTCGTGCCGGCGGCGGGATGGCCGCCGGAGATGGCGCCGTGGAAGAACCTCGACTTCGTCCGCGACGCGATCCCTGACCGGGACCGCGCCCGGCTCGACGCGTCCGGAGCGCAGCCGATGACACGGGAGGAGTATCTGGAGCGCCTGAAGAACGGGGATGTGTAAGGACCCGGCCCGGTATGGTCCGGCGGTCCCGCAGGCGGGATCCAGCTCCGGAAGGGAAGGCGGCCCCGCTGCTGGTCGTGACGGTCTCCCCCCGGCGAGAGGCGGCACCGGCCACGGAGCACGGCCGGTGGGCGGGCGCGGCGTCACCGGCGGTGCGTCTGGTCGGAGCGGAACAGGTCGGACAGCCAGTCGATGAAGACCCTGAGACGCGCCGACAGATGGCGGCTCTGGGGATAGAGCACGGACACCGGCATCGGCGGCGGCGGGAAGGCCTCCAGCACCGGCACCAGGTCCCCCGCCGCGATCTGGTGCTCGACCCGGTAGCGCGGGACCTGGATCAGCCCCAGCCCGGCGGCGCCCGAGGCGGTGTAGATTTCCGCCCCGCGGACGACGACGTCGTAGGGCAGCGGGACCTCCCACACGCGCCCGTCCCTCGCGAACTCCAGCGGATAGGGCTGGCCGGTCGCCGAGGCGGCGTAGGCCACCATGCGGTGACCGTCGAGCCCGTCCGGCGCCGACGGGACGCCGTGGCGTTCGAGATAGGCGGGGCTGGCGAGGGTGACCTGTTCGAACACCGCGATCCGGCGGCCGATCAAAGATGAGTCCGTGAGGTCGCCGGCGCGGACGACGCAATCGACGCCCTCCGTGATGAGGTCGACCATGCGGTCGCCCTCGCTCAGGGTGAGCGCGATCCCGGGATAGCGCGCGCCGAAGCCGGGCAGCGCCGGCAGGACGAAGAAGCGCGCGATGGTCCCCTGCATGTCGACCCGGAGCGGCCCCCGGGGCTCGGCGTTCCGGAACACGTTCTCCACCTCGTCCAGGTCCGCCAGCAGCCGGATGCAGCGCTCGTGGTAGAGCGCGCCGTCGAGCGTCGGCCGGACGGTCCGGGTGGTCCGTTCCAGCAGACGCACGCCGAGGTCCGCCTCCAGGCGCTGGATCGCGTGGGTCGCGGTGGGGCGCGGCACCTGCAGGTCCCGCGCGGCCTGGGCGAAGCTCCCGCGCTCCACGATCCGGACGAACAGGCGCATGACGTCGATGCGGTCCATGGCCGTTCCCTAGAGCGGGATCACTCCAGGTGGAATCACCTGGAGTGATCCCGCTCTGAATTCAAATGGCTAGAGCAAGATTCACGCGTTTGGCCGGATCGGCCAAACGCGATCTTGCTCTAGCAGATCGTTATGATTTTTGAAACGGTGATGTTGAAATCGGCCTTCTACCGCCGGAAAGCGAAATGGCTACCTTCCTCACCAGAACGGCAACGGAAGGAGCCTCAGATGTCGGATCACGCTGCAAGGAGCGCCACGCCCATTCCCGACGGCGGGACGCCTCTCCTGTTCCCGGCGCTGGCGCCATTCTACGGGCGCACCGAACCGCTCGCCTACGCCCTGCTCCGGGCGGCCTTCGGCCTGACGATCGTCACCCATGGCGTCCCGAAGCTCCTGGGACGCGCGCACGGGTCGATGGCCGACCCGATGGCCGGATCGATCAACCTGATCACCAACGTCCTGAACCTCCCGTTCGCGCCGCAGCTCGCCATGTTCGTCGCCCTGCTCGAGACGTTCGGCGGCCTCGCGGTGGCCGTCGGCCTGGTCACGCGGCTCTTCGCGCCGATGCTGGCCGTGCAGATGGCCGCCATCAGCGTGGCGCTGGCGCCGACCTACCCGTGGATCGATCGCGGCATCGAGTACCCGCTGATGCTGGGTTTCGTGGCGCTGCTGATCGCCGTCCGGGGCGGCGGCGCCTTCTCGGTCGATCGGCGCATCGGCCGCGAACTCTGAGTCGTCCCAGCCATTCGAGGATGGAGAGAACCGATGAGAAAGGCCTTCGAACCCGGAAATCTGACGGTGACCGTCGCCGAGGCGGTCGTCACGGCGAGCGCCGCCAGCGCGGCCGTCCTCTTCGAGCTGCCGATCTGGGCGATGTTCGTCGGCTGGATCGCCTACTTCACCCGCGGCCTCGATCTGAGGAACGGTCTCGTCAACTTCGGTTGCGTGGTCATCGGGCTCGGGCTCGGGCTCGCCGCCGCGTCCGTCCTCGGGTCGCTCGGCGGTCCGCCCGGCGTGATCGAGCTGGCCGCGGTCGTGTTCGGTGTGGCTCTCGTGGTGCTGTCGCTGCGCTTCCTGCCGGTCTTCAACAATCTGCTCGGCTTCTTCCTCGGCCTCGTCGCCTGGTTCGCGGCGCACCAGCCGGTGTCGGTGTCGGCGCTGCTGACGCTCGCCTTCGCGGCCGCCCTCGGCAGCGGCGCCGGCTGGTTCGCGCACCGCCTGCAGACGCGGCTGTCGGCGCCGGCGGCCACCCACCCGGTGTGAGGGAGGCCGCGATGGACACGACCAGACGCACGCTTCTCTCGGCGTTCCTCGCGGCACCGCTCGTCCCGGTGCCGGGGGCCGCCGCCTTCGGACAGGAGGCCCCGGTCCTGCCGCCGACCCGCGCCTGCGGCGACCAGGACGGCCCGACCCTCGAGCGGGAGGCCGGTCCGTTCTTCAAGCCGAACGCGCCCTTGAGGCGCGACCTGTTCCCGCAAGCGCCGGGAGGCGAGCGCATCACCGTCGCCGGTCTCGTCGCCGACACCCGCTGCCGACCCCTGCCGGGGAGCCTCGTGGAAATCTGGCACGCCGACGAGAACGGCGTCTACGACCGGGACGGCTTCCGCCTGCGGGGCCACCAGTTCGCCGACGGGCACGGGCGCTGGTGGTTCAACACGGTCGTGCCGGCGCTGTACCCGGGTCGCACGCGCCACTTCCATTTCAGGGTCCAGCGCCCCGGCGGGAGGGTCGTGACGACACAGCTGTTCTTTCCCGGCGAGCCGCGGAACGCGCGCGACCGGCTCTTCGACGAGGCCCTGCTGATGGCCGTCGGCGATGCCGGCGACGGCCGGTTCGCGCGCTTCGATTTCATCGTCTGACCGCCCAAGCCATCACCCAGAAGGAGCAAAGACCATGCCGTTCGCCAACTTCAAAGTCCCGGAAGGCGCCCTCAACGCCGAGCAGAAGGAAGAGATCATCCACCGGACGACGGCGATGTTCGTCGAGTACTTCGGCGAGGGCGTCCGCCCCTACACCATGGTGCTCGTCGACGAGGTCGTCGACGGCGGGTGGGGTCGCGCCGACGAGACCCTCACCATCGCCAAGATGCAGGCCATGCAGAGGCAGGCCCCGGACTGACCGGCCGCCCTTGAACGCGCCCGGCAACCCCGCGCCGTCGTCGCGACGGCGCGGCACCACACAGGAGCAACCATCATGACCAACTCAAGCGACAAGGTCGCGATCGTCACCGGAGCGCCGCGCGGCATCGGCGCCGCCATCGCCCGGCGCCTGGCCGGCGACGGCTTCAGGGTCGTCGTCAACTACGCCGGCAGCGCCGACGCCGCGGCCGAACTCGTCGACGGGATCGGGAAAGCCGGCGGCCGGGCCATGTCCGTGCAGGCCGACGTCAGCGACCCGCTGGCCGTCACGCGGCTGTTCGATGCCGCGCAAACGGCCTACGGCGGCGTCGACGTGCTGGTGAACAACGCCGGCATCATGACGCTGGCGCCGGTGGCGCAGACGGACGACGCGGCGTTCGACCGGACCATCGCGGTCAACCTCAAGGGCACCTTCAACGGCATGCGCGAGGCCGCGAAGCGTCTGCGCGACGGCGGGCGCATCGTGAACTTCTCGTCGAGCGTCGTTGGTCTCTATCAGCCGACCTACGGCGTCTACGCGGCCACCAAGGCGGCGGTCGAAGCCCTGACGCACGTCCTCGCCAAGGAGCTCGGACCGCGGGGGATCACGGTCAACGCGGTGGCGCCCGGCCCGGTGGCGACCGAGCTTTTCCTCGGCGGCAAGGACCGGGCGACGCTCGACCGCATCACGCAGACGATCCCGCTCGGCCGCCTGGGCGGGGTCGACGACATCGCCCGCGTCGTCTCCCTCCTCGTCGGCCCGGACGGCGGCTGGATCAACGGCCAGACCGTGCGCGCGAACGGCGGCGTGGTCTGAGGAGGCGGAATCATGAAGCAGGTCGTACTCGTCACCGGCGCATCGAGCGGCTTCGGCCGCCTGATGGCCAACGCGCTGGCCGCGTCCGGTCACACCGTCTACGCCTCGATGCGCGGGCTGGGCGGCAGGAACGCCGGACAGGTTGCCGCGGTCGCCGCCTACGCCCAGGAGCACAAGGTCGATCTTCGCACGCTCGAGCTCGACGTCCAGTCGGACGAGTCGGTGGCCGCCGCGGTGGACGCGATCATCACCGGGCACGGGCGGCTCGACGTGCTCATCCACAACGCCGGGCACATGGTCTGGGGGCCGAGCGAAGCCTTCACGGCCGCGGACCTCGCCCATCTCTACGACGTCAACGTGCTCGGCGCACAGCGCGTGAACCGTGCCGCGCTGCCGCACATGCGCGACGCCGGGCGCGGCCTGGTCGTCTGGATCGGCAGCAGCAGCGTCGCCGGCGGGATACCGCCGATGCTCGGGCCGTACTTCGCGGCCAAGGCCGGCATGGACGCGCTGGCGGTGTGCTACGCCCGGGAGCTCGCTCCCTTCGGCATCGAGACGTCGATCGTCGTCCCCGGCGCCTTCACGAAGGGAACGAACCATTTCGCCCACGCCGGCGCGCCGTCCGATACGGCGCGTGCGGCCCGCTACGAGGCTGGCCTTCCGCAAGGCTTCGCCGAGCGGATGTCGCAGGCCCTCGCCTCGACCGTGCCGGACGACGCGGAACCGGAGATCGTCGCCGAGGCGGTCGTGAGGATCGTCGACGCGCCGTTCGGCAGGCGGCCCTTCCGGGTCGTCGTCGACCCCGCCAGCGACGGCGCCGCCGTCGCGTTCGCGGTCATCGATCGCGTGCGCGAGCAGTTCCTGCACCGCATCGGCTTCGCGGATCTGATGCGGCCGGCCGATCACGCCACGCGGTGAGGGGCGGCCGGCCCCGGCACGCGCTCGCCGTCGGCCGCGCCGCCCGTCGGGAGAGCCGCCGGCCCGCGGCTGAATACTTTGATATGCAGAGCGGCGCGCCCCGAGACTTGCATCGCGTCGGCGTCAACAAAGCCGTCACAAAATTTGCGTGGACGAATTGACGTTGTCTCCCGTAATGCTTTTCCTCCATGCAATCGCCTCAGCCCGCCATTGGGCCGACGGGGTCCGCGGACGGCGGCATGGCGTTGCTCCTCTTCCCTGCGGCGAGATTCCGGGAGGTGCATCATGTCGATTGCCGAGGGTGACGCGCGCGACGGGACGGTCGGATTCATCCGCGGGGTGGCCGCAGGGACCGCGCATTTCGCCGATCAGCCGGGCATAGCCACCGCCGATTCCGCCCGGCTCACCGACGCGTTCCGGGAGGCGCGCCGTGCGCGCGCCGGGCTCGAGGCGATCATCGACGTCGACAACCAGCTCCCCTTCAACTTCCTCTTGAAGGGGAGCGCCGCCGGCAGCGCGATCTGCAAGATCGAGGCATCCGGCACGGCGCACGACGGCTCGTTCGGCGCCTGGTCGGGCACCGGCTTCCTGGTCGGCCCCAACGTCCTGCTGACCAACCATCACGTCGTGAACTCCCGCGACGTCGCGCAAAGCGCGCGGTGCATCTTCGACTTCCAGGCCGACGCCCACGGCAAGGCGATGCCGACGCGCAGCTTCCGCCTCGATCCGGCCCGGCTGTTCATCACCAGCCCCTACCAGTTCGAGCCGGGCAGGAAGGGCCTGGACTACACCTTCGTCTGGGTCGACATGGACGAGGCGGCGCGGGACCTCTACGGCCACATTCCGCTGTCGCGCGGCTCCTTCCTGGCGCGGCCCGGCGACTGCGCCAACATCATCCATCACCCCGCCGGGCGGCCCAAGTCCGTGTCGCTGCAGGACAACCGCGTCGCCGCGGTGCACGAGCAGGTGATCCATTACACCACCGACACCGAGCGGGGCAGTTCCGGCGGCGCCGTGTTCACCAACGAATGGACCCTGCTCGCGCTGCACCATGCGGCGGAGGAGAACACCGGCCGGCTGAACCCGCTCGACGCGCCGGAGATCCCGCGGACGCTGAACGAGGGCATCCGTCTCGCCGCCATCGCGCTCGACCTGGAAAGCCGCCTCGCCGGCGATGCCGACGGGCACGCCCGGCACGCGCTCCAGCTGTTCGGGGGCGTCGATTCGGCGACCGGCTACTTCGGCAGCCTCGGCCGCAGCCGCGAGGCGTCGGGGTACGGCGGGGCGGAGCGGGTGGTCACGGACTACCGCGGCGAGTCGAAGGACGTCGACGTCGGCTTCTGGAACGTCGAGTGGCTCACCGACCGCTACGTGGAGAAGCTCGGCGCCGTGGCCGAGGTCATCGCCGACCTGAACCTCGACATCTGGGCCCTCTCCGAATCGTCGCCGGAGGCCGCCCGGGCGCTGGTGGCGCACATGAAGGAGCGCTGGGGCTACAGCTTCGACTGTGCCTTTTCCGAGCCCGAGGCACCGCGCCGCAAACAGTCGACGACCGTCCTGTGGAACACCGAGACGATCGAGCGGCTGCCGGCCGAATGGCCCGGGACGATCGCCGCCTGGTTCGGGGTGCGCAGCGAGCAGTTCGACGGCCTGCGTCTGGAGGCCGTGCACGGCAAGGTGTTCGACCGTTACCCCGGCCTGTTCCGGTTCGCGGCGAAGGGGCGCGGCACGGCCCGTGCGACGGGCCAGGAGGCGCCCTTCGACTTCTTCCTGGTGCCGCTGCACCTCAAGGCGAAGGACGAGGGCAGCCTGCGCCGGCAGATGGCCTCCCGGATCCTCGCCGCGGCCGTCAACGAGATGGTCAAGAACGGCACCGACCGCGACTGGATCATCGGCGGCGACGTCAACGACGAGCTGGCCTCGGGCGACTTCAAGGCGCTCACCGACGCCGGCATGACGCCGCTCGGCGCCGCCGACGAGGAGGCCGGGGCCTTCTCCTACATCAAGGGTCCCAAGTCGCTGATCGACCACATCTTCCTGTCGCCGAACCTGGCCCGGCGCTTCGGCGCGCAGGACTGTTTCGTGGTGGCGCGGGACCGCAAGGACCTCGACTACGTCAAGCAGATCTCCGACCACCGGCCGGTGCTCGTGCGCCTCAGCCTGGCGGACAGCGAACGCGAATCCGTGGCCCCGCTGCCCGCGGGCCTGGCCGAGGCGCTGACGACGCTCAAGCCCTGACGCGGGGCGCGCGAAGCGAGGATGCGATGACCGGTCGGACGAAGAGGTTCGTGGTCTCGGCGCGCCCCGGGGCGACGCCGCCCGAGGGCTGGCAGGAGCGGCTGGCCGGGCAGCCCGGCGTCACCGTGCGGGGCGCCATGCCGCAGCGCGTCCAGGTCGAGGGGCCCGAGGATCGGGTGCGCGCCGCCGTGCGCGGGCTGGGCGACGGCTTCACCGTCGAGGAGGTGATGCCGCGCCGCCTGCCCTGAGGCGCCTCACGCCTGGCAGACCTCACGCCTGGCAGACGCCGGCGCCCTGGTACTGCGCCGCCAGATCCACGCTGGCCGCGTGGCGGGCCAGCGTGTCGCGGGCGTGCTGCGCCCGGTCCGCCGTGCGCGGCAGCGACCGGTAGGCGGCATCCCGGGCCAGCAGCACGGCGAGCGCCCCGACGGTCGCCGGCGCCGCCATCGACGTGCCGCTCAGGTCCGCGTAGGGTGCGCGCTCGCCGAAGCGGGCCGGCACCGTCGAGACGATGCCGTTGCCGCCGGCCGTCGCCGCGACCTGCGGACCGACGTTGCTGAAGGCCGCGAGGTACAGGCCGCCGGCGCCGAACAGGGCGCGCTGCGCGGGCTGGCTGGCGATGGCGGCGCTGCCCTCGGGATAGGCGTCCACCCGCCCGAGCGCCGTGATCGCGACCGCGTCGGGATAGGCCGCGGGACAGCTCACGGGCTGGCCGTAATCGTTCCCCGCGGCGCAGACGCACAGCGTTCCCCGGCCGAAGGCGGCCGTGACGGCGTCGGCCTCGATCTGCGACGCCTCGCCGGCCACGCTCATGTTGATCAGATCGGCCCGGTGCGCGGTCGAGAGAACGTCGATCGCGTTGGCGATGTCGCCCTGGTTGGCGTCGCCGCCGGGCGGAAAGACGCGGGCCACGGCGATCGCCGCGCCGGGGGCGAAGCCGCCGAACGCCCCGGAGCCGCCCGGCGGCCGGGCGCCGATGATGCCGCAGACGTGCGTGCCGTGCACGGTGACGTCCCGCGTCGCCTCGGGCTGCCGGTCCCAGCCGCCGTCGATGAAGGCGCCGATGCCGGTGACGTGGGACAGGTACGGGTGCGGGCCGACGCCGGAGTCGACGACGCCGATCCGCACGCCCCGCCCGGCGGCGGCGTCGAACGCGGACACGCCGGCGGCCCGGTGCCACCACCCCAGCGGCCCCGTCTCCGGCAGGGCCGGGATGGCGCAGGTGGCGCCGTTCGCCGGGTTCTGCAGCACCATCTGCCAGGCGCGACCGGCGGGAACCACCGCGGCCATGCCGGCGAACCACGCCGCCGCATCGAACGGGATGGCGATCGTGCCGTGCGCGTCCGTCACCGCCGCGGCCGGCCTGACCTGGGAGGGGCCGGCCCCGCCGGCCGGCGGCTTGCCGTCGACGAGCCGCACGAAATAGACGGTGACGCCGGCGCCGAGGAGCGGGGTTCCGTCGCAGACGAAGGTGAGCGACAGGACGCTCCCCGTGCCCAGCTCCGGCGACGACGCCGCCTGCGCCTTCAGCGCGGCCACCGGCGGGGGATCGGCCACCGCCAGGACGCGCTTGCGCTCGGGCTCGGCGACCGCGTCGGGCGGCAGGCGCTTCACGGCCGCGTCGATGTCCTCCGCATCCCCGACGCAGACCAGCACGCGGCGGTCGAGCCGGGCTTCGCCGCCGTTGTCCCCCAGCAGGTCGAGGGTCGGCGTCAGCACGGACGCGACGGCCTCGTCGAAGCGGGCGCGGGCGGACCGCCGGGCGGCCAGGGTCGGGTGATGGGCCAGGCGGTGCGACACGATCCAGCGGCGCGGCGCCTCGTTCGCTCTCGGCGGGGTCGACCCGGTGGGCATCGGCGGTCTCCTTCGGTGGCGGGGGTGGAGCGCAAGGGGACGGGCCGGCGGACGGGCCGGCGCCTCTCCGGCCCCCGGAGCGGCGTCGGCTTGGAGCGCGCAAGGGAAGGGACATTCTGCGCCGGGCAGTCCTCGAGTCAATATAAAGAATTCATCGTCAAGTCTGGCGGATCATACAAGAGAATGCATTGCATATTGGAATATGTATGTCCGTGAATACGTTTGTATTTGTGCGGCGTTTACCATCAAATCAATTGACTCTCCATTGTTTGTTTGAATATCGTTTATTGTTACATGGCATATGGTGACCAAACCTAATCACAGGAGGCAATCATGGCCGATTCCGCTTCGACTCCCACCAGCGTTCAGTTCACCTCCAAGGGCTCCAACCACATCGAGGGCAAGGTCACGCGTCACGGCGACGACGATCAGGAACTCCTGAACCTGAAGGTCAACTCTCTCAACATCGGCCGCGAGGACGTCGGGGGCATCGCCCCGGAGCAGGCGCAGGCGAGCATCGTCACGATCATCACCCTGACCTGGGCCACCTGATCGGGGTGCCCTGGTCCGGATCGCGCCGGCGGCGCACCGCCGGCGCGGCTCCCTCCATCCTCACCGGAGTCCGCACATCCAGGAGAGTGCTATGCTTGGAAACGGCATCACGCAGACGCTGTCCCTGATCAACCAGGTCTTCGGGCTGGTGCAGTCGGTCTCGGCCATGGCCCCGCCGTCGGGGCAGAACGGCCTGCAGGCGCTCACCATGCTGGGCCAGGTTCCCCAGGCGCCCCAGGTGCCGGACCTCGGCGCGCTGGCCGACGCGGCGGCGGCGCAGCAGAAGGCAGCGAGCGCGGGAGGCACGCCGCCGGCGTCGAAGCGCTGAGCGGCGGCGGCGAGGCGGGGACGTGCGATGGCCTTTCCCCCATCTGACGCCGGGGCGTCCGGCCCGCGGGTGCTGCTGATCCTGCCGCCCTGGGCGGCCCCGGAGTTCCCGGGGCTGTCGGTGGCCCTGCTGCGCAGCATCCTGCTGTCGCAGGGCATCCCGTGCGACGTGTTCTACGCCAACCTGCTGCTGTCGAAGGAGATCGGCGGCGACCCGCTGTTCGAGCAGGACTTCGCCCGCACGCCCCACGCCGAGATGGCGTTCAGCCCCTTCTACTTCGACACCGACCGTGGGGCGGCGGCGAACCTGCTGCGCCACCGGGTGGGCCACCTGCTGTACGGCACGGCGCGCGACCGTCCGTCGCTGTGGCCGGACCTGCTCGACCACGTCGCGCGGTTCCTGGACGACGCGATGGCCGCCGTCGACTGGTCCGCCTACGACGTCGTCGGCTTCTCGCTGATGTTCCAGCAGAACCTCGCGGCGCTGGCGCTGGCGCGGCGGATCAAGGCGGTGCGGCCCGGTACGGCCGTCGTGTTCGGCGGCCCGTCCTGCGGCGAGCCGATGGGCCCCGAGCTCCTGCGCAGCTTTCCCGAGATCGACTACGTCGTCACCGGCGACGGCGACGCGGTCATCGGGCCGCTCGTCCGGGCGATCCGGTCGGACGCGGCGCCGCTTCCTCCCGGCGTCCTCCGGCGCGGCCCCGACGGGCTCCCCGAGAGCACCGGCGCCGCCGAGCCCTTCGGCCGCCTCGACGAGCTGCCGGTCCCCGACTACGGCCCCTACTTCGACCAGGTCGAGCGCCTGGGCCTGCGGCATGTCGAGCCCTGGCTCTACGTCGAGAACTCCCGCGGCTGCTGGTGGGGCGAGAAGCACCACTGCACCTTCTGCGGCATCGCCGATCTCGCCATGCGCTTCCGCAGCAAGTCGCCCACCCGCATCGAGGAGGAGCTGGTGACGCTGGCCGGCCGGCACGCCCGCACCGCCTTCCTCACCGCCGACAACATCCTCGACAACCGCTACTACGACACGCTGCTGCCGCGCCTGAAGCGGCTGCGCGAGGAGGAGGGCTACGACCTCACCTTCTTCTTCGAGCTGAAGGCCAACGTCACCCGCAAGAAGGTCGCCAAGCTGCGCGACGCCGGCGTCGTGCAGGTCCAGCCCGGCATCGAGAGCTTCGGCGACGCCATCCTGGGGCGCATGGACAAGGGCGCCACCGGCCTGCAGCAGGTGCAGACGCTCAAGTTCCTGGCCGAGTTCGACATCGAGGCGGTGTGGAACCTGATCATCATGAACCCCGGCGACGCGCCGGAGGACTACGAGGAGATGGTCGACCTCATGCGGGCCATGCACCATCTGCCGCCGCCGGCCACGGCGCCGGTGCAGATGCTGCTCCAGCGCTACAGCGTGTATTTCGAGGACCCCGGGCGGTTCGGCCTGGACGGCATCCGTCCGCAGCCGTACTACGCCGAGATCTTCCCGCGCGCGGGCATCGCGCTGGACCGGCTGGCGTTCTTCTTCGAGTACGACCGCCGCGCGCTGGAGACCGACGCGCTCCGCGCCGCCTACGCCGCGGTCGAGGACGCGCTCGACACCTGGCGGGCCAGCCACGTTCCCGACGCGCTGGTCCAGCGGCGCGGACCCGGCTTCCTCGAGGTGCACGACGCCCGCGTCTGGCTGCCCGACGGGCGGCGGCGCGGCACGGCCGGCGCCGCGCCGGACCGGATCGTGCTGGACGGTCTCGCCGCCGACCTGCTCGCCGCCTGCGGCTCCGTCGTCGGCGAGGACCGCCTCGTCGCCGGCTTCGCGGACCGCGCGGGCGCCGCGGCGGTGCGGCGCACCCTGGACGAGCTGCGCGGGCGCGGTCTCGTCGTCGGCGACCGGCGCGGCCGCCTGCTGGCGCTGCCGCTGCTCAAGGACCGGCGCGAACGCTTCCTCGGCGCGGCGGGGACCGACGCATGAGCGCCCCGGCCGCCACCGCGTGGTGTGACTACGGCCCCGCGACCGAGGGGCCGGCCCTGCGCGACGCCGTGCTCGGCGCCTGCCGGGCGGCGCGCACGTGCGCCGCCGTCCTGACCGGACCGCCGCTCGACGCCGGCGACTGCGCCCGCCTGCTGGGTCCCCTCGCCGACACGGTCGCCGCCGAGGGGTACGACCTGACGCTCGGCGTCGGCGTCCGCGACACGCTGGGTGCGGCCGAGGCGGCCCTCCTGCGGCGCGCCGGCGTGGCCGCGGCGGCGCTGGCGGGCGACCCCGGCGACGGGCGCGACCTGGAGCGCCTGGCGACGGTCCGCCGGCTCGCCGAGCAGCGCATCCGCGTCGCCTGGAGCGCCGGCCCGGATCTCCGGGCGCACCCCCTGCGCGTCGCGCACCTGCCGCCGCCGGACCGCCCGCCGGGCGCGCCGCCGGCGGCCGCCCCGCCCACCCTCACCCATGCGGGCGGGCCGGGCTTCGTCCGCATCCGCGACCGGCGGCACGGCGGCGGCGAGCGGACCGTCACCCTGACGGACGTCCAGGCGCGCATCTACCGCTGCATCGACGAGGTGCGCACGGCCGCGGAGGTCGAGCGCGCCGTCGCCGGCGTCGTCGAGCCGGCGGCGCTCGGCCGCTTCCTCGATCGGCTGGCCGGGCTCGACCTCGTCCACCGCGCGCCGGACGGCCGCTGCGTCGCCCTGCCGCTGCACCGCAAGCTGCCGGGGGGCGGGTGATGGCCCACGCCGCGGCAGAGGCCCGCGACGGCGGGCCGCCGGGACGCCGGGTGCTGCTGGTGCAGATGCCCTGGGCGAACCTCAACCTGCCGAGCATGGCGCTCGGGCTCCTCAAGGCGGTGCTCGACGGCGCCGGCCTGCCCTGCGACACGCTCCACGCGAACCTGCACGCGGCCGGGCCCCTGTGCGACGTCCCGGTCTACGACCGGCTGTCGGTGGACCAGGCGAGCGAGCTGGTGTTCTCGCCGCTCTATTTCGGCTCCGGCCGGTCGGCGGCGGCCGCGCGGCTGGCCGAGGCGGTCGCCCCGGGCGGGCCGGACGGCACCCGGACGGACGGCTGGGAGCGACTGATCGACGCGGCCGACCGCTTCCTCGCCCGGCTGATCGACACCGTGCCGTGGCAGCGCTACGACATCGTCGGCTTCTCGCTGACCTTCCAGCAGACGCTGTCGTCGCTGGCGCTCGCCCGGCGCATCAAGGCGGTGCGGCCGGACGTCGCCATCCTCTTCGGCGGCGCGTCCTGCGAAGGGCCGATGGGGCGGGAAATGCTGCGGGCGTTCCCGGAACTCGACTACGTCGTCGACGGCGAGGCCGACCGCACCATCGCCGACGTGGTGCGCGCCATCCGCCTGGGGCCGCAGGCGGTCCGCCGGGCCGGCGTGCCGGGGCTGCTGTTCCGCACGGCGGACGGGGTCGACGGCGCCGCCCCGGCGTTGACGCCCGACCTCGACGCGACCCCGGAGCCGGATTACGGGGAGTATTTCGCCGCCGTGGCCCCCCTGCTCGACCGCGGCGTGCGGCCGCGCATCTACCTCGAGCAGTCGCGCGGGTGCTGGTACGGCGAGAAGAACGCCTGCCGCTTCTGCGGCATCCCGGCCATGGCCTACCGGCGCAAGTCGCCGGAGCGCGCACTGCGGGAAATGCTGTCGGCCGCCCGCCGCTACGGCTTCGCCGACTACTACATGAGCGACAACATCCTCGACCACCGCTACTACGACACGCTGCTGCCGGAGTTGGCGCGGCTGCGGCGCGCCGGCGGGCCGGACGTCTCGCTGTTCTACGAGATCAAGTCGAACCTGACGCGCCGCCACGCCCGCATCCTGGCCGAGGCCGGCGTGGTCGCCGTGCAGGTCGGGATCGAGAGCTTCGACGACGACATCCTGCGCCTGATGGCCAAGGGCGTCAGCGCCATCCGGCAGATCCAGACGCTGCGCTATTTGGCCGAGCACCGCATCCACGCGGTCTGGAACATCATCCATTCCATCCCCGGCGAGCGGGCCGAGCACTACGAGCGCATGACCGCGCTGCTGCCCTCGCTGCACCATCTGCCGCCGCCCATGGCGGCCGAGGTCGGGCCGATGGTGCTCCAGCGCTTCAGCGTCTACTGGCGCGACCCGGCGGCGTTCGGCATCGCCAACATCCGCCCGCAGCCGCTCTATCACGCCATGTTCCCCACCGCCGCCGCCGACCTCGGCGCGCTCGCCTGCTTCTTCGACTACGACCACCCGCAGCACGCCGACCAGGCGCTGGCGGCGGCGCGCGAGCGCTTCATCGCCGCCGTCGGCGCCTGGCGCGACGCCCACCGCCCCGACCTGCTGACCTGCACCGGCGGCCCCGACGCCGTGGTGATCGCCGACCGGCGCGGCGGCGACGGGATCGAGGTGACGCTGACCGGCCTGCAGGCCGCCATCTTCCTCTTCTGCGACGCCGCCCGCCCGCGCCGGGAGATCCACCACGCGTTCGCCGGACGGGCCGCCGCCGCGGAGATCGACGCCTTCCTCGACCGGCTCGCCGCCATGCGGATCCTCCACCGCGACGACGCCGACCGTCACCTGAGCCTGCCCCTCCATGCCGCGCCCTGAGCGCCGACCGGCCGACCTGGGCTGCGCCCTGCTGCGGGTCGCCATGGGCCGCTTCGACGCCCTGGACGGCCTGGCCGCGCCCGCCCTGGCGCGGACGGCGGCGGCCCTCGACGCCGCGGAAGCGGCCCTGGCCGACGCCCGCGCGCCGCTGTGCGAGCGCCTGCACCGCCGGATCGGCGGCCTTGCGGACGACCGCCGGCGCCACGCGCTGCTCCGCCTCAAGCGCGCCGTGTTCAACGACCGCCCCGTGACCGGCGACGGCGATGGTGATGGCGATCTCCGCACCGATCCGACCCTGGCCGACGCCCTGGAACGCTGGCGGGCGGCACTCGCCCGGCGCGACGCGCTGGCCGCGGAGCTCGGGCGCGCCTGGAGCGGGCACGAGGCGGCGAGCGCGCGCCGGCTGCGCGCGCTGTTCCGGCGCGCCGACTTCCGCCTCGGGCTGCTGTTCACCAACCCCGCCCTGCACGCCGATCTCGACGAGGCGCTCGGCGACGGGGGCACGCGGACGCGCCGGGTGCGGCGCATCGAGGACACGGCCACCGCCTACCTCTACCGCATGGCCACCAAGACGAGCCCGTTCAGCACCTTCACCGGCACGGCCGCGGTGCCGTTCGGCGACGGCTGGGCGGGGTTCGACGGCGGCGGCACCGTCACCGGCAACGGCGTGGTGTCGGTCGCCGCGCGCATCGCCCAGCGGGTGCGTGCGGCAGCCCTCGCCGCCGCCGACCTGCCCCTGGCCGTCAACGCGACGGCGCACGACGACGGCGAGACCGTCCTCTTCGTCCACCGCATCGACGCATCAGACGGGGCCGACGGGGCCGTCCCGTTCGTCGACGAGGCCTTCTCCTGGCTCCCCTCCGGCCCGGCGGTGGCGGCGGTCATGGCCGTGCTGGCGGACCGCGGCCCGCTCGCCGCGGCGGAGCTCGCCCGGGCCCTGGCCGACGCCCTCGGCGGCCGCGTCCCGGCCGGCGACGCGCTGGCGTACGTCGGGCGGCTGCGGGCGACCGGCCTGCTCGGGCCGCATCTGGCGGTCGGCGCCGACCGGCCGGACGCCCTGTCGGCGCTGGCCGGCGCCCTGGCCGCGGCGGGCAAGGCCGGCGGCGCCCTCGCCACGGCGGCGGCGGAGGCCGAGGCCGGCTGCCGCGCGCTCGCCGCCGCCCGCCGGCCCGAGGATGCGGCGCCGACCCTGGCGGCGGTGACGACCGCCGTCGACCACGCCCTGGCGGCGGCCGGCGCGGCAGCCTGCGCCGGCGCCGACGGGCCGCTCCACGCGGTGCGCCACGATGTCGGCGTCGCCGGCGCGTTCGCGCTGTCGCGGCCGGCGCTGGCCGGGTGCCGCGACGCGCTGTCGCTGCTGGCCGGGGCGATGACGCTGTTCGACGGCCGGCTCGCGCTGCGGCGGCTGGTCGACGCGTTCCACCGCGAACGCTACGGCGCCGCCGCGCCGCCGGTGCCGCTGACCCGGTTCCTCCACGCCTTCTACGCCGACGCCTACCGCCCGCACCTGGAGCGGATGCGGGCGGTGCCCTGGGACCCGCTGCGGGCGGGCGCGCCGGCGACGTCCGACGACGCGGGCGCGGCGGTGGTCGCGGCGCGGACCGCGCTGGTCGACGCGCTGCTCGGCCTGGCGCCGGCGGCGGACGGATCGGTGACGGTCCCGCCGGCCCTGTTCGAGCGGGCGGCGGCGCAGGGCATGGCGCACTGGTCGTGCCCGGCCCCGCCGGGGATCGGCTGCTTCGGCCAGATCCTGCGGCCGGACGGCGCCGCCCGCCCGAACGGGGCCGGCGGGACGGCCCGGCTGGTGGTGAACCAGATCGTCTCCGGCTACGGCACCTATTTCGGACGGTTCCTGGACGGCCGGCTGTTCGATGGCGACACCGCGCGGCTGCGCCGGCAGGCCGGGCGGGCGCTGGCGGCGCTGTGCCCCGACGCCGAGCTGGTGCAGATCGCCGCGGTGTTCGGCGAGACGGTCCAGGTGGCCGAGCCGCTGACCGCGTCGGTGCTGGTCTATCCGGGCGAGGCCGTGGCGCCGCCCGACGGCGCCGCCGTGCCGTGGCGGGCGCTGTCGGTGGCGGCCGATCCGGAAACGGGCGGTGCGACCCTGCGCAACGACGCGACCGGCCGGCGCGTCCTGCTCCTGCGCAGCGGGCCGATGGCGCCGCACCTGACGCCGTCGCTCTACCGCATCCTCGCCACCTTCGGTCCCGGGGTGATCCCCGAGTTCACCCTCGTCGACCTGCTGGAGAGCCGTGCCGGGCCGGCCGGCGAGCGGGCGCGCCGCTTCCCGGCCCTGCGGCTCGGCGACCTCGTGCTGATGCGCGAGACTTGGCGCATCCCGCCCGGCCCCGACTTCCCGCCGGTCGCCGGGCGGCGGCCGCCGCTCGACGCCTTCCTGGCGATCCGCCGCTGGGCGCGCCGCCTCGACCTGCCGCGCCGGGTGTTCGTGACGCCGCTGTCGGTCCGCGACATGGTCGCCGGGCTCGGCAGCCTCGCCAACTTGAAGCGGCGCTACAAGCCCTTCTACGTGGACTTCGACGATCCGACCGCGTGCCGGCTGCTCCAGCGCTTCCTGGCGCAGTCGCACCATCCCGTCACCGTCACCGCCATGGCGCCGGGTCCGCAGGAGATGATCCTGGCGCGCGACGGCGGACGGCACGCCAGCGAGGTCCTGCTGGAAGCCTATTGGGGAGGCGCACCATGACGGCGTTTCCGCCGGCCCCGTCCACCGCCGCCGCGGCCGACGACGGCGACGACCACGACGACCACGACGGCCGCTGGCTGTCCCTGCACGTCTTCCACGGCGGCGACGCCGACCGCCTGCTGGTGGAGGCGGTGGGGCCGCTGCTCGCCCGGCTGTCGGCCTCCGGTGCGGCGGACGGCGCCTTCTTCGTCCGTTACTGGAACGGCGGGCCGCACGTCCGGCTGCGCATCCGGCCCGCCGCCGGAGCGGAACGCGCAGCCGTCGAGCGCCGGGCGCGCGCCGCGCTGGAAGCGTTCCTGCGCCGCCCCGCCGGCGCCGCGGCGGCGGACGCCGACGCCTACCGCGCGCAGGCCGCGGCGATCGCCGCCCGTGCCGCGGCGGCCGGCGTCGAGGACGAGGCGGCGGAGCCGTACGTCTCCGCCCCGTGCGTGCAGACGCGCCCCTACCGCTGGGAGTCGGAGGAGTACGGCGGCCCGGCGACGCGCGCGCTGACCCACGGGCTGTTCGAGACGGCGAGCCGGCTCGCCCTGGCGGCGATCCCGCGCTGGCTGGAGGCGCCGGCGGCGCGGCTCGACGTGGCGGCGCTGCTGCTGGCGGCGTCCCTGCTGGGCTGCGCCGCGCCGGGGATCGGGTCGGCCCGCATGGCGGCCCGCTGGGCCGCCGAGGCGGACCGGTTCCTCGGGCCGGCCCCCTTCGCGGCGATGGGCCTGCCGCCCGTCGGGGCGCGCCGCGACCCGGCGCGGGACACGCTGCGCCAGGCGGCGGGGCTGGTGCGCGGCGCCTGGGCCGGCAGCCCGTGGATCGCCGCCCTGCGCGGCGCGGCGGCCCGGCTGACGGCGCTGCACGCGGACGGGCGCCTCGGGGCAACGCCGGAGGACGTCCTGCTGCGGCACCTGCACATGCTGGCCAACCGGCTCGGCCTGTCGCTCGGCGAGGAGCTCTACCTCGCCGCCCTGCTGAGCGCCGCCCACGAGGGAGTGCCCGCGCCATGAGTGGACCCCATGCGACCACCGCCCCGCCGCGCTTCTGGGGCCCGTTCGCCCGCATCGCCGCCAGCGACGCCGAGGTGACCTGCCACGACAGCATCTACGACGGCTTCCTCGCCGCCTATTACGACGTCGTCACCCACGGCTACGCGGGCGACCTCGACGAGTACGCGGCGCTGGCCGCCGCCTACGGCCGGCGGGTGCTCGACGTCGGCTGCGGCACCGGGCGGGTCGGCCTGCGGCTGGCCGAACGCGGCGCCGAGGTGGTCGGCCTCGATCGCTCGGCCGACATGCTGGGACGCATGGAGCGCCACGCCGCCGCGCTGCCGCCCGAGGCGGCGGCCCGGGTGCGGCTGGTGGAGGGCGACGCCGCCTCCTTCGACCTCGACGGGCACTTCGACCTGATCCTCTGCTCCGCCTTCACCTTCCTGCCGACCGCCGAGGACCGCCTCGCCTTCTTCGGGCGGGCCCGCCGCCACCTCGCCGAGACCGGCGCCCTGGCCTTCGACTTCCTCGACCTCGGCGACGCCGAGGTGGCGGCGCTGGACGGCGCGCTCGACGTCGTCGAGCTGCCGCTCGGCGATTCCACCGTGCTCACGGTCTACGGCGCGAAGTTCACCGAGGACCGCCGGCACTGGTGGTGGAATTTCGACTGCCAGTTCTTCGTGCCCGGCCGCCGGCCGAGCCGCCATCTCGGCGCCTCCACCTTCGCCCGCCTCGACGGCTGCGAGCTCGACCGGCTGCTCGCCGAGGCCGGATTCGCGGTGGTCGAACGGCGCCGCCAGCCGCAGACGGTCGCCCGCGTCACCGCCGGCCGCGCCCTCTACCTGTGCGAGCCGCGGCGCCGCACCACCGTGCCGGTCTGGCACCCCTTCACGCCGCCGGCGGCCGCCCCGGCGCTGGTCGTGCTGAGCGACGGCGAGGGCCGCACGGTGCGCGACACGCGCGGGCGGACCTTCATCGACGCCGCCGGCGGCGTGTGGAGCGCGCACTGCGGCCTCGGCCACCCCGCCATCGCCGAGGCCATGGCGGCGCAGGTGCGGCGGCTGCCGGCGGGCGGCCTGTTCGGCATGGTCAGCCACGAGCCGGCCCTGGCGCTCGGCCGCCGCCTCCTCGACCTGACGCCCGGCGACCTGGCGCACGTCTTCTTCACGGCGACGGGATCGGAGGCCGCCGACCTTTCCATCAAGCTCGCCCGCCTGCACTTCGACGCCGCCGGCGCGCGGCGGCGCGAGATCCTGTACCTCGACCGCTCCTACCACGGGTCCTGCTTCGGCGGCATGGGGATGAGCGGGCTGATGCCCGCCGAACCCTATGGGCCCGGCGTCGGCGCCCTCACGCCGCTGCCCACGCCCGTGCCACCGCCGCGCGGCGGCGCGGCGGCCGGCGATCCGGCGGCGCGCGCGCTGGACGCGCTCGCCGCCGTCCTCAGCGCGCGCGGCGACGGCGTGGCGGCGCTGGTGCTGGAACCGGTGCTCGGGTCGGCGGGGGTGATCGCCCTGCCCGACCGCTTCCTGCGCGGGGCGGCCCGCCTGTGCCGGCGGCACGGCGTCCTCCTGGTGGTGGACGAGGTCGCCACCGGCTTCGGCCGCACCGGCCGGTGGTTCGCCTGCGAGCACAGCGGGCTGCGGCCGGACATCCTGCTGCTGGCCAAGGGGATCACCGCGGGCCACCAGCCGCTCGGCGCCGTCCTGTTCAGCGACGCCGTGGCGCGGCCGCTGCTGCGCGCCGGACGCGGCATCGACCACGGATCGAGCGCCGCCGGGCACCCGGTGGCCTGCGCCGCGGCGCTCGCCAGCATCGACGTCATCGATCGCGAGGGGCTGGTGGAGCGCGCCGAGGCCAGGGGGCGGCGGTTCGGCGCAGCGCTGGCGGCGCTGCGGGACGGGCGGCGGGTGGTCGACGTGCGCGGCCTCGGCCTGATGTGGGCGGTGGAGACCGACCCGGCCGCCGCCCCGCCGGGCCCGCTGCACGCCCGCATGCGCGACGCCGGCGTGCTCGCCTACGGGTTCGCCGACGGGCTCTCCTTCTTTCCCGCGCTGACGGTCACCGACGGCGAGCTCGACCGCATCGCCGCCGCACTCGCCCGCAGCCTCGCCGGGATCGGCGACGGCGGCAGCGGTGAGGGCGCCAGCGGTGAGGGCGGCGGCGCGCACCACTGGCCGCTGGACTGACGCCATGCTGTTTCCCGCCTCCCCCAAGCACGCCGGCACCGGCGCCCACCGGGTGGTGGCGCCGGCCGTCACCCTGCGCCGGATCGCCCCGGTGATGCGCCGGCTCGGCGTGACGCGCCTGGCCGATCTCACCGGGCTCGACCGCATCGGCGTGCCGGTCTACGGCGCCGTCATGCCCGACACCGACGACGTGCTGTCCGTCTACAACGGCAAGGGCCTGACCCGGACCGACGCCAAGGTCGGCGCCCTGATGGAGGCGCTGGAGCGGCTGTGCGCGCTGCGGCCGGAGCTGGCGCTGGTGCACGGCTCCTACGCCGCGCTGGCGCGGGCGCGGCGGGTGCTGCACCCGTCGGCGCTCGTCATGCGGCTCCACCCGGACTACGGCGACGACACCGCGCTGGCGTGGGCGGAGGGGATGGACCTGCTCGACGGGGCGCCCTGCCTGGTGCCGGCCCAGGCGGTGGCCTGCCTCTACGACCCGGCGTTCGGCCAGCCCTGCTACACCTACGGCTCCACCAACGGGCTGGGAGCCGGCAACACGGTGGCCGAGGCGGTCTGCCACGCGCTGTGCGAGCTGGTGGAACGCGACGCCTGGAGCCTCGCCGAGCTGCTGGCGCGCCTGCTGCCGCGGGCGGCGGGGGCCGGCGGCGGCGCGGCCGACGATCTCGACCGCTATCCCGAGGTCGATCCGCCGACCCTGCCGGCCGAGCTGCGCCGGCTGGTGCGGGCCTTCCGGCGGGCCGGCCTGGCGGTGGTGCTGCGCGACATCACCTCCGACCTCGGCGTGCCGGTGTTCTTCGCCACGGTCTCGGAGGACGCGCCGACCGGCCACGCCTTCGCGCATTTCGGGCTGGGCGCCCACCCCGACGCGCTGGTCGCGGCGCGCCGCGCGCTGACCGAGGTCGCCCAGTGCCGCGCCGTCGACATCCAGGGCGTGCGCGAGGACATCGCGCAGCCCGACGAGGACGGCGGCGCCTTCGCCCACCACGCCCGACGCAAGGAGCGCCTCGACCGGTCCAACTGGTACGTGGCGCGGTCCGGCCGCCGCATCGCCTTCGCCGACGTGCCGAGCCACGTCCACACCGACGTCGCCGACGACATCCGGCTGCTGCTCGGGCGGCTCGCCGGGGCGGGGGTCGAGCGGATCGTCATGGTCGACCTGACGCGGCCGGACGTCGGCATGCCCGTGGTGCGGGTGCTGGCGGCCGGCACGGAATCCTGGGCGGCCGACCACGGCGTCTTCGGCTGGCGGGCGGCCAGGGCGTGGCGCGCCGCCGGCGGCGTCCTGGCCGACGGCCGCGCGGAGGCCGCGCCATGAGCCGGACCGTCAGCCGGACCGTCAGCCGGACCGTCGTGTTCGTCGGCCCCAGCCTGGCGCGGGACAGGGTCGCCGACCTGCTGCCCGGCGCCGAGATCCGCCCGCCGGTCGGGCGCGGCGACGTCGCCGCCCTGCTCGAGTCTCCGCCGGACGCCGTCGCCATCATCGACGGGCGCTTCTTCCAGAGCCTGTCGGTGTCGCCGAAGGAGGTGCTGGCGGCGCTGCGGGCCGGCGTAGCCGTCTTCGGCGCCAGCAGCATGGGCGCGTTGCGGGCGGCCGAGCTCGACCGCTTCGGCATGGTCGGCGTCGGCACGGTGTACGAGTGGTACGCCCGCGGCGTCATCGACGCCGACGACGAGGTCGCCATGACCTACTCGCCCGTCGACCTCCGGGCGCTGTCGGTCCCGCTGGTCAACATCCGCGCCGCCCTGGCCGAGGCGGAGCGGGCCGGGCTCGTCGACGGGCCCGGGCGGCGGCGCCTGATGCGCCTGGCCCGCCGCCTGCACTTCCCCGAGCGGCGCTACGAGACGCTGCTGGACGGGGCGCGGCGCTGGCTGCCGGCGGCCGCGCACCGGCGGCTGTCGGACTTCCTACTGTCCGGCGACTGCGACCTGAAGCGCGACGACGCGATCCGCCTGCTCCGGACCCTGGCGTGCGGCGCCGCCACCCCAGAGGCAACGCGAGGTGACCGATGCCCCCCGAATCCGCCACGCTCCGACCCGATGCGCAGCGCCGCACCGAGCGGCCCGCCGATCTGACCGCTGATCCGACCGCTGATCCCACCGCTGATCCCCCTGCCGACCACCCGGCCGACGCCGAGGTGGCGGCGGTCCTGCGGCGGTGGATGGACGGGCTCGCCGGCAACGACACGGCGACGCTCGCCGGGCTGATGGACCCGTCGCTCGTCCACGTCGACCCGCAAGGGGCGGCCCACCGCCGTGACGCCGTGCTGGAGGCGATGCGGGCGATCCCCGCCGGGACGGCCATGACCGTCACGGTGGAGGACGTGTCGCTGCGCCGCTTCGGCGACACCGCGGTCGCCGTCGGCCTCACCCGGCTGAGCGTCGACCATCCCGGCGGCCGGGCGGTCCGCCGCTACCGCTTCACCGACGTCTTCGTGCGCCGGCCCGCCGGGTGGCGGATCGTGTCGACGCACACCTCGGCGGTGGCCGAGGCGGCCCCGTGATCCTGGTCAGCGGCGCCACCGGCCAGTGCGGCGGCGGCGTGGCCGTCGCCCTCCACCGGCGGGGGCTGCCGGTCCGCGCCCTCACCCGCCGCCCCGACGGCGCCGCGGCGGCCGCCCTGCGGGCGCAGGGCATCGCCGTGGCCGGCGGCGACATGCTGCGTCCGGACACGCTGGCGCCCGCCTTCGCGGGCGTCGACCGGGCCTTCCTGGTCACCACCCCGGCCGCCGGCTTCGACGAGGAGATCGCCGCCGGGCGGGCGTTCGTCGCCGCCGCGGCCGCCGCCGGCGTGCGCCACCTCCTGTTCCAGAGCGTCGTCTACGCCGACACGCCGATCCCGCACTGCGCCACCAAGGGCGCCATCGAAGCCCTCATCCGCGCCGCCGGCATCGGCCACACGATCGCCCGGGTCGGCTACTTCGTCGAGACGCTCGACCGCTACGTCACGGCCGAGGCGTTGCGCACCGGACGCATCGTCAGCGTGACCGCGCCGCACACGCCGATCCACTGGACCTCCGTCGCCGACATCGGCGCCGCGGCGGCCACCCTGCTCGCGGCCGACCGGCCGTGGAACCGGCGGTTCGACGTGGTGGCGCCCGTCCCGCGCAGCATGGCCGACGTGGTCGGCACCTTCGCCGAGGCCGTCGGGCGGCCCTTCGCCTGCGACCATCACCCGGTCTCCTACCGCACGCTGTTCGCGATCCTGGCGGAGCAGAACGTCCTGCGCCGCGACAAGGCGGAGGCGTTCCTCGCAGCACTCCCCGATCCGGACGCCGACTACTACGCGGCCGTCGGCGACGCCGCGGCCGGCATCGGGCGCGACGGCTTCGCCGCCCGGTTCGGCCTGCGCCTGCGCACGCCCGACGACCATGTCCGCGCCCTGGCGGCGCGCCTCGTCCCATGACGCGCCCCGGCGGCGCGTCCCGTCCCATGACGCGCCCTAGCGGCGCGTCCCGTCCCATGACGCGGGCCGGCGGCCGCGTCCTCGTCATCGGCGGCATGGGCTACATCGGCCGGCGCCTGTGCCCGGCGCTGCGCGCCGCCGGGTGGCAGCCGGTCGTCTTCGACCGCGGCGCCGGCCGCGGCGGGGTGCGCGGCGACCGCCGGGCCGCCGGCGACCTGCGCCGCGCCCTGGCGCGGGGCCCGTTCGCCGGCGTGATCGACCTGGTCGCCTACCGCGGCGGGGACACCGAGCTCCTGGCCGGGCTGCTGCGCGAGCGCCCCTGCCGTCTCGTCCACCTCGGAACGGCCGCCGTCTACCGCGGCGCGCCGACCGTACGCGTCGACGAGGCGGGCGGGCTCCTGCGCGAGGACGACGGCCACGACTACGGCGGCGCCAAGGCGGCGTGCGAGCGGGTGCTGTGGCGGGCGGAGAACGGCGTGCTGTCGCCGGTGGCCCTGCGGGTGGCACCGCTGATGGGGCCGGACGATCCGGTGTCCCGCGAATTCTTCGTGGCGCGCCGCATCCTGGAGGGCCGGACGGTGCGGATTCCGGCGGCGCCGACCGACCGGCTGAGCGCCCTCTGGGTCGGCGACCTGGTGGCGTGCCTGGTCGCCGCCCTGCGCCCGGAGGTCCCGCCCGGCCCCTACAACCTGGCCCAGAGCGAGGACGTCACCCTGGAGCGCCACGTCGCGGCGATCGCCCGGCTGTGTGGCCGGCCGGCACGGGTGCGCTGGCTCGACCGGGAGGAACTCGCCGCGGCCGGCCTCGGCCCCTTCGCCTTCCCGTACGCGCCGGGGACGCCGGCATGGCTCGACTGCGCCCGCGCCCGCGCCGCCCTCGGGTTCTCGCCGACGCCGTACGCCGAGGCGCTGCCCCGCGCCCTCGCCCGCCTCGACGCGCCGCCGGGGACGCGGCCGTCTTGGCCGGGGCGCGGGACCACCCAGAGCCGTCTCGCCGGCACCCACGAGATCCTCGCCGCGGCGATGGAGCGCGACGCCTTCGGCGGCGGCACGGCGCCGCCGCGGCCGGAGCACCCCGACACCCTCCTGGAAGCCCTGCGGCCCGGCGGGCGCCAGGGCGCCGCCGACGGCGCGGCGCCGCCGGGCTACCGGTGGGCGCCGGGCACCCGCATCCTCGTCGCGGACAGCGTCGCCGCCCGCCTCGGCCTGCCGGCCGCCCCGGCGCCGCCCGCTGCCGGCGACCCGCCGTCCTGCGAGGCCGTCCTCGAAGCGGACGCGGAGCGGGCCGGCGGCGCGCTCCTCTACAGCCGCCACCAAGCCCTCCGCGCCCGCGGCTACGGCCACGGCAACGCGCCGCTGCGGGTCGCCCTCCTCGCCTGCGCGGCGGCGCCGCGGCCCCTGCCGGAGCCGGCCGACGGCGAACGCCTGCTCCTGCTCCGCGCCACGCCGGCCGACGCCGGCACCTGGGCGGCGTGGACGCGGGCCTGGGAGGACGCGGGGGCCGTACGTTGGCCGCGGGCGGGCGCCGCGGCGCGCATCTTCCTGGCCGGCACCGCCGGCGCCGCGACCCGCTGGGACGCGGTGTTCGACTGGACCCGGGTGGCGCTGACGGCCGGCCTGGCCGGCCCCGGCGGGCCGGTCGTCCTGGAACCCTCCTTCCCCGACCGCCCCCTGCTGTGCGCCCCGGCCCGGCACGGCGGGAACGCCGCGCCGGGCGCGCCCGTCCTGTTCCGCGTCAACGGCCGCTACGTCGCCCTGCCGCCCGGCGGCGGCGCGCTCGAGCTGCCCCGCGCGCTCGCCGCCGTCGTCGAGGCGGCGGCCGACGACCGGCCGCTCGCCGAACGGCTCGACCGGCTGGCCCGCGGCCTCGGCCTGGGGGCGGATCGGGCGCTCGCGCTGTGGCGCCGGGGCATCGACGAGGCGGAGCGGCACGGCCTACAGCAAGATCGCTTTTGGCCGACCCGGCCAAAAGCGTGAATCTTGCTCTAAACATTTGAATTTAGAGCGGGATCAGCGCAGCCGCGCCATCAGCCGGAGCATGACCACGACGTCGTAGACGATGTGGGCGGCGATCGCGGCGACCAGGCCGACCCAGGCGTACAGCAGCCCCAGCAGGAGGCCCATGGCGAAGACGAAGGCGGTGAAGGCCAGCTTGGCCCGGCTGTTCGGCCAGCCGACGTGGACCAGGGCGAAGACCAGCGCCGCCCCCGGCAGCCCCAGCAGCGACTGCAGCACGAAGCGGAACAGCGCCTCCTCGCTGACCCCCGCCGCCACCGAGACGTACACGGCGTCCACGGCGCGCGGCCGCGTGTCGGCGAGGATCTGCCGGACGAAGCGGCGCAGCCCTTCCAGCGCGCCGAGGCGCAGGCACGCCTCGCCGGCGAGCGCGCCGAGGACGAGCCCGCCGCCGCCGCCGACCAGCACCTGGATCGCCAGCGGCGGCCCGGCCAGCAGGTCGCCGGCGGGCGGCGCCCAGCCCGCGTACATCGCGCCGGCCGTCAACGCGAGGAACAGCACGGCCGCCGCCGTGGAGAGGGCGACCACCTGGACGCGGCTCAAGCGGATCGGCACCGCCGTCTCTGGACTGGATCGGGTCATCCGGGCAACCGGAAGGAGGGGGGACGGAACGGGAATCCGCGCGGGGACACCCGGGCGATCCTACACCGCCCGACGCCGCGCCGTCACGGAACGCGAGCAGCCGGACCGGCGGGCTCCGGGGCGCGGCGTGCGAAAGCCCGCCGGTCGCCCCGGGGAAGGCGTTTCGCGCGGTCCGCTCAGCGCGGTGCCGGCGCCGTCCGCGGCGCCAGCAGGGCGAGGGCGAGGGCGGCCAGCGCCAGCAGGGCGATGGACCAGCGCAGGGTGCCCAGGGCGGCGACGCCGCCGAGGATCGCCGGGCCGCTGAGAAAGCCGGCATAGCCGGCCGTCGCGGCGGCCGCGACGCCGGCCGGCGCCGACGCCGCGGCGCGGGCGGCCAGGCTGAAGACGGCCGGCACCACGTTGGCGAGGCCGATGCCGACCAGGCCGAAGCCGACGATCCCGCTCGCCAGGCCCGGCGCCAGGACGGCGAGGGCCAGCCCGGCGGCGGCCAGCGCGCCGCCGCCCCGCACCGTCCGGCGGGCGCCCAGCCGCTCCACCGCCCGGTCGCCGACGAGGCGCCCGGCGAGCATGCACAGGGAGAAGGCGGCGTAGCCGGCGGCGACCAGCCCCGGCGTCACGCCGGCCCCGGCGAGATAGGCCCCGCTCCAGTCGGCCACCGCCCCCTCGATCATCATGCACAGGAAGGCGAGCGCCGCCAGGGCCATGAGCGGCCGGCCGGGCACCGCCAGCGGGGCGCCGCCCGCCGCCCGGTCGCCGGGGCCCAGCGCGCGGCCCGCGAGGAGGACGAGGAGCACGCCGGCGACGGCCGGCCCCCACAGCCCGGCGTCCGCCCGCACCGCCCCGATCCAGCCGCCGGCCAGCGCGCCGACGGCGCCGCCGGCGCTGAAGGCGGCGTGGAACGACGACATGATCGGGCGGCCCCAGCGGCGCTCGATGCCGCTGGCGTGGGCGTTCATCAGGACGTCCACCGCGCCGTTCGCCAGCCCGACCAGGGCGGCGGCCAGGCACAGCGACGCCAGCGACGGCGCGAAGGCCGGCACCGCCAGCAGCGCGGCGAAGGCCAGCGCGCAGGCTCCCGTCACCGGTCCCGTGCGCAGGCGCGATCCCGCGATCCCGGCGGCCGGCATGGCGACGACGGCGCCCGCCGCGAAGCTCACCAGGACCAGGCCGAGGTCGCCGTCGCCGAGGCCGAGCTGCCCCTTGAACCGCGGCAGCGCCGCCGCCCAGGCGCCGATGCCGAGGCCGTTGATCAGGAAGACGACGGTGGTGGCGAGGCGGGCCGGCCAGGGGCGGCGGGGCGCCGCCGGAGCGGCGGCGGCGCTCCCGCTCATGCCGTGATCTCGACGAGCGCGCCGTCCGGCGCCTGGGCGACCGCCTCGTAGAAGCCGTCCCCCGTGGTGCGCGGCGGCGACACCAGCAGCCCGGCGGCGGCGAGCCGCGCCGCCAGCGCGTCCACCGCCGGCGCCGAGCCGACCGCCACCGCCACGTGGGCCCAGCCGGACCGCTCGGCCGCGTCCGGCTCCTCCACCCAGGGGCCGGTCATCAGCTCGATGGCCGCCCCGCCCGGCAGCCGGACGAAGCGCGACACGAACCCCTCGCGGCGTGCGCTGCGGTACGGCGCGCCGATCTCGGCGCCGAAATGGTCGGCCCAGAAGCGGGCCGAGTTGTCGAGGTCGCGCGTCCACAGCGCGACGTGGGCCAGGCGCATCGGTCAACTCCGGTCGTTGGCGGGGGAAGCGCGGTGGAGGCGCGGTCCGGCGGCGGCGAGCGCCGCGGCCGCCGCCGCCGGCGCGTCGGCCTCGACGACGACGTCGGCCAGCCGGTCGGCGGCGCAGACGGTGAAGGGGGCCGCCGTTCCCAGCTTCTCGTTGAGGACGGCGACGGCCACCGCGCCGGCGCGCTCCACCAGCAGACGCTTGATCGCGGCGTCCTCCGAATGGAACGCGGCGAGCCCGGCGCCGGCGTCGAGGGCGCAGGCGCCGAGCAGCAGGAGGTCCGGGCTCATGGCGGCGATCTCGCGGGCGGCGCCGGCGCCCAGCGCGGCGCCGACGTGCGGGTCGACCCGCCCGCCCACCAGCAGGAGGTCGACGTCCCCGCGCCCGGACAGGGCGGCGGCGATGGCGGGATCGTGGGTCGCCACCGTCAGCCCCAGCCCTTCGGGCAGATGGGCGGCGGCGGCCAGGTTGGTCGTGCCAGCGTCGATGAACAGGAGCTGGTTGCGCCGCACCAGCCCCGCCAGCGCGGCGCCCAGGGCGCTCTTGCGGCCCGGAGCCTGCCCGGCGCGGTCGCGGGCCGGGATGCCGGCGGGGGACGTCGCCAGCGCGCCGCCGTACACCCGCCGGCACAGCCCGCGCGCCGCGAGGTCGCGCAGGTCGCGGCGGATCGTGTCCTCCGACGTGGCGAAGGCGTCGGCCAGCTCGGCGGCGCGCACCCGTCCGTCGCGCTTCAGCCGGTCGAGGATCTGCGCCTGGCGGTCGGCGGCAAGAACAGGCATCATCATGCACCTCCGCGCATGATCGTGCACAGCCACGACGGCGCCGTCAAGACGGATCGTGCCGTGGCCGGCCACCCACCGGAAGCTTGGCCGGCATCGTCAGGTTCCGGGAGGCGCTGGCGTGACGGGCGGATCTCCGGTCCGCCGACGGCAAGGGCGGAAGCCTTGCCCTCCACCGCAAAGCGGGGAGGGCAAGGTGGATCACGCCGCGTTGCGCTCCATCCGCCCGCTGACGAAACGGAACTCCTGCGTCTTGCCGCCGTAGCCGTAGGCCGCGGCCGGCACCTCGTGGACGAGGACGTAGCTTTCGGGATGGATGCCGCCGAGGAGACGGTCGAAGGCGGCGAAGACGGCGGCGAGATAGTCGGCCAGCTCGGTCTTGGTGTTGGTCCCGTCCACCACCTTGATGTCGAGCCAGACGGTGGCCGTCCCCTGCTCGGCGAGCGACCGGCCGCCGGCGAACCAGTGGGCGGGGTCGAGGTAATGGATGGCCACCGCGGTGACGGCGGGGTCCTTGCGCAGGTGGCGCTGCGTCAACCCGGTGACGGTCTCGGCGATGCGCGCGGACAGGGCCGGGTCGGCGGTGGCGGTCAGCGAGACGGTGATGATCGGCATGGCGTCCTCCGTGGATGGATGACCCACGATGCCAACATTGCCGATGCGGAAAAATCGAATAGTTCTGCACTTACACTTCAGCATTGCCGAAGCGTCGGGCGGGGCCGGCGCGGCGGCCCCGCCGGAGCTCCGGCATCACTTCGCCGGCGAGCGCCAGTCGTCGGAGCCCGAGGTGCCGGCCTTCTCGTGGGTCCACTCGACCTTGCGGTAGGTGAACTCGATCACCTCCAGGTTGGGGAGCGCGCTGGTCTCGGCGTTGAGGGTCAGCTCGGTGGCGTAGGAGTGGCGCACCAGGATCGCGTCGGTCCACTTCACGGTGTAGAACTTCTCGATCTGGCCGGTCGCCGAGGTGCGGAACACCTCCAGCGTGATGTCGCTCAGGGTCTCGCCGGAGGCCAGCGCCTGGCACAGCAGCGGCGACGCCTTGTCGACCTGCTTGGTGATGCGCACCGGCTCGTGCACGCGCGCGCCGGTCGGCTGGCCGCTCTGCGGGTCGCGCGGCACCGTCATGTTGGTGTTGAACGCGAAGATCATCGACTGGTCTTCGTGTCCCTCCTGATAACTATTGCCGATGCTGTCGGCCGTCGAGGCGCCCTTGGTGATGTTGCCCTGCTTGGCGCCGGTGATGGCTAGATAAGCGTTCAGAGCCATGGAAGTCTCTCCTCTCTGCCGATGTGAAGGGTGTCTGCCCGCCTCATACTTAGCAATGACCGTGCCAGAGCTTGGAAAGCGGGCGATTGCGCCGTTCCGATGCTTGGCGGGGGGTGGTCCGCGGGAAAGCTGTGCAGCAATCCGCACGCCTCAGGGGGCACCCGGTCGGGGTGGCTGTGCAGGTTCCTGCACAGGGGGCAGCGAGAAGCGCGGATCGTCGGGAAACAGCTCCGCCGCCACCGCGCGCAGCCGCGCCTTCCGGTCGGGATCGGTGCCGGCGCCGAGCTCCAGCGCCACGGCGTTGGCGAGCCGCTGGGCGGAATCCGCGCCGCCGCCGACGAAGCCATCCAGCCGTTCCAGGGCGTGGCCGACGGCGACGGCGTCGGCCGCCGGGCCGGTGGCGTCGCGCACGAGCTGCCGGAAGGCCCGCTCGGCGGCCTGCCGGCGCCAGCGCTCGGGCAGCGGCGACTGCGGGTAGAGGTCGGCGAACCGCTGCGCCAGGGCGCCGACCCGCGCGAGATCGGGACCGCCATCGCCGCCGACGGCCTCCTCGACGGCCGCGGCGGTGGCCTCCTCCAGGGAACCGTGCAGGAATCCGCGCAGTGGCCCGCCGAGCGGCTCGGGCAGGGAGCGGCTCCAGGCGGCGACCGCGGCGGCGTCCGGCGTGACGCCGGCCCAGCCGGTCCACCCCCACGCCGCCAGCCCCAGCAGCCCGGCGGCCAGCAGCGCCGCCGCCGCGGCGCGCCCCGGCCGGCGCCGGGCGAAGGCCTGGGCCAGGGCGGCGGCGTCGGGCCGGCGTGCGTCGTCGCCGAGCGCGAGGGCGCGGGCCAGCACCGCCCGTTGCCGCCGCGTCAGACCGGGCAGCGACGGCGGACGGAGACCCTCGGCCTGCGCCGTGGCGGCGTCGCGCCGGCCGAAGGGGTGGCGGCCGGCCAGCACCTCGCAGGCGAGGACCGCCAGGGCGAAGACGTCGTCGGCCGCCTCCGGCGCCGCGCCGGCGAGCACCCGGGGGCTGGCGTAGGCCTGGGTGACGCCCGACAGCGGCCCGTCCTCGCCATGGTCGCGGGCCGCGCCGAAATCGAGCAGGGTCACCGCCCCATCGCGGCCGAGGAAGACGTTGGCCGGCTTGACGTCGCCGTGGACGATCCGCTCGCGGTGGGCGAAGGCGAGGGTCGCGGCGACCCGGCCGACGATCGCCGCGGCCTCGGCGAGCGGCAGCCCGCCGGTCACGGGATCCCGCGGCTGCACGCCGTCGGCGAGCCGCCGCAGGCGGGCCTGCAGGGTCTCCCCCTTGAGGCGTTCCATCACCAGGAAGGGCAGGCCGTCATGATAGGACACGCCGGCGATGGCGGTCACCGCCTTGCCGGCGAGGCCGCGCTGGCGCAGCCGGCGGACGACGCCGGCCTCGTGCTCCAGCAGGTGGGCCGCCTCCTCCCGGCCGCCGCGGTGCACCACCTTCAGGGCGACCACCGCGTCCTCGGCCCGGCGCGGCCGCGTCAGGTCGAGGGCGGCGTAGACCGCGGCGATGCCGCCCTCGGCGAGCAGCCCCTCGATCACCCAGCGCTCGGCCAGCAGCAGCCCCGGCCGCAGCCGCGGCGGAGCGCCCCGGGCGACGGGGTCCGGCCCGGCGTCGCCGGCGAGCGCCGCGAGGCGCGCGTAGAGCGCCGGCGGCAGCCGCCCGGCGGCGCGCTGGCGGGCGAGCCAGCCGCGGTAGGGCGCCGCCCGCGCCGCATCGGCGGCGAGCCAGCGGCCGAGCCCGTCGCACAGCGCCTCGGCCGGCGTGCCGCCGGCGAGAAAGGCGGCGAGCGCGGCCGACGGCGCGTGCAGGTCAACCGGGCTCGTCATCGGCGTCCGGGACCACGGGGGCGGCGGCAGGTCCGTCCGGCACCGCCGCCCCGCCGGGCGCCGGCACGAACAGGCCGGCCGCCGCATCCGGCGCCGGCAGCGCCGCGGCGACGGCGAGAACCGGCGGCGCCGCCAGGGCTCCCGCCCGCCACCACAGGCTGGGGCGGCCGAAGGCCATGGCCAGGGCGGCGCCGTAGCCCGACGCCACCGGTGCGTCGGGCGCGAGGTCGAGGCGCAGCAGCCCGTCGGCCGTCCCCGCCGCCGCCGGCGGCGCGGGCAGCGGCGGCGCGGCCAGCGCCGCCACCGCCTCGACCAGCGCATCGCTCGCCAGCTTGCCGGCGAGCGCCGCCGCGGCCAGCGCCTCGGCGGCGGCGAGACGCCCCTCCCACGCCGCGGGCACCGCCGACAGGTCGGCTCCCGCGGACAGCGGAGCGGCGACGGTCAGCGGGAAGGGCCGGCCGATCCGGTCGCGGCTGGCGACCAGGACGCCGGCCATGGCCGCCGGGCCGGCGACGCCGGCCGCCACGGCGAAGCGCCAGGACGGCGCCATCAGCCAGAGGTCGTCGAACCGCTCGCCGCGCGCGTCGCGCGCGGCGCCGAGCCAGCGGGCGACCCACGCCTCCCACGGCCGGCAGAACGCGCCGTCCAGGCCGTAGCGCACGAAGTCGCCCTGGTCGGGCAGCTTGCCGCACAGGCCGAGCGGTGCCGTGCCCTCGTCCGCCAACCCCGCGCCGACGGGGTCCGCGCTGGCGGGGCCGCCATTCACCGGACCGCCGCTCACAGGGCGTTCGGGCAGGCGAAGCCGCGCAGCCCGTCGAACAGGAAGGGGTTGACGGCGCTCGCCGCCGTCATGTCGTAGACCGCCTTCAGCCCGTCGATCTGGAAGGCGATGCGGAAGCGGTTGCCGCTGGGCGCCGGCGTCACCGCGTGGCCGTCGAGCATGCGGAACCATGCCCAGCGTCCCTCGGTAGCCTGCGACACCCGCCGCCCGTCGGCGGTGACGAAGCTGATCTTCACGGAGTTGCTCCCGTCGGTCGCCGGCCACGCCAGCTTGCGGCTGCGCTGCGGGTCGTGCCGGTTGACGATGCGGGTGTTGCCGTATTCCAGCGTGAACTCCGTCACCTCGGCGTCGAGGAACACCGGATTCAGGGAGAACTCGACGCCGGGCGTCGCCTGCCCCATGCGGAAATAGAGGTCGCGGATCTGCGCCGCGCTCTGGAAGGCGCGCAGCGCGCCGGGGTCGATGGCGAGGTTCTGGCCGCCCGCCCGCGCCACCGTCCAGGGCGAGGTCTTGGTGTTGACGAACGGCGCCAGCACCTGGCCGAAGAAGGAGTCGATGGTGCCGCCCGGCTTGAAGAAGGCGCCGAAATCCTCCGGCGTCACCTCGTCGCTGGCTGTCCGCATGAAGGGATAGCGGCCGGCGATGGTCTGCTGGCACGACGCCCGCACGGTCTGGCCGTAGAGCGTGTCGACCTCGCTCAACGCCTCGCGCATCATCACCTCCCAGGTGTTCGAGGCGAGGTTGTCGAGCCACATCCGCACCGGCTGCGGCGCCAGCGCCGCCGTCTTGCGCAGGGAGGCGATGGGGTCGCTGCCGAGCGAGCGCACCAGGGTGACCGGCCGCGCGGCCCCCAGCCCCGTCGGCGCGGCCAGCGCGTCGTCGTTGCCGACCTGGCGGGTGACGTACTGCAGGGCGGCGGTGCTCGGGCTGCTCGACGACTGGATCTGCACCACCAGGCCATAGACGGCGCCGATGTCGGCCACCATGCCGTTGACCGGCGGCGAGGCACTGGCCGAGGCGGCGGTCAGCGTGTTGAGCGTGGCGAAATGCCGACGGATGGCGGTGCCCGGCCATTCCGGCAGGAGCTGCGGCTCCGCCTTGGCGGCGGCCGAGGCGGCCGCGCCGACCAGCCGGCCGAGCGCGCCCGAGGCGCCGCCCGGCGCCGGCGCCGCAGCCGCGCCGGACGACGCGCCGGCGCCGCCGGCCGCCGCCGTGGCGGTCGCGGCGGCCGGCACGGCGAACGGCGAGTCCAGGTCGGTGTTCTCGTTGATCGCCTGCAGGACCGTCACCAGCGGCGAGGCGCTGCCGCCGAAGGTGCCGAGCAGGTCGGCCGCCGTCTCGAAATCGTCGAAGACGGCGACGTCCAGCGCCTTGGTCATGCCCTCCCAGTGGGCGATGTAGTCGCGCACGTAGAGGGTCACGACCTGCTGGGTCACCTCCTTGAGCTGCTCGGGGTTGGCGGCGGCGGACTGGCCGAGCACCCACTCGTCCTCCGACAGGATGCCCATCAGCGCCGGCAGGCGGGGGGCGAAGAACTGGGTCAGGCCACGCCGCGTGTAGAGGCCGGGGATGGTCAGCCGGTCGGCGCTGCCGTGCAGCGGCCAGAAGCTGTGCTGGCCCCCCTGGCCCAGCGAGGCGATCAGGTCGAAGGGCGGCAGCGCCGCGTTGGCGGCCTCCGCCTTCAGCTGGGCGTAGATCTGCTCCGGCACGGTGATGCGGTTGAGCGCGCCGCGGGCGCGGGCGACCAGGCCCGGGTCGATGCGCTGCGGCGGCATCGGCGCGTTCGCCAGCAGGTCGTCCAGCGCCTTGGTCAGGGTGGCGAGCCGCTGCGGGTCGTAGCCGTACGTCTGTTCCCAGTCGCTGACGATCCAGCCGCGCAGGCGGTCGGGGTCCAGCTTGTCGGGCGAGCCGAGCATCAGGTAGATCTCGAGGGCCTGCTTCAGCCGGTCGAGGTTGCCGCCGCTCTCCGCCACCTGGTTGCCGATGCGTTCGGTGATGCGCGGCAGGAGTTGGCTCTGCAGCAGCCGCAGGCGCGCGTCGTCGAAGGCCGGCGCCACGCTGAGGCCGCGGTAGAGGCCGAAGCTGGAGAGCAGCGGGACGATGCTGTAGTCCGTCCCGTAGACGTCGTCCGCGCGGTCCAGCGCCTGCAGCGCCGGCGCCAGCGCCCCCGCCGCCCGCTCGGTCGGCGGCGGCATCGCCGCGTTGAACTGGCCGACCTCCGCCTCGATGGTGTCGAGGTCGGCGCGGTTGGTGGCGTAGCTCACCGACCACAGGGACGCCGCCGCCAGCACGCAGGCCACACCGGCCGCCACCCCGCCCCACTGGCGCAGCATCAGGTTGCGCTCGAGCTTCTGGTCGACGGTGGCGAGGTCGGCCTCGCGGAACACCACGTCGCTCAGCAG
Source organism: Azospirillum sp. ST 5-10 (assembly GCF_051225715.1). NCBI lineage: Bacteria > Pseudomonadati > Pseudomonadota > Alphaproteobacteria > Rhodospirillales > Azospirillaceae > Azospirillum > Azospirillum sp. ST 5-10. The sequence goes on from NZ_JBPJSP010000003.1 coordinate 172,992, forward strand.
CCGCTTGATGAAGAAGGTGCGCGGCTCGCCGGCCGCCGCCGGCAGGGTGCGGTTCAGCCCGAAGCTGGGGCCGGACAGGCGGGCGATGCCGTCGATCGGCGTGCCTTCCTGGGTGGCGCTGTTGAAGTAGACGCCGCGCAGGATGCAGGCGGCGTCGTAGCGGCTGGGACGGGCGATCTCCGACAGCGTGTCGATCAGCGGCTCGCGCAGCAGGGCGAAGGTCTGCGGGAACGAGAAGATCAGCGCGCGGCGCGCCGGGTCGCGCTCCTCGTCGAGGCGGCGCAGCAGCGAGGCGTTGAGGCGCTGCACCAGGGCGTCGAACTGCTCGCGCGCGTCGAGCAGCAGGGCGGTGCCGCTGCCCTCGGTCTGCAGCGGGAAGGTGGTGCCGAACACCTGCTCGCGCTCGGCCTGCGGCATGTCGTCGAAGAACTCGGTGAAGCCGGCGATCATGTCCGCCTTGGTGAACATGACGTAGACCGGGATGGCGATGCCGAAGCGCTGGGTCAGCTCGTTGATGCGCGCCCGCACGGTGCGGCCGTGGAAGGCGCGCTGCTCCGGCGTCTGCGTCAGCAGGTCGGCGAGCGACAGGGCGACGACCACGCCGTTGATGGGCCGGCGCGGCCGGTGCTGCTTGAGCAGGTCGAGGAAGCCGCCCCAGGCGGCGCGGTCGAGGCTCTCGTTGCTCTCGTGCGTGGTGTAGCGCCCGGCGGTGTCGAGCAGCACCGCGCCGTCGGTGAACCACCAGTCGCAGTTGCGGGTGCCGCCGACGCCCTCCAGCGCCACCACGCCCATCTCCTTGGCCAGCGGGAAGCGCAGGCCGGAGTTGCGGACCAGGGTCGACTTGCCGGTGCCGGGCGGGCCGATCACCACGTACCACGGCATCTCGTAGACGGACATGCGCCGCCCGCCGGCGCGCGAGCTGAGCAGGGCCAGCGCCTGGGTGAAGCGCTCGGCCAGCTCCGACACCTCCTCGTTGGAGCCGATCGAGGCCAGCGACAGCAGCTCCTCGTTGCGGGCGAGCTCGTTGAGCATGCGCCGGTTGGCGCGCCGCGCCTTGATCGAGCGCATCAGCCGGCGCACCGCCAGGGTGGCGACCCACAGTCCGACCACCGCGCCGACCAGCGCCTGGCGCACGGCGGGGGCGACCAGCGGGTGCGACTCGTCCCAGCGCAGCATCGGGCCGGCCAGCCAGATCGCGGCGGCGATCAGCGCGACGAGCAGCCCTTCGAGTATCCAGCGTTTGCGTGTCATGGCGGCGGTGTTCGGCTCCGGTCCGGGCGGCGGGGCGGGCGGTCAGCGGACCGAGGCGGCGGAGGTGCGGCCGAGGGCGAGGATCTGCTCCATGATCCGCTCCTTCTCGGTGTCGAGGTGCCAGCTGAATCCCATGAAGGCGATGACCAGCACCACCGCCGTGAAGGCGGCCGTCATCCACAGCGGCACGTAGGTGGCGACGCGCCGGCGCACCGCCACCGGCCGCCAGCGCCGCGACAGCTCCTCCCGGGAATCGCCGCGCAACGGGCGCAGGGTGCGGTAGAGGTCGTGGCGCAGGGAGTCCAGCCCGTAGGCGCCGTCCTTGACGACGCCGTAGCGCCCCTCGAAGCCGAGCGCCAAAAGGATGGCGAACAGCTCCAGGGCGTCGGCGTTCTTCTCCGGCTGCTTGCGCAGCAGGTCGAGGATCTGGAAGAAGCGCTCGCCGCCCCAGGTCTCGTTCTGGAAGATCAGCAGCAGGCTGCGCGCGCTCCACACGCTGGTGCCGCCCCAGGGCGTGCGCAGCACCGCCTCGTCGATGGCGCAGCACAGCGCGTAGCGGGCCGCCGACACCTGCTCGATCGGCAGCTTGGCGGCGAGCGCGCGCTCCTCGAAGGTGCGGATCGCCGCCTCGGCGGCGCGCTGCAGCGCCTCGACGTCGGGCGGCGCGGCCGCGTGCTGCAGGCTGACCAGCAGGTCGAGCAGCGCGGCGGCGAGCCCCAGCAGCCGGTTGCCGGAGCCCGTCGCGTCGAGCGGGCTCGCCCGCATCAGGCGCGAGCCCTGGGCGGCGGTGCCCTGGGCGCCGGCCGCGGCCGCCGGGCTGACCGTCGGGGCGGCCGGCCGGGCGGCGCGGCCGGCGATCGCCGCGTCGTCGAGGGGCTGGAAGGCGGGCGGCGGCACGGCCGGGCCGGCGACGGCCGGGCCGACCTTCGGCACCACCGGGCCGGCCGCGTCGACGCGCCGCCGCGGCAGGCGCGGGATGGTCGGGTCGTCGATCCCGTCCGGGTTGAACAGCGATCCGCTCATGGTTCCGTCTCCCAGCCGCCGCTCATGTCGCCTTGATCGCCCAGAACTCCATCCGCAGCCCGGGGAACTGGCTGCCGACGTGGAAGGCGAAGCCGCCGGAGGCGAACAGGTTCTGCCAAAGCTCGCTCGCGCGATCGAGCTCGAAGTAGGTGAAGCCCGCGTGGAACGGCAGCTCCCGCGGGGCGACCGGCAGCGGCGCCAGGGCGATGCCGGGAAGCTGCAGGTTCACCAGATCGCGGATGTTCTCCACCGGCCCGATCTTGACCTGCAGCGGGAAGCCGGAGCGCACCGTCTCCGGCGGCACGTTGGCCGCCACCGCCAGGATGAGCTGGTGGTTCTTCAGCACCGTGCGGTCGGCCAGAGCCGAGACGTGGATGCCGTACTTGCCCTCCTGCAGCGGCAGCGGGATGGCGGTCTGCTGCAGCACGGCGCTGAGCTGGCGGCGCAAGGTGTCGAGCACCGGCCGGAAGGTGCCGGCGAGGTCGTCGTGGCGGTAGGTCGGGAAGTCGGGGGCGAGGCGCTCCTGGCCGACGAAGGTCGCCAGCTCCCCGGCCAGCGCCACCATGGCGCGGTAGAGCTCCTCGGGGTGCAGGCCGGGCAGGGTCGCCAGATGGGCGAACAGGGCGTTGGCCCGGTTGACCGCCTGCAGCATCAGGAAGTCGTTCAGCTCCGACAGGCCGCCGGCGCCGGGCTGGTGAAGCTGGCCGGCCAGCGAGGCGGCGCGGCTGCGCAGCAGGCCGCTCAGCTCCTTCGGGATGCCGGCGAGTCCGGGGTCGGCCGCACAGTCCAGCGCCGGCGGCAGGTAGCGCTCGTCGAGCGCCACCTCGCCGGCCGGCGTCACCGTGCGGATGCGGGCGATGCCGATGCCGACGTGGTCGTCGCGCGACTCCCGCTCCAGGCGCAGGGTCAGCCGCGGCTCGGCCACCTCGATGACCGCCGCATCGGCGGTGCTGCCGGAGGAGTCGCCGACCTCCAGCGCGCGCGCCGCGAAGCGTGCGCCCGAGGGCACCGCCGGCGCGCCGTCGAGCACCGCGTCCACCGCGCCCGGGCGCCGCAACGGCAGGCAGAGATAGACGGTCTGGTCGGCCGTCCCGGCGGGGATCCGCCGCGGCGCCGGCCCGCCCCCGCCCGCCTCGACGCTGACCGGCGTGCCGTCGGGCAGCACCAGGCGCGCCCGCGCCACGGCGACCGTGCCGAGCTTGAGGGCGGCGCGGTCGAGGGCGAGGTCGGCGATCCCCCAGGCGTAGGGTCGCAGCGCCCCGGCGCGCGCCTCCACCAGCCACTCGGTGTACCGCTCGTTCTGCTGGAAGTGCTGCGGGCGCAGGAAGATCCCTTCCTGCCACACCACCTTGCGATCGAGTCCCACGGCGCCCTCTCCCCTGCAACCCCGTCCTCTCCGGGCCCCCCGCGCGAGGCCCGGCCCCGCCCGCGTCGGACCATGTCAGACCACGTCAGAACAGCCCGTCGAGCCAGCCGCCGGTGCCGCCGTTCTGGATGTTGACCGACGACGTGCCGACGGTGACGACGTACTGGTTGGTCGCCTCCGGCACGACGTTGGTCAGCGCCCGCCAGGTCGCCCCGTCCAGCTCGCGGAAGGCGGCCAGCACGCCGAGGTAGCGGGTGGTCGGGCTGACCTCGTGGTCGACCTTGTTGGTCTTGCCCGGCAGCAGCTCGACCTCCGTGCGGCCGAGCATGGTGCCCTTCAGGCTCTGCTGGTCATTGTCGTAGATGTCGAAGAAATCGGCGGTCTTGAACACGTCGGGCTGCGACAGCTCGTAGATCCGCACCACCACCGGCGACGGCGTGCCCGCCGAGTTCGGGTTGATCTGGTCGCTGGCGGTGACCGAGATCGAGACCGCGGTGGGGTCCGGCGTGCTGCTGCACGCCCCCAGCCCGGCCGCGGCGCCGAGCGCACCGGCCAACGCGGCGGCCCGCACCGCCGTCCCAAGGGTTCGCGTCTTCATGCGACCACATCCTCCGCGGTGTCAGAGCCGGCTCCCGGGCCCGGCGAGCCGTTGTAGACCGAGCGCGCTTCCCTGACCAGTTCGAGGTAGCTCGCCGCATACCGATTCCACAGGACCGCCGGATCGTCGGTGCCCCAGCGCCGCCGCAGGGCCGCCGGCGAGAAGCGCGCCAGCACCGGGTCGAGGGGATGGTCGCGCGGCACCGCCACGGCCGGGCCGGCGGCCGGCGGCGCCACCGGCGGGGGCGACGCGGGCGGCGGGGGTGCCGCCAGGGGCGCCCGCGGCGTCTCCAGCAGCGACGCCGGATCCCATTCGTCCGGCAGGATCAGGGTCGGCGCCGCCGGCGCCGGCCGGCCGAGCAGCTCGGCCGGGTTGACCGGCGGCAGGATGCCGGCGGCGTCCGCCGCCGCCTCGTAGTCCACCTTGACGGCGAGCGCGTAGTCGCCGAGCTGCAGCGTGTCGCCGTTGTTCAGCGGCGCCGAGGCGCCGCGGCCGAGCGGCTCGTCGGCGTCGTTGAGGAAGACGCCGTTGGTGCTGGTGTCGGTGATGCGGAACCGCCCGGCCTCGAAGGCGATGACGGCGTGGCGGCCCGACAGGGTGCGCGTGGTGTCGTCGAGCACCCAGTCGTTCTCGACGGCGCGGCCGATCGTCCCGCCCTGCGGCCCGAAGACCTTGGTCGCGTTGCCGCCGAGCAGGGCGCGCTGGTAGCTCGTGATCGATAGATGAAGCTTCATGAACCTCGACCGCTCCCCCGTCCCGCGGACGTTTACCAATACACGGTAGGTTTTAATGGTTCGTTTACGATGCTGCCGGCCGTACGCGTCTGTCCGGCCAAGCGGAAACCAGGCCGCTGGCCTGTCGGCGGCGCCGCGTTCGACTGCGTTCGAGCGGGCGCGTACGGGGCATGTCTTGCGAGGATTGGCGTCGGGGGTCGCGTTTGATTCCCTCTCCCCCCTGGGGCTAATGAAGCCAAATGCGATGACCGTGGCGACCTCCCGGCGCTCCATTGCCGCCGGTGCGCGCCTGTGGCACGCTCGGCGGCATCGCCGACCCTGCCTGAGCCGAGGGCCCCGCCATGGACTTCTCCACGCTGCTCGACCGCATGTCGATCCCCGAGCTGCGCACCCTGCTGGAGCAGGTGCAGACCACCCTGCGCCAGAAGCAGATCGAGCAGACCTGGGTGGTCTACCAGCCGCCGCCCTCCCTGCCCTTCTCCGGCGAGGCGGCGGAGCCGGCGGCCGCCGAGGCCCCCTGCTGCGCGCCCGGCGGCAAGTGCTGCTGACGGCGGCAGCACCCCGCTCATGACGCCGGCTCCGGCGTCAGCGTGATCGCCACCGACAGGCGCGGCCGGGCCGGGCCGGCGACGATGCCGGCCACCGGCTGGATGGCCGCGTAGCCGGCGCCCCAGGCCAGGGTGACCGTGCGCCCGGCGGGATCGCGCCGCAGGGTCGGGTCGAAGTCCACCCAGCCGCAGCCGGGAAACCAGGCGCCGAACCAGGCGTGGAACGCCGCCGCGCCGCCGCCGGCCGGCAGCGCGTAGCCGGTGACGAGGCGCGCCGCCACGCCGCGGGCGCGCAGGCAGGCCACCGCCAGGCGGGCGAAATCGAGGCAGACGCCGCGCCGGCGCTCCAGCACCGTCTCCAGGGGGGTGGCCAGGTCGGTCGCCGCGGGATCGTAGGTCAGCGCGTCGCCGAGCCGCTCCGCGAAGGCCGCCACCGCCGCCCGGTCGGGGGCCGCCTGCGGCAGCAGGCGCGCCACCCAGGACGCCAGCGCCGGTGAGGCCGGCGGGGCCGCGGCCAGCGCGGGGTGCGGCGGCTCCGGCGGCGGCGGATCGCCCGCCGCCAGGCGGACCAGGCTGGTGCCGGTGACCTGCAGCCGGCGGAAGCGCCCCTCGACGCGCAGCCGGTCGACCGCGTTGCCGAAACGGTCGCGGTGGGCGGTGCGCCGGGCCGGCGGCGGAACCGTCAGGACCTGGGCGAAGGCGAGGCGCTGGCCGCCGCCGTCGCGCGGCCGCAGCAGCGCCCGCACCCCGCAGGCCGCCACCGGCCGGTCGAAGGTGTAGACGGTGGTGTGGGTCACGCGCAGCCCGCGGCCGGCGGTCATGCGACGGGCAGGGCACTGGCGGCCTCGACGAGGTGGAGGGATTCCAGCGGGTGCATCGGCGGGTCCTCCCCCTCGGGCAGGCCGACGGCGGGAAGGTAGGCGCGCCGCGCCGTCGCCGGGTCGAGCAGGGCGACCCGGCGCAGCGCGCGGCGCGCCAGGTAGCGGTCGAGCCCGTCGGGGTCGAGGCGGAAACGGTAGGGATCGCTGTGCACGTTGTCGGGCAGGCGGTCCACCTTCAGCGACGGCAGCGTCACCTTGGACGAGACGAAGGTGAAGAGGCAGCGCCCGTCGGGCGCGCAGAGCCGGCGCATGTAGCCGAACAGGGCGTCGGCGGCGGCCGGCGGCAGGTACTCGGCCACGCCCTCGGCCACCACGATGGTGCGCGCCGGCGTCGGCGGCACGGCCTTGGCCAGCCACTCCCCGGCCCGGGCCGGCGACAGGTCGCCGCCGATGAAGCGCAGGTTGGGCCGCCGCCCCACCAGGTTGGCGGCGAGGCCGCGCTTCAGCCCCTGGCTCAAGGGCTGGTCGATCTCGACGAACAGCGCCTCGGGGTAGTCCCCCGACAGGCGCAGCGCCAGCGTGTCGAGGCCGGCCCCCAGCACCACCACCCGCCGGCCGCCGTCCTCCAGGAAGGCGCGCACCCGGTCGGTGATCCAGCGCTTGCGGTAGACCACGTGGCTGGCCATGCCGGGGCAGACCGCCTCGTGCCGGGCGAACCACGCCGCGACGACGGCCGGGTCCTCGGCGCCGCCCAGCACGCTGTCCGGCTTCACGGTCACGGCGCGGAAAATGCGCTCGGCGAAGGGGTCGGCGAAGACCTCGGCGTAGGCGGGATGGCGCGCCGCCAGCGCCACCGCGCCGCAGATGAAGAGGGCGCTGAAGCTGAGACCCGGCAGGCGGGCGGCGATCACGACCCGCCCTCCCCGCCCTTGCGCTGGCGCCAGCTTTCCTCCAGGGCCTTGAGGATCTTCTCCTTCGTCTCGTCCTTCCAGGCGCTGCGGTCGCGCGGGTCGGCCGGCAGCTCCCAGTCCGCCGGCGGCGGATAGGGCAGGCCGATGTTCTTGTAGATGTGGGTGACCATGGCGTCGAGGAAGCGGGTGGGCTCGTCGATGCGCCGCAGCTCGGCCAGGTCCCCCTCCGACAGGCCGAGGCCGGCGATCATCTCCTTGGCCTGCGCCATGGCCCCCTCGAGCCGCTGGCGCACCGCCCTGGCCTGCGCCGTCTCGGGCGGATGGACATGCCGCTCCATGACGGCGCGGTAGTGCTCCAGCGGCAGCGGCTCCTCGTCCAGATCCTCCTGCACGATGAGGACGTGGGGCAGCTCCTTGCGGTACTCGAAGGAGCTCACCCGCGCCACGCCACGCCACACCTGGACCAGCTTCTCCGCGTCGACGTCGACCCAAACCGTGTCGAGGTTCATCGGCGGCTCGAAGAACGTCAGCGAGCCGTCGGGTTCCAGCCGGTTCACGAAGAGCCGCACCCGCACCTCGGCCAGGCGCACCCGGAACGGGTTGAAGTCGGGGTGCATGTTCTCGAAGGTCAGCACCTCGTCGCCACGGTAGAAGCCCATGGCCTGCTGGTCCTCGGGGGCCGCGTTGTAGGAGGTCCAGTCGAAGTCGACGGGCTTGCGCGGCCGCTCGCGGCGCATCCAGTCGACCCCCATGGCGCCCATCTTCTCCTGGCGCAGCGGCGACCATTCGCTCAAGGGGGCGAAGCCGACGACGGGCGGCTCGTCCTCGATGTCGCGGATCAGGCGCTCGGGATCTTCCACATTCGGCACGGGGATGCGGCCGTCGGGGTAGAGGTCCCAGACGTTGTAGCGGCCCTTGCCGAGCGGGTTGTGGATGTAGTCGACGCCGCCGAAGGCGTTCTCGTAGCGCAAGGGCATGCGGGTGAAGGGTTCCGGCTCGGTCATGGTGAAGCGGCCGTCCTCGCCTTCGATCCAGTAGCGGTCGCCGAACACCGCCAGCACCTTGCGGTGGTTGCCGATGGTGAAGGCGACGTCGACCCGCGGCACGGGAATGCCGTCGGGGGCGTGGCAGCTGCCGACGGCCATGGACTCGCCGACCGGCTTGAAGGTGGCGAAGTCGCCGGGGTAGTGGCTGCTGGTGTGGGCGCCGTCGTGGTAGGGCCGGCGCAGGCGCGGGTGCTCCTGGTCGCGCCGCTCCAGCGGCAGGGCGCGCCGGTTGTGGCGGGCGCGGAACGTGCCCTTGACGATCAGGGTCAGGACGTCGTTGGGGGAACTGACCGTGCCGCGCGCCCAGGCGTGGCGGAACGGGGTCTCGTTGAACACCTTCATCGCCGGTCTCGCATGTCGCTCCGCAGCCCCGTCACTTCTTGCCGACGAGGTGGCCCGCCCCCTGCTTGGCCGCCGCCTGCAGGAGCTGCTTGATCATCTCCTCGCGGCCGCCGGCGAAGCGGGTCTTGCCCTGCGCCTTGGCGGCGTCGAGGAACTCCTGGTGCTGCTTCTGGCCGGCGAACTCCTTGTCCTGCCACTGGTCGCCGAACTTGTTCTGCAGCACGGCCTGGCGCTTGCCGGCGACCCAGCGGTGGTATTCCTTGACGGCGAGGAGCTTGCGCTTGATCGCCTCGTGATCGACGACTTTCGGCATCGGCGTGGTCCTTTGAAGCAGCGGGCGGGTCAGACGGTCGGGCAATCGACCGAGGCGTTGGCGGCGCGCGCGTCGACGCCGCCGGCCCCGGCGGCGTTCTCCACCGCGGCGGCGGTCTCGTTCACCGTCTCGGTGGCGCCCGAGGCGCTGTCGCCGGACTGGCTGGCGCCCTGGGTGCTGTCGCCGGCCTCGCTGGCGCCGGTGGTGGAGTTGGCGCTCTCCTCCGCACCGGCGATGGTCTTGTTGCCGGCGGTGCCGTGCTCGCCGTTCACCTGGTGGTCGCCGTTGATGATCTTGTCGCCCTCGTGGGTCCAGCTTCCCACGCTGTTGACCTCGGGGGCGGTGATCTCGATGACGGGCGCCACCATGGTGATCCCCTCCTCGGTGAGGAGGATGAAGGTCTCCGGCCCACAGAAAATCTTGATCGGTTCCATCGTCTGCTCCTTGGAGCCTCCCGGGCTCCCTGTCCGTGCCGCTTGCCCCAGCCGCTCAGCTTTCGATCAGTCGGTCTACGTTCTTCGTGCCGGTGGCGATCGCGGTTCCCCCGGCGATGATGTGCCCACCGACCGCTCCCGCGCCCGACGACCAGCTTCTGCCGTGCCAGGTCTTGGCATCGTCGGCGGACTCCTTGGATTCCTCGGCGGATTTCTTGGCGTGCTTGGCGTTCTTCTTGGCATCGTCGGCGGCCTTGCGGCTCTTGTTGGCCTCGTCCTCCGCCTTCTTCGCGTCGTCCGCCTTGCCCTTGGCCTCGTCGGCCTCCTGGCGCGCCTGATCCGCCGTGTCCTTGGCGTCCTTGGCGTCCTGCTTCGCCGCGTCAGCCTTCTCCGCGGCCTCCGCGGCGTCCTTGTCGGCCTGGTTGGCCTTTTCGCCGGCCTTGACGGCGTCGCCCTCCGCCTGCTGAGCCTTCTTCTCGGCCTCTTCGGCGTTGCTTCTCGCCTGCTGGGCTCTCTCTTCGGCTTGTTGCGCTTCCCGTTCCGCCTTTTCGGCGTCCTCGACGGTTCCCTTGCCCTCGTCCGCCGCCTTGCGCGCGGCCTTCGCCTTTTCAGCGGCCTCCTCGGCATCCTTCGTGGCGGCCTCCGCCTCCTTGCCGGCTTTCTCGGCGTCCTTGGCGGTACTGCGCGCCTTGTCGCCGGCGGCTTCGGCCTCCCTTCCGGCATCCTCGGCCTTCGTGGCTGCGTCTTCGGCCTCGCTCTTCGCCTTGGTGGCGGCCTCCTCGGCGTCCTTGGATGCCGCTTCCGCTTCTTTGGCCGTCTTCTCCGCCTTTTCGGCGTCCTCGCCGAGCTTCTTCGCGTCGCCGGCGGCCTTCTTGGCGTTCTCGGCCTCCTTGGCCGCCTTCTCCGCCTCCCCGGCGTGCTCTTCCGCCTCCTTGGCCGCCTTCTCCGCGTTCTCGGAGGCCTTGGCCGCCTTCTCCGCCTCCTCGCCGGCCTCCTCGGCGTTCTTGGCGCGGCGGGCCGCGACGTTCGCGGTTTCCGCTTCCTTGGCCGCCTTCTCCGCCTCCTCGGCGCTCTTGGCAGCCTTCTCGGCCTCCTCCTCCGCCGCGTTGGTGGGCGGCGCCGACGCACCGAACGTCATGTGACCGGAGCCGACGCCGCTGGTGGCAGCGGCCATGATGGCGATCGGTGCGACGATGGCGAACACGGCTTCGGCGATGCTGATGGACGTCGACATGGGATCGAGGAGCTCCATCATGGATTCGAAGCTCTTGTGCTCGTCGTCCAGGCCCGTCTCGAACTGGGTCTTGGCATTCTCGTCGAGGTGTCCCAGCAGCGGGCCGATCCGCTTCTGGATCGCCTCCTCGTCCTCGAGGTTGGCGCAGGCCTTGTACTGGATGGTGACGTAGCAGGCGAAGGCCGCGGCGTGCAGCACCATGGCGGAGTAGGTGATGGCCTTGCCCAGCGGCGTGTTGATGTGCGCCTGCCCCCCCTCGTAGAGGGTGAACTTGTCGCCGGCGATCTCGATCGACGGGCCGAAGGTGGCCTCGAACTTGGTGCCGAAGGTGAACTCGGTGGCATCGCCGTAGAAGTGGCCGGACTGGAAGCCGGCGTTCAGCTCGATGGTGCCGGACGCGTTGGTCTCCATCTTCGTGCCCTCGAAGACGCCGACGCTCAGCGCCTGGGCCACGTCGACGACGGTGCCGACCTTCAGGTCGATGCTCGTGCCGTTGTTGTACTCGGCGACGTAGCTGTTGCCGTCGCTGTCCGACCAGCACATCTCGAAATAGGTGGAATGGTCGTCGTTGGGGATGATCTTGACGACCTCCTGCCCGTCGACGACCGTGTACAGGTTCCCCTTGGTCTTGATGACGGCGTCGCCCGAACCGGGCGATTCGGCATCGCCGCGGGCCTGGAGGTACACGGTGTCGGCGTTGACGACGAAAGCCTTCTCCACGCTGTCGATGCTGTAGCCGTCGGTGCGGCGCATCCGGGTGTCGGAGGTGTATTCGACCCACCCCGTGGACTCCGTGATCTCCTTGCCTTCCTTGGACTCCGACATGTCGATGATGCCGAGGTAGGAGGCCACCGACGCCGCCATGTAGGTGGCGATGGTCTGCTCGACCGCCGTGTAGGGAGCCGGGACGTCCTCGTCCGCCTCCACCGTGCCCATGCGCAGGTAGTCGGCGGTGCCGTCGCCCTCGTCGGGGACGTAGATGTGATAGCTGGGCGCGCGCTCGTCCTCGTCCGACCCGCCGTCGTCCTCGTCGTCCTCGCCGTCGTCGCCCTCCTCTTCAGTGCCGAAGAGCGGACGTTGCGCCGGCAGGGACGCCCGCAGCTCGTCGACCACGGCGCGCCACCCGGCACCGGCCGCCGGCCCCTGCATGGGGCGCTGGGCGCCGAGACCCGGACCGGCACCGTCGTCGGCCGCGTCGTCAGCGGCGCCGGGGCCGTCGAACATCTCCATGCGGATGCCGCTGGCGGTGTGGACCAGGTTGGAGGTGTGGTTGCGCGCCGTCACCGGGCTGCGGGACAGGGCGTTGGGCACGGCGCCGAGGATGATCGGCCGGTCGGGGTTGCCGTCGATGCACGACCACACCACCTCGGCGTCCTTGCGCAGCGGGAAGTGCATGCCCTGCTGCCGGCCGGCGTAGGGCTGCGCCATGCGCATGAACTGCGAGCCCTGGAACGGCCCGAGGCCGGAGACGTCGAACGGCACCTGGACCTTGTAGCGGCCCTCCTCGTCGATCTCGGCGCGCTCGCCGCCGCCCTGGCCGTCGACGTGCGAGTGCATGATGCCGGTGATGCGCGGGCGCGGGGTCAGCCGCTCCGGCCGGAAGACGACGTCGGCGGGCATGCAGGTGAAGCTGTTGCGGTAGCCGGTCCACGGCGCCACGCCGCCGCCCGCCGTCCCTTCCGCCTCGGCCGGGGCGGCGCCGGTGTGGCGCACCTCGGTCACCAGATAGGTCCGGTTGAAGCGGTCGCGGAAATGGTCGGCCAGGCGGAAGCCGTAGCCGGCGGTGAGGAAGATGTCGAAGCCGTCGCCGTGGAACAGGACCTTGCGCGCCAGCAGCTCCTGGGCGCGGATGCGGGCGAGGAAGTCGCCCTCCTCGGGCGTGCGGAAATGGTCGTTGTACTCGGTCACCCGGCCGACGCCCCGGGGGTCGACCTCCGCTTCGGCCAGCAGCGGCACGTGCGGCATGCGGTAGTTGTAGTCCTTGAGCAGGACCGTGCGCGGCATGCGCCGCACCACGCGCTCGAAGCGGACCACGGCCGTGCCGTCGCCCGCCGACAGGCCGCCGTCGGGGCGGAAGGACAGCACCGCGTCGGGGCTGAGCGGCGGGAAGGACAGGTTGGAATCGCCGACCACCATGGTCTCCCGTCCCGCGTCCTGGCGGAAGACGTAGAAGATGCCGACGTGCTCCAAGAGGCGCGACACGAAGTCGAGGTCGCTCTCCTCGTACTGCGCCACGTGGTCGCGCGCGGGGTAGTCCGCGTACAGCGCCGATTCCATGTAGTCGGCGCCGAGGCCGACGTCGGCGGCGCCGGCGATCTTGGCGAAGGCGATGTCGGGAAAGGCGATCGGCTCGCCGCCGCCGTAGATCTGGTTGGTCCGCGACAGCGACAGCAGCCACAGCCGCGGCACCAGCGCCGCCCGGTAGACGTAGGAGGCGTTGGGCCGCGCCGGCCCGTCGACGAAGTCGGCGACCACGCCAGTGATCGTGCGCTCGTCCCCGTAGCGGCGCAGCACCAGCGTCGCCGGCTGGCTGAGCACGGCGTCGAAGTCGATGTCGGGGTCGGCGCTGACCAGCTCCAGGTCGAAGCGGTAGGGCCGCGAGATCGCCTCGACGCCGTCGAGCCGTGTCACGCGGAAGGTGTTCCTGGGCAGGCCCTCGACGAAGAAGTCGAAATCGATCTGGTAGGTCATCGCGCCAAACCTTCAATCGTCGCAAGGGGGAGGGGGCCGGAACGCATCATCGTCACCGTCTGGGCGGCGTGACGCCGTCGGGGTTGAGCTTGGCGTTCACCGCCCCCGCGAGAGCCTCGGCGAAGGCCGCGGGATCGCTCGTCCGGGCCAGCGCGGCGGCGGCGGCCGGGTCGAGGCCGAGCGCCGGCAGCGCCGCCCTGGCCCTGGCCAGCGCCGCCTCGGCGACGGCGTCGAGGCCCGGCATCAGGACACCGTCCGCGGCCCGCAGGGTGCGCATCCGTTCGGCCGCCTCGGCCAGCGTCGGCGCCGGCCCGGCCAGTGGCCCGGCGGTCACCAGCAGGCCGCCCTCGGCCACCTGCGGCGGCGCCAGGCCGCGCCACACCAGCACCGCCTCCTCGGCGTCGACGTCGACCCACAGGGTGTCGAGCGCCATGGACAGCGCGGTCAGGCCGTCGCCCCGCTCGTTCGCGTCGGCGAAGCAGCGGACCGCCAGGCCGGGGAGCTGGGTGCGGTAGGGCCGGAGCACCGGGTGCATGCCCTCGAACACCAGGACCTCGTCGCCGCGCAGGTAGCCGTCGATCTGCTGGTCGTCGGGGGCGGCGTTGTGGAAGGACCAGTCGAAGTCGGCCGGCGGCAGCGGCGCGCGGCGGCGCGCCCAGGCCTTGTCGCGCGTCCCCTGCTTCTGGGCGCGGAACAGGGAGGTGGCGGGCAGCGCCGCGAAGCCCACCGGCACCGGCTCGGCGTCGGGATGGCCGATCAGGTTGTCCGGATCCTCGACGTTGGGCAGCGGGAAGCGCAGCCGGCCCTCGGCGTCCATCTCCTCGGCGCGGCCCTTGCCGAAGGGGTTGCGCAGATAGTCGGGGCCGCCGAACGCGGTCTCCCAGCGGATCGGCATCCGCTCGAAGGGGGCCGGCGGTGACAGGGCGAGCCGGCCGTCGTCGCCCAGCACCCACTCGCGGTCGCCGAACACGGCGAGGCGCTTGCTGCGCCCCCCCACCGTCACGGCGACCGGCGCCGCCGTGACGGTCCGCCCCGCCGGCGCCCAGCACTGGCCGACGACGATCACGTCGGCGCGCGGCTTGAACGGCACCAGGTCCGAGGGATAGCGCAGACTCTTGGCGGCGCCGTCGGGATAGGGCGCATCGGGGCCGGGCGCGCCCTGCAGGGCGGCCGGCAGCGGCCGCGCCGCGCCCTCCGGCACCAGGCCGACGGACGCCTTGACGATCACCGCCACGGCGTCGTCGGGGGCGCGGATCGACGCCGGCAGGGTGGCGACGGCGAAACGGGTCTCGTTGAAGGTCTGCATGTCCGTGGTCTCCCCGTCAGCCGGCCGTCGCCCGGGCCAGGTTCGGCAGATAGGCGGCGAACCACACGGGCTTGCCGCCGGGCAGCACGTCGCGCACCAGCCCCGTCAGGGCGCGGCACGTGCGCTCGAAGAAGTCGGCCATGCGGGCGTCGCCGGCGCGCACCTCGGTCAGCACGATCTCCGCCATGGTCCAGCCCGTCAGCACGAAGAGGGCGAGGCGCTCCACCGGCGTGGTGCCGAGCAGCTGGGTCGCCCCGCGGTCGAGGCGGGAGAGCCGCTGCGCCAGATTGTCCGGCGTGTTGGCCTCCAGCCCGCCGGCGCACAGCCGGCCCGCCATCCGGCCCAGCATCTCGGCCAGCGCGGTGCGGTCGGCGGCGATCAGCAGGTCGATCTGCGAGCCGTCGGCGAAGGTGATCTTCTTCTCCTTGTGCAGCCGCGTGTAGGCCGGCTGCTGGTCGATCAGCCGGTTCAGGACGTCGGCCGTGGCGGGATGCGGCGTGCGGACGGTCATGGCGGTCACAGGTTGTAGCGGGAGACTTTGTCGATCAGCGCCCGGCGCGAGATGCCGAGCTCGCGGGCGGTGCGGCTCTGGTTGCCTCCCAGCTCGTTGAGGCGCTGGGCGATCAGCGCCGCCTCGTAGCGCTGCACCTGCTCCTTCAAGGACTGGCCGGCCGCCACGGGCAGCACCGGCGCCACCCCGTCCAGCAGGTCGGCCGGCAGGTGCGCCGGACCGATCATGCCGGTGGGATCGGCCAGCAGCACGGCGCGCTCGACGATGTTGCAGAGCTCGCGGACGTTGCCGGGGAAGCGGTAGCGCAGCAGCGCCTCGTAGGCCGGCGGCGCGAAGCCGGCGACGCTCTTCTGGTAGCGCCCGGAGAACACCTTGAGGAAGTGGAACAGCAGGTCCGGCACGTCCTCGGGCCGTTCGCGCAGCGGCGGGATGCGGATCGGGAAGACGGAGAGCCGGTAGTAGAGGTCCTCGCGGAAGCGGCCGTCGCCGATCATGCCGCGCAGGTCGCAGTTGGTGGCGGCGATCACCCGCACGTCGATCCGGCGGCTCTCCAGCGAGCCGAGCGGGCGCACCTCGCGCTCCTGCAGGACGCGCAGGATCTTCGACTGCAGGCCCAGCGGCATGTCGCCGATCTCGTCGAGGAACAGGGTGCCGCCGTTGGCCGCCTCGAACAGGCCGACCTTGTTCTCGGTGGCGCCGGTGAAGGCGCCGCGCTTGTGGCCGAAGAACTCGCTCTCCAAGAGGTGTTCGGGCATCGCCGCGCAGTTCTGCACGATGAACGGCCGGTCGTGGCGGTGGCCGGAGCGGTGCAGCGCGTTGGCCACCACCTCCTTGCCGGTGCCGGTCTCGCCCTGGATCAGCACGGTGACGTCGGCGTCGCGCAGGCGGTCGACCAGCGCCATCACCTCGCGCATCTGCGGGCTGGCGGCGATCAGGGTGCGGATGCTGACGCTGCGCTCGGCGACGCGGCGCAGCCGGCGGTTCTCCTGCTCCAGCTCCTCGTTGGAGCGGCTCAGCGCGCTGACCAGGCTCTGCTTGTCGGCCAGGAGCTGGGCGTTGTCGACGGCGAGCGCCGCCTGCCCGGCCAGCGCCCGGGCGAGGAGCTGGCGCTCCTCGCCGAAGGCGCCGGCGCCGCCCGGCTCGCCGAACAGCACCATGGCGCCGACCGACTGGCCCTGCCGGCCGAGCAGCGGCACCGCCAGCAGCGGCACCCCCCGCTCCCCCGCCAGCCGGCCGAGCAGCGGGATCGGCTCGAGGCGGAAGCCGGTGTAGGCCGAGACGTCGCCCAGGGTCACCGCCCGGCCGAGGAACACCGTGTGGGCGGCGACCTGGGCGTCGTTGCGCTGGTCGCCGAGGTAGAGCGGGATCGGGGCGAAGGGCACGGTGGTGTGCGGCTCGCCGTCGACGACGGCGGCCTTGGGCACGAGGTGCTGCTTCATGCGGTCGAGCAGGTAGACGATGCCGGCCGCCCCGTCGGTCAGCCGGCACAAGGTGCCGACGACGCGGTGGAGCAGCTCCGGCAGGCTCTGCTCCTGCGACAAGGTCGAACCCACCTCCAGAAGGGCATTCAACGTCGCCATCGTCCCCGTCCCGTTCATGACGCGCCGTCCCGCCGTCTCGGCCCCGCCCGCGGCCTCAGTCACGGAAGACGAACTGGAAGCCGCCGGAGGCGTCGAGCTCCAGCTCCAGGGCCGAGGGCAGCCGCTCCTCCGACAGGCGCTCCAGCAGCGCCGTCGACACCTGCGGCAGCAGCGTGCGGTTGATGATGAAGTCGATGTTGCGGGCCCCCGTCTCGACCTCGGTGCAGCGGTCGACGACCTGCTGGACCACCGCGCCGGAGTAGCTGAAGGCGATGCGGTGCGCCGAGGCCAGCCGCTTGCCCAGCTTGTCGAGCTTCAGGCGGACGATGCCGCCCAGCGCCGCGCCGCGCAGCGGGAAGTAGGGGACGATCGACATGCGGGCGAGCAGCGCCGGCTTGAAGTGGCGCGACAGGATCGGCCGCACCGCCTCGGCGATCTCGTCGGCGGTGGGGCGCGGCTCGCGCAGGCCGAGCTCGGTGATCGCCTCGGTCGCCAGGTTCGAGGTCAGGAACATGATGGTGTTCTTGAAGTCGATCTCGCGGCCTTCGCCGTCGTTGAGGGTGCCCTTGTCGAAGACCTGGTAGAAGAGGTTCATCACCTCCAGGTCGGCCTTCTCGCACTCGTCGAGCAGGACCACCGAATAGGGCCGCTGGCGCACCGCCTCGGTGAGCTGGCCGCCCTCGCCGTAGCCGACGTAGCCCGGCGCCGAACCGATGAGGCGGCTGACCGAGGCCTTCTCCTGGAACTCCGACATGTTGACGGTGACCATGAAGCGCTCGCCGCCGAACATCAGCTCGGCCACCCGGGTCGCCGTCTCGGTCTTGCCGACGCCGGACGGGCCGACCAGCAGGAACACGCCCATCGGCGCCGTCGGGGTGTTGAGGCCGGCCTTGGCGGCGCGCAGCCCCTGGTCGATCACCTCGATGGCGTGGTCCTGGCCCTTGACGTTGGCCAGCATGTGGTCCTTGAAGCCGAGGACGGTCTGGGCCTCGTCCTTGACCATGCTGCCGACCGGGATGCCGGTCCAGTCGGCGATCACCTTGGAGACGGCGACCGGCGTCACCTCGTAGTCGATCAGGCCGTGGCGGTCCTGCACCCGCGCCAGCTCCGCCTTGGCCTCATTGAGCGCCGCCTGCAGCGCCTCCGGCGTGTCCTCCGCCGCCGCCTCGGCGGCCGGTTCGGCGGCGGCCGGTCCGGCGGCGGCCTTCTTGGCCGCGACGTCGAGACCGAGCTTGCGGCGCAGCTCGAGGATGCGGGCGACGGCCGCCTTCTCGTTCTCCCAGCGGACATTGAGGTCGGCCAGCTCCCGCTCCAGGCCGGCGATGTTGCCCTCCAGCTCGGCGCTGCGGGTCGCCAGATCCTCCACGGCGGTGCCGGCCGCCACGTCGCGGGCGATGGCGTCGAGCTCGCGGCGGAGCTCGCGGATGCGGCGCTCGCGGTCGTCGATGGGGGCGGGCTTGTTGCTGAGCGCCAGCTTGACCCGCGCCGCCGCGGTGTCGAGCACGTCGACCGCCTTGTCGGGAAGCTGGCGGCCGGTGATGTAGCGGGCCGCCAGGCGCGCCGCCGCCACCACGGCGTCGTCGCGGATCAGCACGCCGTGCGCCTTCTCGAAGCTGTCGCGCAGGCCGCGGATGATGGTGACGGCCTGGTCGGGCGACGGCTCGTCCAGCTTGACGAGCTGGAAGCGCCGGGCCAGCGCCGGGTCCTTCTCGAAGTACTTCTTGTACTCCGACCAGGTGGTGGCGGCGACCGTGCGCAGCTCGCCGCGCGCCAGCGCCGGCTTCAGCAGGTTGGCGGCGTCGCTGCCGCCGGCCTGGCCGCCGGCGCCGATCAGGGTGTGCGCCTCGTCGATGAAGATGACGAGCGGCTTGGGCGAGCCCTTGATCTCGTCGATCACCCCCTTCAGGCGGTTCTCGAACTCGCCCTTCACGCCGGCGCCGGCCTGCAGCAGGCCCATGTCGAGGCTGAGCAGCTCGACCCCCTTGAGGAAGTCGGGCACGTCGCCCTCGACGATCTTGAGGGCCAGCCCCTCGACCACCGCGGTCTTGCCGACGCCGGGCTCGCCGACGGCGATCGGGTTGTTCTTGCGGCGCCGGCCGAGGATGTCGACGATCTGGCGGATCTCGGCGTCGCGGCAGAACACCGGGTCGATCTCGCCCTTGCGGGCGCGCTCGGTGAAGTTGATGGTGAAGCGGGCGAGCGCGGAATCCGCCGCCGGCCCGGCCGCCGCGGCGCCGGCGGCCGGGCCCTGGCGCTCCCCGGTCATCACCACCGTCTCCTCGCGCGAGCCGGCGGTGGCGTCGAAGAAGGCCTTCTTCAGGTCGGCCGGCGCGATCCCCGCCAGCTCGTCCATGTGCGGGCCGCTGCCGTAGCGCGGGTTGGCGAGCAGCGCCAGCAGCAGCACGCCCGAACGCAGCTCGGCCAGGCGCAGCTCGATGGAGGCGAGCAGCCAGGCGTCGGCGAACCACTCCACCAGCAGCGGCGAGAACACCGGCTTGCCGCCGTTGCCGGCCTTCAGCCGCTCCAGGCCCGCCTCGACGCTGCGCTGGAAGCGCGCGGGGTCGGCGCCGAAGTGGCGCAGGATCAGGGCGACGTCGCCCTGGGGGTCCTCGACCAGGCGGGCGAGCATGTGCTCGATGGTCACCTCGTAATGACCGCGCGACACGCACGCCCCGGCGGCCCCTTCCAGCGCCTGCTTGGACGGACGGTTGAGACGGCCGAGAAGCGGCTTCAGTTCGACGTTGATCATGCCATCCTCGCTGGTGCGCTGGGTCTTCAGTGGGATCGGGGCGGGGCGTCGTCGCCGGAGACGACGACGGTCGGGTCGGCGCCGGGCGGGCCGAGCCAGGTGCCGAGGCCGAGCCGCCCGTTGACGCGGCTGCCGAGGCGCGCCTCCGGCGCCTCCCCGCGGTCGAGCACCAGGGCGACGTCGGCGGTGAGGTGGTCGTCGGCGACGAGGCGGATCAGGCGGCACAGCGCGCCGTGGCGCGGCGTGCCCGGCAGGAAGGAGTCGAAGGTGGCGCGGTCGAGCGGCCCCAGCACCACGCGGAAGCGGCCGCAGAGATCGCGCACGCTGCGCCCGGCGACCGTGTCGGCGCCGAGCGTGCAGGCGTGCCGGCCGAGGCAGGCCTGCTGCTCGCGCAGCACCGGGGCGCGCCGCGGCACCCACTGCTCGATGCGCACCGGCACGCCCTCGAAATAGGCGGCGAGGATGCGCTCGGCGGTGGCGGCGGAGCGCCGCCGCAGCGCCAGCAGCCCGACCAGCGGCAGCAGCCGCGGCCAGTCCAGGCCGTCGTCGGCGCGCACCGCCGGATCGCCCAGGCCGGCGAGCGCCAGGAGCTGGCGCGACGGCTCGTCGGTCGCCCCCGGCTCGTAGCGCAGGGCGTGGCGGTACTTCAGCCAGGCGCGGTAGAACAGCGCGACGAAGCGGTGGTTGAAGAGGTCGAGGAAGTCGAGGACGTTCTGCGCCTCGTCCTCGCCGCCGCGCAGCAGGTTCTCGGTGTAGTGCGGCGGCAGCGGCGACGCCGGCCCGTAGAGGCCGAGGAAGCTGACCGTCATGCGCCACAGCGGGTCGTCGCCGCCGGCGTGGCGGCCCGCCTCCAGCGCCAGCACGTCGGCGGTGGGAAAGCCCAGGGTGGCGGCGGCGCGGAAGCGCACGCCCTCCTCCTCGGCCGGACCCAGCCCGCCGACCGGCGCCGCCGCGGGCAGGGCGCGCTCCAGCAGGCGCACCGCCTGGAAGAAGGCGAAGCGCTCGGGCTCCTCGGCCAGGGCGGCGGGCGCCGCCGCGGCCGTCAGAGCATCGGGTGCTGTCCGGACGTCGGCGTCCATTGGAACTCCGTGTTGCTCTCGACGGCCCGCACCGTCAGGCGGTGCATGGCGTTGATGCTGGCGTACTCGGTGAGGAAGCGGTCGTAGACCGAGCCGAACAGGAAGACCTCGCCGAGCCCGCCGAAGCGGCTCTCGGCCACCGTCAGGGTGACGTCGACGAGGCGGACCGGGATGCCGCGCACCAGCCAGTGGCGCGGCTCCGCCGTCACCGCCTGGATGCCGCCCAGCATCAGCTCCTGGCGGTCGCGGGCGCGGGCGTCGAAGATCGCCGGCCGGTCGTGGATCGCCAGCACCGCGCGCAGGGCGTCGATGCGGGTCAGCGACAGGTGGTTGAGCGACACCGCCGAGATCAGCCGCCACAGCAGGCCCCGCTCCACCGGCGGCGGATAGCTCTGGGTGCAGGGTGCGATGTTGCGGAAGGTGGCGTAGGTCGGCGCGCTGCTGGTCGGCCGGCTGATGCCGCCGACCGGCACCAGCGCGCCGAGCGCGCCGTTGGAGCAGGTGACGGCGACCGCCACCACCTCGGCGTCCGGCGTCGCCGGCCGGTCGCCGGAATCGACGAAGCTGATCCAGGTGTCGACCTGGCGGTCGGTGGTCGAGGCGCGCAGCCGGCGGCGGTGGTAGGTGCGCCCGCCGGCGTGGGCGGCCAGGCTCTCGAAGGCGGGATAGGGGATGCGCTCGCCGCGCCCGCGCGCCAGCCCCTCGACCCGGTCGATGGAGAACACCTCGTAGTGGCGCGGGTCGGCGCCGGAGACGCGCAGGCGGTGCTCCACCTTGGTGTCGTCCAGGCGGATGGGGTCGGCGTCGCGGGCGAACAGGTTGACCACCGGCGTGCAGTTGGGGGCGAGCAGGCCGCGGTGGGTGCGCACCTCCGCCGGCATCGGCCGGTTGAAGCGGATCCGCAGCACCGCCGACCGCCCGCCCGCCCGGGCCAGCGGCTCCAGCCCCGCCAGCTCGACGAACATCAGCTTGCCGGGGAAGGCGAAATAGTCCTGCAGCAGGGAGAAGCCGGGGAACGAGGTGGCGCCCTGCGGCAGCAGCAGGTCGTCGGCGGCGAGCCCCACCGGCTCCACCCGGCCGCGCGGCAGAGCGACCGTGGTGCCGCCGACCTCGGCCTGAAGCCCGGCCACCTGCCGGTTGAGCCAGAGGTAGAGGGTGCGGCCGATCAGCGGGTCGCGCTCGGCGTCGATGTAGAGGCGCAGCCGGTCGGCGCCGGCGGCCGCCCAGGTCATCCCCTCCATCAGGTCGAGGCGCAGGTGCAGCTCCGACGCCGTCGCCGTGCTGGAGATCGACAGCTCGCCCACCGACAGCGGCATCAGCCGCACGGGGTAGACGGTGCGGAAGCGGCAGGCGGTGCCGTCGATGGGGGCGGCGTCGAGATAGGTGCCGCGGGCGATCGTCTCGCCCCCCGAGACGGCGCCGGGCACCGGGGTGAACTGGACGATCGACATGGCCGGCACCGGGCGCAGGTGGTGCGGCCACAGCATGTCGACGAAGGAGTGGGCGACCTCCGGCAGCTCGTCGTCGAGCTTCTGGCGCAGCCGGCCGGACAGGAAGGCGAAGCCCTCCAGCAGCCGCTCGACGTCGGGGTCGTTGCTCTCGCGCGCCAGGAACGGCGCCAGGTTGGGGTTCTCCCGGGCGAACTCCGCGCCGAGGCTGCGCAGGTAGAACAGCTCGTCCTGGAAGTAGCGGTTGAAGGTCATCGCCGGCCGCCCCCGTTCACCGCAGCCGCACGAAGCCGTCGTCGCCGAGGACGGTCTCGAAGGTCATGGTCTGGCCGTCCTCGGTCAGCTCGGCGGCGATGCGGTAGCACAGCGCCAGCGGGTTGTCGGGGTCCGGCAGGTGGCTGATCTTGGGGTTCTTCAGGCGCGGCTCGTAGGCGCGGATCGTCGCCTTGAGCTCGCGGGCGATGACGTCGATGGCGTCGGGGAACTGCAGCGCCAGGTCGTTGAAGTCGGGCATGCCGTAGTCCGGCAGCATCGCCGAGCTGCCGCGCCGGGTGTTGAGCAGGTTGCGCAGGTTCTCCATCACCGACGCCGTCAGCGCCCCGGCGTCGGTCTTCAGGCTCTGCCGCCCCGCCAGCTCGGGACGGGCGAGCCGCTCCAGCAGCCCGTATTCGCGCGCCATCGCCGCCTCCCCCCTCAGGCCGGCACGTCGAAGGTGAGCCGCTGGCCGCCGAGCACGGCGGCGCCGGTGCGCACGACGATGTGGGCCAGCTTGGCGCCGGGCGCGTCGGGATCGTCGACGATCCGCGCGGCGACGCCCGCCCCCGGCCCGCTGTCGGCGACCAGTCGGGCGAGCAATCGGCCCAGCCGCTCCTCGCGCGCCGTGTCGTCGTCGCCGGCCAGCGCCTCGCCGAGCCGGCCGGACAGCCACTTGGCGACCTCCGCGGCGAGAAGCTGGTAGGGCAGGCTGCTCAGCATGCGCGCCTCCGCCGCGTCCCCACCCGTGACGTGGACCGGCCGGTGCACGGTGGGCGCCCGGACCACGACGGCCCGGTCCTCGTTGAGGCCGCCGGCCAGCGCCAGCACACCCGCCTCGGCGAAACCCTCGGCCTGGGCGATCGACAGCGGGACCTCCAGGCCGCTCACCACGCCGCCGCCACCGGCCGACGGCCCGACGGGAAGGTCCTCGAGCGCGTGCCGCGGGCCGGCGATCTCGGTCGGCCAGCCGGTGGCGGCGGCGCTGCGGGCGACCAGCACGGCCAGCGCCCAGGCCGGGCTGCCGAGACGGTCGGGCAGACGGTCGCGGCTGCGCGCCGGCACGCGGATGCGGTTGAGGGCGGCGACCAGCCAGCGCGCGCCGTCGTGCGCGCGCAGGGCGTTCCAGCGGTCGTTGCCGTCGAGGCGCGAGAAGGGATCGCGCAGGCTCGCCAGATCGGCCATGGAGGACAGGCCGAACAGCGCCGGCCCGACGCCGACGACGACCGGGGTCTGGATGGCGTCGGCGTCGTCGGCGATCGCCTGCAGCCGGTCGAGGTCGGCGGTCGAGCCGTCGAACTCGTAGGCGAGAACCGCCAGGGTCAGCGGCGGCTCGACCAGCCCGCTCTCCTCCGGCCGGCGGACGACGCGGCGGAAGGCGTCGACCACCTCCTCCCTGGGCGCCGAGGCGACGGCGACGCGCACCCCGGCGCGCGCGTCGGCGCGGTCCACCAGCAGCTTCAGGCCGCGCCACGCCGCCTCCACCTCGGCCAGCCGCGGCAGGGCGGCGACGGCGGCGACCTGCTCCTCCAACGCCGCCTCGACGCGGGCGAGGGCCGGCGCGGCGTCGGGCACGGCGCCGGCGCGCCCGCCGCCCACCAGCCCGCCCACCAGGGCGTCGAGCGCCGCGCGCGCCTGCTGCGGCACGGGCGCCGCGGCCGGCGTGTCGACCATGGAAAGCAGGGAATCCAGGTCGTCGCCGCCCGGCGGGGCGTCGCCGCCCCGGGGCGGGGCGGCCGGCGACGGTGCCGCGGCGGACGCCGCCGGCGGTGCGGCCCCGGCGGCGCGCCAGGCGGCGACCGCCGGCGCCAGGGCGGCGAGCCCGGCCACCGCCCCGGCCGCCGCGTCCACCGCGGCGGGCGTGCCGGTGCCGCCGCACAGCGCCGTCAGGGCATCGCGCAGGGCGACGGCGGCGGCGATCTCCGGCACCCGGACGGCGATGCGGTCGGCGCGGAAATCGGCGAGCTCGCGCACCGGCGCCTCGACCACCGTCACCCCGCCGGCCGCGCCGGACAGGCGGTCCGGCACCGCCAGGGTGAGGCGGACGTCGAGGGTCGCGAAGGCGGCGGCGAAGCCCTCCTTGTCGACGGGGAGCGCGGCCTCGGACGGACGGCCCGCGCCGAAGTCCGCCAGGGCGACCAGCCGCGTCGGCTTGCCGGCCACCCCCGGCCGCAGCTCGGGCGCGGCGTCGGAAGCGTCGTCGCGCCGCAGGCCGAAGGACAGGCCGATGCTGCCGGCGCTGGTGTTCTCTGCCATGGTGGTGGTCCTGCACTGGAAGGCGGCCGGCGCGGCGCGGGCGCGACGGAGGGGTGCGGGACGGCCGGCGCGGGGGCACCGCCGGCCGTCCCGGAGCGACCGGTCCGGACGCCGCCGAAACCTCGGCGGCCGGACCGCGGGATCACGCCTTGTCGAGCTTGCCCTTCAGGGTCAGCGTGAAGTCGGCGCCCATGTACTTGAAGTGCGGACGCACGGCCATGTTCACGCGGTACCAGCCGGGCTCGCCCTCGACGTCGGACACCTCGATGAGGGCCTGGCGCAGCGGGCGCCGGCTGCGCACGTCGGCCGACGGGTTCTCCTGGTCCGAGACGTACTGCTTGATCCAGTTGTTCAGCTCGGTCTGGAGCTCCGGCGCCGACTTCCAGCTGCCGATGTTCTCGCGCTGCAGGACCTTGATGTAGTGGGCCAGGCGGTTGATGATGAACATGTAGGGCAGCTGCGTGCCGAGCTTGTAGTTCAGCTCGGCCTCCTTGCCCTCGGCCGAGTTGCCGAAGAACTTCGGCTTCTGCACCGAGTTGGCGGAGAAGAAGGCGGCGTTGTCGGAGCCCTTGCGCATGGTCAGCGCGATGAAGCCCTGCTCGGCCATCTCGTACTCGCGGCGGTCGGAGACCATCACCTCGGTCGGGCACTTGGTCTCGATCTGCCCCATGGACTCGTACTGGTAGAGCGGCAGGTCCTCCACCGCGCCGCCCGACTGCGGGCCGATGACGTTCGGGCACCAGCGGTACTTGGCGAAGCTGTCGGTCAGCTTGCTGGCGAAGGCGAAGGCCGTGTTGCCCCACAGGTAGGACTGGTGCTTGCCGACGACGGTTTCATTGTAGTTGAAGGACTTGACCGGGTTCGACTTCTCCCCGTAGGGGAGGCGCAGCAGGAAGCGCGGCGCCGTCAGGCCGACGTAGCGGCTGTCGTCGGACTCGCGGAAGGACTTCCACTTGGCGTACTGCGGGCCGTCGAAGATGGAGGACAGGTCCTTGAGCTGCGGCAGCTCCTCGTAGCTCTTGCAGCCGAACATCTCCGGCGCGGTGGCGCCGATGAAGGGCGCGTGACTCATGGCGCCGACGCTGGCCACGTACTGCAGCAGCTTGACGTCCTGGGCGCCGGGGCCGAAGTCGTAGTTGCCGATCATGGCGGCGAAGGGCTGGCCGCCGAACTGGCCGAACTCGTCGGTGTAGACGTGCCGGTAGAGGCCGGACTTCACCACCTCGGGCGCGTCCTCGAAGTCCTCCAGCAGGGACTCCTTCGAGACGTTGAGCAGCTCGACCTTGATGTTCTGGCGGAAGTCGGTGCGGTCCACCACCAGCTTGAGGCCGCGCCAGGCGGACTCCAGCTTCTGCACCTGCTCGTCGTGGAGGATCTGGTCGAGCTGGTCGCCGATCTTCTTGTCCAGCTCGGCGATCATCACGTCGACCAGGTCCTTGTGGACCTTCTCGCCCTTGTTCGGGCTCTTCAGCAGCTCGCCCAGGAAGGCCTCGATGCCGCGCTTGGCGACGCCGTAGGCGTCGTCCTTCGGGGCGAGCTTGGTCTCCGCCAGGATGTCGTCCAGCAGCGAGGTTTCCTCGACGGCGGTGGCGGCATTGCCGGCCTGCAGCGCTTCGGTGTCGGACATAACCGTTTCCCTGTCCTGTATCTTCGGTGGCCGCGCGCGGCGCGTGTTATTTCGGCTCGGTGGCCAGCTTCAGCTCGTCGAGGAGCTTGCTGCGGGCCGCCTCGTCGCCGAGCAGCGCCTCGATCTTCTTGCGGAAGGCGGGGACGTTGCCGAGCGGGCCGCGCAGCGCGTTGAGCGCCTCGCGCAGCTCCAGGAGCGTCTTCAGCTCGGGCACCTGCTCGGCCACCTGCTCCGGCTCGAAGTCCTTCAGGGACTCGAACTTGAGCGAGACCGAGAGGTTGCTGTCGTCGCCGGCCAGCGTGTTCTTGACCGAGGTCGTCACCGCCAGGTTCTGGCTGCGCATGACGTCGGTGAAGTTGTCCTTGTCGACGTTGATGCGCTGGCGCTCCTCCAGCGGGGTGTCGTCCGGCCGCAGCGTGTAGTCGCCCAGCATCAGCAGCTTGAGCGGCAGCTCGACCTCCTCCTTGGCGTCGCCGGTGGCCGGGCGGTAGCGGATGTTGACGCGCTCCTTCGGAGCGACCGAGCTTTCACTGGACATGGCCGAGGGGACTCCCTGGTGGTTGGCGGCACGGGCCGGATGGACGGAAAGGGATCACGGCGCCGCCCGGATGGGGGCGGAGCGGAACGGGGTCAGGCGGCGGCAATCGACAGGGCCTCCGCCACGTCGAGGCGCGCCAGTCGCGCGGTGAGCTTGGCGACGCGGGCGCGCCGCGCCACGTCCTCGGGCCGCGGCGCCGCCGCCGGCGGGGGCGGCAGGTTCGGGTTGACGGGTGCCGCGGCGGCCGGGCCGGTCTTGGCGTAGCAGGCCAGCAGGTGCCTGGCCGCGTCGACCACCATCTGCGGCTCCCAGCGCTCGAGGTCGTGGGCGTCGATGGCGTCGTCGAGATGCTCCAGGATGGCGGTGGCGACGGCGTGGCGGCCGAGCTCGATGCAGAACAGGGCCTGCGCCAGGTCCCAGTGGCAGCGCGCCCGCTCGCCGTCGGCCCGGCGGCGGCCGTCGGCCAGCAGCGCCGCGGCGTCGGCCGTCTTGCCGCCGGCCGCCAGCGTGCGCGCCTCGGCGAGCGCCGCCTCCCATTCCGGCCGCTCGGCGCCGCCCCCGGCACCGCCGCCGCCGGCCAGCACCTCGCTCTGGATCCAGCTCCGGGTCATCGGGTCGGCGAAGGGGACGCCGTTGGCGAAGCTGAGCTCCGGCAGCGTGGGGAAGCGGCGCAGCAGGTCGCCCAGCGAGCCGACCACGGCGCCCCGCGCCGCCGCGAACTCGGGCCCGAGCGCCGCCAGCGCCGTCGCCGTCAGGCGGTGGGCATCCAGCCAGAACAGCGCGTTGCCGAAGCTCTTCTCGATCTCCGGGACGGCGTCGCGGGGATTGCCGGCCTGCACCATGTCCTGGAGCTGCTTGATGCGGTCGGCCGGCGGGCTCATCAGCGGGGTCTTGCCGCCCTGGCTGGGCGGCGGCTGGGTCAGCACGATCCAGCTCGCGAAGCGCAGCATCTGGTAGGGGCGCGGGTCCGACAGGCGCTGCTCCAGCAGCACCTTGGCGAGCGCCTTGAGGCTGCCGGCGACGGTGCCGAGCGCGCTGTCGATCTGCTCGCCCGACGCGCCGGCGGCCACCGCCACCGGGGCGACCGCGGGCACCGCCACCATTGCAGCCGGGGCCGCCGCCGGAGCCGGGACCGGAGCCGGGCTGGCGGCCACGGCCTGGGGCGCCGCCGCGGGGGGTGGCCCGGCAGGGGGAGCGGCAAGGGGAGCGGCGGGAGCGGCGGCCGGCGGCGGGGCGCTCTCGGCGGCCGTCTTGGCGGCGGCCTCGCGGGCGGCACGCTCCGCCGCGGCCTTGGCCTTGCGCTCCTCCTCGGCGGCTGCGGCGTCGAAGGCGGCCAGCGGAGCGCGCAGCATGCGGACCGACGGCTGGCCGTCGGGCGGGGCGCGTTCCCCCCACAGGGTGGCGACCTCCTGCAGCAGCTCCAGGCAGCGGCGGGCGGCGGCGGCCTCGCCGGCGGACAACGGCGGCGCCGCGGCGGCCTCGTCGACGAGGCGGTCGAAGATCGCCGAGCCGCCCTCGCCGAAGCGGGCGACCAGGGGCGAGCGCATCTCCTGCGCGGCCGCCGGACCGAGGCGGACGGCGATGTCGGGGCCGAGCTTCTCGCACAGCCACTCCAGCGCCGCGACGCGGCCGCGCATGCGCCGGGGCAGCGGGAAGAAGCCGTCCCAGAAGGTGGCGACGATGTCGCGCACGACGGTCAGCCCGGATTCCAGCCCGTCGAGGCCGGAGCGGCGGTACAGGCCGTACGCGACGTACGCCGCGATCAGCAGGTCCTTGGAGCGGTTGGCCAGCACGTCGGAGCCGCCGTCGACCACGAGCGCCCAGTCGACGGCGCCGGGCCCGTCCTGCTCCATCTTCTTGACCTCGTCGACGATGAGGTCGTAGCCCGGCTCGTACTTGGCGTCGGCGCCGGCCGGCGCCTCCGGGGAGATCGGCGTCCGGCCGACGGTCATCGTCCTTTCGAGGCTGTCCATGACCGGAATTCGCCTTCTAGCCCGTGCGGGTTATTCATATGAGAGCAAATTACCGCACAACAGGGTAGTCGGCAACCCACTCGTGGTATTAAACTCGTGTAATTAGACGAACATTTTCTTTTCGTCATACGGTTGGGGAGGGGTTTCAAGATTGTAACCGCTGCAGCGGCGAGGTGGCCGACATAAGGCGAAACCGCAGGCATTGAATAAACGTTAAAGCCGTGCCGGCGCTTGGTGTGAAAAGTCTTGTCACCGCAATGGAAGATGGTCGTGGCGCTTCGTCCGCCGCAGCGCGGAGGCGAAGGGGTTCGCGACGCCGGGACGACGCGGTCCCAGAACCGCGCGTCAGGCCCCGGTCAGCAGATCCAGGGCCGCAACGATGGCGGTGTCCTCCGAAAGGAGGCTGCCGACGCAGGGGCCGAGTTCCGAGACCCGAACCGCACCGGCAAACTGGGTGACCATGACGTGCGGCCGGCCCTCGATGGTGAAGACGGGATTGAGCCGGACAGCGGGCCGTGGCGCCGCGTCCGGCGGCAGCAACGGCGCGACGATGCGGGTGTTGAGATCGCGCAGGATGTTGGCCTGCAGGTCGAGCAGGTAGCCAGGACCGTCAAGGCGGCGGTGAACGTCGAAGCGCGCCATCAATAGGGACGATGCTTGGCCAGAGGAAGTCCGTACGCCTCGACATAGGTGTTGGACGATTCCAGGGCTTCGCGGTTCTCCTCCAGCCAGCGCTTGTCGCGCAATTCGGCGATCTGGTCCGCCAGACCGCGCTCACACGCACGCGACACGTTGATGCCGAGGGCCTTCGCCTGCTCCAGCAGGTCGCTGTTGAGGCTGACGTTGGTGGCCCGTTTCGGGGCGGAGGCGTCGAACGCGGAGCGCGGGATAGGCATCGAACTCTCCATGGCCATGCGCATTGAGTATGCGCACAACCATGGGCCGGTCAAGGGTCGGGCTCGGCGTGGGGCTCAACGCCTACAGCATCTCCAGCGGCTGCGGCCCGTCGGGCGGCGGAAAGGCGCGGTCCAGCTCGGCAAGGTCTTGCCCGTCGAGACGCAGGTCGAGGGCGGCGCGGTTGTCGCGGACGTGCGCCGGCGTCGCCGCCTTGGGGACGGCGATGACCCCGCCGTCGCGCAGGGTCCAGGCCAGGGCCACCTGGGCCGGGGTGACGCCGTGGCGCTGCGCCACCCGGCGCAGGGCCGGTTCGCCCAGCAGCCGGCCCTGCTCGATCGGCGAGTAGGCCATCACGGGAACGCCGCGCCGGCGGCACCAGGGCAGCAGGTCGTGCTCGATGCCGCGGCGGGTCAGGTTGTAGAGCACCTGGTCGGTCTGCACCGCGGTGCCGCCGGGCAGCCCGACGAGCTCCGCCATGTCGTCGGGGTCGAGGTTGCTGACGCCCCAGCGGCGGATCTTGCCGTCGCGCATCAGGGTCTCGAAGGCCTCGATCGTCTCGGCGAAGGGCGGGCGGCCGCGCCAGTGCAGCAGGTAGAGATCGATGCGGTCGGTGCCGAGCCGGCGCAGGCTGCGCTCGCAGGCGGCGATCGTGCCGCGGCGGGTGGCGTTCTGCGGCAGCACCTTGGAGACCAGGAACACCGCGTCGCGCCGCCCGGCGATCGCCTCGCCCACCACCTCCTCGGCACCGCCGTCGCCGTACATCTCGGCGGTGTCGATGAGGGTCATGCCGAGATCGAGGCCGAGGCGCAGCGCCGCCACCTCGCCGGCGCGGCTGCGCGCGTCCTCGCCCATGAACCAGGTGCCCTGGCCGAGCACCGGAACCTCGTCGCCACCGGGCAGCCGGATCGTCGCCTCTGTCATTGAGCGTCTCCTCCTCGGGTCGTCGTCTCGTCTGCATTCGTGTGAAGGATGCGCTCGAACTGCTCCGCGGTCGGCAGTTCTCCCGCGAGATCCGATGGCAGGGTCTCGGTGACACGCACGGTGTACGAAGACACGCCAATCGGCTTGGCGATGTCGCGCAATGCGTATTCGACAACGACACGATTGCGGGACTTGCACAGGATCAGCCCGATGCTCGGCTCCATGTACGGTTCCCGCTTCAGATCGTCCAGCGCCGTCAGATAGAACTGCATCTTGCCGGCATACTCCGGCGCGAACTCGTCCATCTTCAAGTCGATGACGACATAGCGACGCAGCTTGAGATGGAAGAAGAGCAAGTCCAGACAGTAGTCTTGTCCACCGACCTCGAGGGGGTACTGGCTGCCGACGAAGGCGAAGCCGATCCCAAGCTCGATCAGGAATGTCTTGAGGTGCTCAACGAGAGCGGCTTCCAGCTGTCGCTCATGCGCCCGAGGGGTGAGCGTCAGGAAGTCAAAGACATAGGGATCCTTGACCAACTGGCGCGCCAGATCAGACTCTCCGGCGGGGAGGGTTTGGCTGAAGTTGGTGACCGCGGCACCCTGGCGCGCATGCAACCCAGTTTCGATTTGCAGGGCAAGTACGGAGCGGCTCCAGCCATTTTCGAGTGCGGCGCGCGCGTACCAGAGCCGCCGGTCCGGTTGGCGGACCGCCTCCAGAAGCCGGACGTTATGCCCCCAGGGCAATCTGGCAACAACCTGTTGCAAGATTCCGGGGTCCGTCCAGGCCGCCGCAAAATCCCGCATGTACCGCAGATTCCGCGGCGAAAATCCCTTCTGGTCCGGGAACTCCGCACGCAAGTCGGCGGCGAGTCGGTCGACGATCCTGGCACCCCAGCCCTGCTCCCGCTGCCGGTTCAGGATGTCCGAACCGATGCGCCAGTACAGCAGGATCAGTTCCGCATTGGCCGCAAGCGCCGCCCGCTGCTGCGTCTGCCGGATGCGGTCCTTCAGGTCGGACAGCCACTCCGCGTAACCCGCGGGAGCGGGACGGTGCTGCACCATGAACGCTCGCCCTGCTTCGGTCGGCGGCCAAGCTATCCGAAGCACAACGCATGGGCAAGCCAAGGTCAGCCGCCCGTTCCCGCGGCATCCTGTGGCACGCGGCCCCTACACCGCGCAGCGGTGGCGCTCGATGCAGGTCGCCAGCACCTCGTCCATGGGGCGCGACCACCAGCGCTCGGAGAAGATCTCGACCTCGGAGAAGCCGGCGAAGCCGGCCTCCTCGACCCAGCCGCGGATGCGCGGCAGGTCGATCACGCCGTCGCCCATCATGCCGCGGTCGTTCAGCAGGTCGGCGGTCGGCACCAGCCAGTCGCAGACGTGGAAGGCGAGCAGGCGCCGCGCGCCGGCGCGGCGGATCTGCGCCTCCAACTCGGCGTCCCACCACACGTGGTAGACGTCCACCGCCACGCCCAGCGCGCCGCCGCCCTCCGGGTCGAGCCGGTCGCAGAGGTCGAGGGCATGGCGCAGGGTGTTCACGCAGGCCCGGTCGGCGGCGTACATCGGGTGCAGCGGCTCGATCGCCAGCGGCATGCCGACCTCGCGGGCGTACGCCAGCAGTTCGGCGATGCCGTCGGCCACCTGGGCCTGCGCGCCGGCCAGGTCCTTCGACGGCACGCTGCCCGGCCGCGAGAACTGCGGCAGGCCGCCGACCACCAGCACCAGGCAGGGAGCCCCCAGAGCCGCCGCCTCGTCGACCGCGCGGCGGTTGTCGTCGCGCACCTCGGCGCGGCGGCCGGGATCGGCCGGGAACATGCCGCCGCGGCAGTAGCCCGACAGCGCCAGGCCGCTGTCGCGGACCGCCCGCACCGCGCTTTCCAGCCCGACCGCCGCGATCTGGTCGCGCCACGGGGAGACGGCGCGGATGCCGTGGCGCGCGCAGGCCTCGGCGATGCGCACGAAGTCGCCCTGCCGGCGCACGGTGGCGGTGTTGACGGAGAGCCAGCGGTGGTCGCCCGCGAAGTCGCGCATCGCCGCCCCCTCAGCCCGCGTCGACGCCGCGCACGGCGAGCACGGCGCGCATGCGGGCCGCCGCCATCGCCGGGTCGCGCAGCAGGCCGGCGGCGTCGGCCAGCCGGAACAGCTCGGCCAGGTGCAGGGTCGAGCGCGCGCTCTCCTGGCCACCGATCATGGTGAAGTGGTCCTGGTGGCCGTTGAGGTAGGCCATGAACACCACCCCCGTCTTGTAGAAGCGGGTGGGTGCTTTGAAGATGTGGCGCGACAGCGGCACCGTCGGGGCGAGGATGGCGTGGAAGGAGTCCGCCCGGCCCGCCGCCAGGTCGGCCAGCGCCGCGGCGGCGGCCGGGGCGATAGCGTCGAAGATGCCGAGCAGGGCGTCGGAATGGTGCGCCCCGTCGCCGGCGATCAGCTCGGCGTAGTTGAAGTCGTCGCCGGTGTACATGCGCACGCCGGGCGCCAGGCGCCGGCGCATGACGATCTCCTTCTCCTTGTCGAGGAGGGAGACCTTCACCCCGTCCACCTTGGCCGCGAAGTCGTTGATGACCGACACCGCCACGTCCATCGCCGCGTCGAGGTCGGCGGTGCCCCAGTAGCCGGCCAGCGCCGGGTCGAACATGTCGCCGAGCCAGTGGAGGATCACCGGCTCGCGCACCTGGGAGAGGATGCGGGAATAGACCCGGACATAGTCGTCCGGCCCCCTGGCGACGCGGGCCAGCGCGCGCGACGCCATCAGGATGATGCGCCCGCCCAGCGCCTCGACCGCGCCGACCTGCTCCTCGTAGGCGCGGATGACGTCGTCGACCGTGCGCGCGTCCTCGGGCGCCAGGTGGTCGGTGCCGGCGCCGCTGGCGACGACGCCGCCGCGCGGCTTGGCCGCCGCCAGCGAGCGGCGGATCAGCTCGAGCGAGGCGGCCCAGTCCAGCCCCATGCCGCGCTGGGCGGTGTCCATCGCCTCGGCGACGCCGAAGCCGAGGTCCCACAGGTGCTCGCGGAACGCGATGGTGCGGTCCCAGTCGATGGCGGGGGTCAGCCAGGGGTCGACCTCGGCCAGCGGGTCGGCGACGGTGTGGGCGGCGGCGAAGGCCACCCGGTTGAGCGGACCGCCGGCGCGCGCGGGAAAGCCCCGCGCCGGCGCCAGCCGGTAGGTCTCCAGGGTGCGGTCGGCGCGCGGCAGGAGGATCGTCGGTTCCATGGGGCACACCCTCCGGGTCAGGCGGTCAGCGCCGGGACGTCGACCCAGCGCCGCTCGCGCCAGCTCTCCAGCGCGCATTCGACGAGCTGGACGCCCTTGGCGCCCTCGATCAGGCCGTGGGCGTAGGGGGCGTCCTCCACCACGTGGCGGATGAACATCTCCCACTGCACCTTGAAGCCGTTGTCGAAGACCTGGTTGTCGGGCACCGGCTGCCAGGTCTCGTAGAAGTCGATGGTCTGCTTCACGTCCGGGTTCCACACCGGGCGCGGCGTGCCCTGGCGCGGCTGGATCACGCAGTCGGTCAGGCCGGCCACCGCCGAGCCGAGGGTGCCGTCGACGTGGAAGGTGACGAGGTCGTCACGGTAGACCCGGGTGGCCCAGGAGGAATTGACCTGGGCGATCACCCCGCCCTCCAGTTCGAAAGTGGCGTAGGCGGCGTCGTCGGCGGTCGCCTCATAGCGCCGGCCCTGCTCGTCCCAGCGCTGCGGTATGTGGGTGGCACCGAGGCAGGACAGGCTCTTGACCGGGGCGAAGACGTTGTCGAGCACGTAGCGCCAGTGGCAGATCATGTCGAGGATGATGCCGCCGCCGTCCTCGCCGCGGTAGTTCCAGGACGGCCGCTGCGCCGCCTGCCAGTCGCCCTCGAACACCCAGTAGCCGAACTCGCCGCGCACCGACAGCATGCGGCCGAAGAAGCCGCTGTCGCGCAGCATGCGCAGCTTCTGCAGGCCGGGCAGGAACAGCTTGTCCTGTACCGTGCCGTTCTTCACCCCGGCCTCCCGGGCGAGGCGGACGATGCGCATCGCCGCCTCCAGATTGGTGGCGATCGGCTTCTCGCAGTAGACGTGCTTGCCCGCGCGGATCGCCATCTCCAGCAAGGTCGGGCGCATCTGGGTGGTCCCGGCGTCGAAGAAGATCGTGTCGTCGGGGTTGGCGAGCGCCGCCTCCAGGTCGTCGCTCCAGCGCTCCACCCCATGGTGTTGCGCCAGCTCGCGCACCTTCTCGGCGTTGCGCCCCACCAGGATCGGATCGGGCACGACCCGCGACCCGTCGGAGAGCGTCACCCCGCCCTGGGCGCGGATCGCCAGGATCGAGCGGATGAGGTGCTGGTTCATGCCCATGCGCCCGGTGACGCCGTGCATGATGATCCCGAGTCGACGCTGAGCCATGGTTCCACCCTCCGATTTCTAAGTAAGTAACTTGTTAGTTACATGAAGTGTTCAGTCGTCGTCAACAGCCCTCTCCCGCCCCGGGAGAGGGAGGGGACCCGCGGCGTCAGCCGTGGGGAGGGTGAGGGTGTCGCCCGCCGGCGGAGCCCGCACCCTTCCCACGCTCCGCGTGGGCCCCGTCCCTCTCCCGCCCTGGGAGAGGGACGAACGCCATGTCCCGCAGCGCCTCCACCGTGGGATGGGCGCCGGCGGCGAAGCCCGGTCCCCAGAGCGAGCCGAGGGCGATCCGCCCGCCGTCGATGCGCAGGCGGACGCGGCCGCCCTGGCGGCGGTAGAGGTCGGGGTGCGCGTCGAGGAAGGCCTGCGCCTCGGCCTCGGGCGCGGTGCCGAAGCCGTCCACGTAATGGTGGCCGTTGCGCTCGACGTGGGCGAGGCCGAGCAGGCCGACCAGCGCCAGGTCCTGCTGCACGCCGAGCCCGGCCTGGGTCGTCAGGTCCTCGGCCGACAGGAAGAAGCGCCCCCCCTCCCCGGCGTTCCAGCGGGCGCAGCGCGCCGCGTTGAGCAGCGACTTGTAGAGCCCCTTGCAGGCCTTGCTGGAGACCCCCGAATAGCCGAGCCGGCGGGCCAGCGGAAACGCGTCCAGGGTGCCGTCGGCCTCGTCGATGATGACGGGGAGATGCGCCGCCAGGGCGTGCACCGGCTCGTCGAAGGTGCGGGCACGGGCGACGGGCTGCTCGACGAAGGCGGTGGCCGCGGCGAAGCGGGCGAGCCGCGGGTCCTCGCCGACCCGCCGCCACAAGTCGAGGATGCCGTCGGCCGTGGCGTACTGCTCGTTGCCGTCGAGGGTGACGAGGATCGGCTCGGCGATGGTGTCGAGCACGGCGGCGATGCGGCGCAGGCGGTCCAGGTCGGCGGCGACGTCGCCGGCCACCTTGATCTTGAAGTGCCGGTGCCCGTAGGCGGCGACCACCTGGTCGAGGCTGTGCGGCAGCCCGTCGGCGACCGCCTGGTCGGCGGCGATCTCGTCGGCGGTGACGGGGTCGACCAGGCCGACGGTGTGGCGGGCGGCGATGGCGGCGGCCGGCTCCAGGCCGGCCAGGAAGCGGGCGAGGTCGAAGCCGGCGAGGTCCGGCGCCGCCTCGGCGGTGAGCCCGACCCGGTTGCCGCGCACCAGCTCGGCGAAGGACAGGCCGAGCGCCCGGCCGAGGGCGTCGAGCGCCGCCTTGTCGAGCAGCGCCGGGCCGAAGCCGGCGGCCAGCGGCGGCACGCCGGGCAAGGCGAGGCGGTGCGCCAGGGCGTGCCCGAAGGCGGTGCGCGGCTCGCCGTCGCCGTACGCCTCGCGCGCCCGCCACAGCGCGTGGCGGAGCTGGTCGACGGTGTCGGCGCTGCTGAGCGCCGGGTCCTTGTCGAACCATTTCGGCACCATCAGCTCGGCCGCCATGCCCTCCGCCTCGCGCCCGTCCTCCAGGCGGACGCGCAGGCGCACGAAGGCCTGGGCCGTCTCGGTCAGGGTCGCCACGCCGAAGCGGAAGGGGATGCGCAGGCGCACCGGCCGTTCGTACAGGGCGATGGCGGTGATGCGGAATCGCGGGGCGCTCGTACGGCTTTCCGTCATCGGGCCGTCTCCGTCTCCAGGGCGTCGAGGATGCCGCGCAGATAGCCGATGGCGCGCGCCGCCACCGCCTCGCCGTCGGGGCGGTAGACGAAGGGCTCGACGCTGATCTCGCCGGCGTAGCCGACGGCGCGCAGGGCCCGCAGCACCGGGGCGAAGCGGTCGGCCCCCTCGCCGGGGCCGCGGCGGTTGCGGTCGTTGAGCTGGACGTGACCGACGACGCCGCGCGGCACCCAGCGCCGCACCAGGGCGTCGGGCGGCTCGTCCTCGCTCAGGCCGGCGGCGCTGGTGTCGATCATGGTGCGCAGCGCCGGCACCCCGGTCGCCTCGACCAGCGCCGCCGCCTCGGCCACCGTGTTGGCGAAGCCGTCCTCGTGGCGGCCCAGCGGCTCCAGGCAGTAGGTGACGCCGAGGCGCCCCGCCCGCTCGGCCACGCCGGCCAGCAGGTCGCAGGCCCGCCGCCGCGCCGCCGCCGGGTCCTCGCCCGGCGGCAGGCGGCGCTGCCCGGGCGAGCCGTGCACCATCACCCGCCCGCCGAGGTCGGCACAGAGATCGACCAGCCCCTCCAGCACCGCCGCGGTGCGCCGGCGCAACTCCGGATCCGGGTCGGTGATGGACAGGCCTTCCGGCGTCACCAGCAGCCAGTGCAGGCCGACCACCGACAGGCCCGCCGCCTCCACCGTGCGGCGCAGCCGCTGCCGCTCCGCCGGCGGCAGCCGGTGCGGCTCCGGCCCGAGCGTGAAGGGGGCGACCTCCAGCCCGTCGTAGCCGAGCTCGGCCGCCCGCGCCGCCTGGGCCTCGAACGGCAGGTGCCGCAGCACCTCGTTGCACAGGTTGATCCTCATGCGCCCCTCAGCGGCCGAAGGCCAGGCTGGCGAGCCGGCTCGCCCCGCGCCGTACCGGCGCCAGGCCGATCAGCAGCATGGCGAGCGTCGTCACCCACAGCACCATGGACACCGGCCGGGTCAGGAAGGGCGTGAGGTCGCCGTCGGCCAGCGTCAGCGCCCGGCGCAGGTTCTTGTCCAGCAGGTCGCCGAGGATGATGCCCAGGACCAGCGGCGCCATGGGATAGTCCATGCGGCGCATGACGTAGCCGATCACCCCGAAGGCCAGCATCACCCACACGTCGAAGAGGCGCTGGGTGATGGCGTAGGGGCCGATCACGCAGAGCGTGAACACCACCGGCATCAGCCGCTCGCGCGGGATGCGCAGGACCAGCAGGAGCGGCCGGGTCAGCAGCAGCCCGAAGACGCCCATGGCGACGGTGGCGAACACCACCATCCACACCACGCCGTACACGAACTCCGGCTGCTCGATCATGATGGTCGGCCCCGGCCGGATGCCGTGCAGGAACATCGCCGCCAGCAGCACCGCGGCCGGCGCCGAGCCCGGCACCGCCAGGGTGAGCGCCGGGATCAGCGCGCCGGGGATGGCGGCGTTGTTGCCGGTCTCCGCCGCCACCAGCCCTTCCAGGGCGCCCTTGCCGAACTGCGCCTTCTCGGCGCTCTTGCGCCGCGCCGCGGCGTAGGAGACCCAGGCGCCGATGTCCTCGCCGACGCCGGGGATGATGCCGACACCGGTGCCGATCACGCCGGAGCGGGCGATGGTGCGCCGGTAGCTCCACAGCTTGCTCAGGCTCGGCAGGACGCGGCCCACCGTGCTGGTCGCCAGCTCGGCGCGGCGCTCGCGCAGCACCGACAGCACCTCGGCGAAGCCGAAGGCGCCGACCAGCGCCGGGATGAGGGCGATGCCGCCGGCCAGCTCGGTGCTGCCGAAGGTGAAGCGGGCGTGGGCGTGGATGCCGTCCTGGCCGACCATGGCGACCAGCAGGCCGAGGACGCCGGCGATCCAGCCCTTCAGCGGGTCGTCGAAGGCGGTCATCTTGCCGGCGATGACGATGCCGAAGATGGCCAGCCAGAAATACTCGTAGGAGCCGAAGCCGAGCGCGAACTCGGCGAGGACCGGCGCCACCACCGCCAGCGCCAGCACGCCCAGGAGCGTGCCGATCACCGAGGACATGGTCGCCATCCCCATGGCCTCGCCGCCGCGCCCCGAGCGGGCCAGCGGAAAGCCGTCCAGGGTCGTCGCCGCGTTGGCCGGGGTGCCGGGGATGTTGAGCAGGATGGCGGTGCGGCTGCCGCCGTAGATGGAGCCGACGTAGCAGCCGATCAGCACCAGGATCGCCTGGTCGGCGTCCAGCGTGTAGGTCAAGGTGGTCAGGAGCGCGATGCCCATGGTGGCGGTGAGGCCGGGCAGCGCGCCGATGACGATGCCGAACAGGGTCGCCAGCGCCACGTTGACCACGCTCGCCGGCGTGGCCAGGGAGACGAAGGCGTTGCCCAGGGGGACGAGGTTCTCGAACACGGGGCCTCACGGCATGCGGACGAGGAAGAGATCCTGGAACAGGACATGGACGCCGACGCCGGTCGCCACCGCCAGCACGGCGGCGGCGGCCAGCTTGCGCACCCGCGCCGCCGTCGGGTCGGCCGGGTCGCGCTCCAGCACGGCGGTGAAGGTGAAGACGAACAGGGCCGTCGCCAGCCAGAAGGGCAGATGCCCCACCAGCCCGACCGCGTAGAGGAGGCAGAGGGCGAGCCCCAGCGGCATCAGCCGGCGGCCCCGCCGCTCCTCCTCGTCCTCGGGCCGGGCGGCGGCCGGCGCCGCGGTGGATGCCGCCCCATGCGCCGGCCGCAGGGCGAGGACCAGGCCAAGCAGGGTCAGCACCGCCCCCAGCGCCCCCGGCACCACCCCCGGCGCGGTCCAGGGGTCGATGCCGCGTTCGGGCAGCCGGTCCATGAGCAGGGCGCCCACCGTCACGGCGAGGCCGAGGCCGGTCAGGACCACGCCGGTGATGCGGTCGGCGCGGGCCGGTGTCATCGTCGCCATGGCGGCGCCTCCCGACGCTGGTCAGCCGGTCACGGCTTGGGGATGCCGTAGGTCGCCGGGTCGGCCTTGGCCTGGCCGCGCTCGACCATGCCGTAGGCCATCTTCTGGATCGACGGCATGGCCGCCTTGTAGGCCTCCTCGCCCATCACCACGGCCGGGATCGCCCCCTTCTGCGCACCGTACGTGCGCAGCTTCTCGGAGTTGGTGATGGTCTGCGCCCAGATCCGCTCGACCGTGTCGACCACCTCCTGCGGCACGCCCTTGGGGATGAAGACGCCGAAATAGTCGTCGGCCACGGGGTAGCTGGGGAAGAACGTGGTGATCGACGGGATCTCGCCGACGCCGTCCATGGTCAGCGCCCGCCCGCCGAGCACCGCCAGCGGCCGGATCTTGCCGGCGCGGATCATCTCCGCCTGGTCGGCGGCGAGCTGGGTCGTGGCGACGGTCTCGCCGCCGGCGGTGGCGATGGTCGCCGGGTTGCCGCCGTCGTAGGTGACCTGCTTGACCTCGACGTCGAGGGCGTTGCTGAGCGCCGCCACCGCGGCCCCGCCCGAGGAGTTGATGCCGGCCGTCGCCACCGTGATCTTGCCGGGCTTGGCCTTCATCGCCTCGACCAGGTCCTTGGCGGTCTTGTACGGCGTGTCGGCGTTGACGCTGAGGACCGAGGTGTTGACCACGGCCAGGAACGGATGCCAGTCCGCCAGCTTGGTGTCGACCAGGCCGCTGACGCCGTAGGTGCCGACGTCCTTGGCCGCACCCGACGCCCAGGTGTAGCCGTCGCGCGGCGCGTCGAGCACGGACTTGGTGCCGATGGCGCCCTGGGCGCCGGGCTGGTTCACCACCACGAAGGTCTGGCCCAGCTCCTTCTCCAGCTCGGCGGCGACGAGGCGGACGATCTGGTCGGTCGAGCCGCCGGCCCCCCAGGGAACAACGATGGTGACCGGCTTTTCCGGCTTCCAGTCCGCGGCCCGCGCCGGGGACGCGCCGGACGCCAGCGACAGGGCGCCGAACCCGAGGACGGCGCCGACGGCGAGCAGGGATCGTTTCAGCATGTCCTTATCCTCCCTCGGCCGAATCCGGTGGGCGGCCGAATTGTTTTGCCCGCGCATCATGCCCGCGGCCTTGACCCGGCGTCAATAAGTAAATAACTGGTTAGTTCTGCAGGCATGGCGATCGCGGGCTTGCGGTCGGGCGGCGTCCCCGCCATAGAGGGACCGGAACGAGGAAAGGCGACCGACATGCGCGCGACGCGAGCAGCAGCGACGACCCCGCCCCCGGTGGAGAAGGCGGACGCTCCGGCGGCGCCCCGGCCGGCGCGCCACCGCCGCTCGGCCGAGGGCACGCGGGCGCGCATCCTCGAGGCGGCGCACCGGGAGTTCGCGACGAAGGGCTTCGAGGGGGCCCGCATCGACGTCATCGCCGAGACGGCGCAAGCCAACAAGCGGATGATCTACCACTACTTCGGCGACAAGGAGGGGCTCTACGTCGCGGTCCTGGAGATGGCCTACGACCGCGCCCGCTCGGCCGAGCGCCAGCTCGACCTGGGCCGCCTCAGCCCCGACGCGGCGATGCAGCGGCTGGTCGCCTTCACCTTCGACAGCTTCGTCGAGGACCGCTCCTTCATCCAGCTCCTCAACACCGAGAACATGCTGGGCGCGCGCTACCTCGCCCGCTCGGACGCGGTGCAGGCCATGCACTCGCCGCTGTTCGGCATGATCTCCGACATCCTGCGGCGCGGCGCGGCGGAGGGGGCGTTCCGCACCGACGTCGACCCGACCCAGCTGTGGATCTCCATCGTCGGCCTCAGCTACTTCTACTTCTCGAACATCCACACCCTGTCGCTGGTCACCGGCCACGCCCTGGAAGCGCCGGACGCGCTGGCCGAGCGGCGCGCCCACGTGGTCGGGCTGATCATGGACTATCTGCGCCCGGCACCCCGGCCCTGAGCAGGTGTTCCGACCTCCGCCCCCATGGGCGGGCTCGGAAATCCCGCCAGATCACAGGGTCCGCAGGCCGGTCCGGGATGGCCGCACCGCGCGACCGGAGCCGGTGCTCAGGCGGGGGTTTCGACGGGCAGGCCGGCGGCCTTCCATTCGGGATAGCCGTCCTCGAGGCGGCGCACGCGGTAGCCCCGCCGGCGGAGCTCGGCGACCGCCTCGAAGGACAGCACGCAGTAGGGGCCGCGGCAATAGGCGACCACCTCTTGGTCCGGCGGCAGGTCGGCGAGCCGCCGCTCGAGATCGCCCAGCGGGATGTTCACGGCCCCGGGCAGATGCCCCTGCGAGAATTCGTCTTCGGGGCGGACGTCCAGCACCGTCACCAGACCGTCGCGCATCCGCTCGAGGAGGGCGGCCCGGCTGACGGGCTCGAGGGCGTCGCGGTGGCGGAAATAGCCCGACCGCAGCCGGTCCACCTCGGCGACGGTGCGTTCCGCCACGCGCCGCACCGCGGCCAGCAGGTCCACGACGAGGTCGTCGGCCAGCCGGTACAGGACGTATCTGCCGTCGCGCCGCGACGCCACCAGCCCGGCCCGGCGCAGATGCTGGAGATGCTGCGACGCGTTGGCCACCGACAGGCCGACCCGTTCGGCCAGCGCCTCGACGCTCCGCTCGCCCTGCCCGAGGTGCTCCAGCAGGTCCAGCCGGTGCTCGTGGCCGACGGCCCGGGCGACGGCGGCGAACGCGGCGCACAGCCTGCGCTTCGGGCTCTCGCTTGACATGACGTCGGGGATCTCGTTACATCATTCAACGAATTGATTGATTGTCACGCGTCCGGCCGGGCCGGTCAAGGAACATCCGAGGGGCGACGGCCATGGGCGACACCCTTCTGGCGAACGGACCGGCGGCGATCCGCCTCGGCGCCTTCCTCGGCGTGTTCGCCGTCGTGGCGCTGTGGGAAGCCGTCGCGCCCCGGCGCGTGCCGACCTATGGCCGCCGCCGGCGCTGGCCCGGCAACCTGGGCATCGTCGTGATCGACACGGTGGTGGTGCGCATCCTCTTCCCGACGGCGGCCGTCGGCATGGCGCTGCTGGCCGAGCAACGGGGCTGGGGGCTGCTGAACGCCGTCGCCGCACCGGTCTGGATCGCCGTGCCCGTGTCGGTCCTGCTGCTCGACCTCGCCATCTATCTGCAACACGTCCTGTTCCACGCGGTGCCGGTGCTGTGGCGGCTGCACCGCATGCACCACGCCGACCTCGACATCGACGTGACCACCGGTCTGCGCTTCCATCCCGCCGAGATCGTGCTGTCGATGGTCATCAAAGCGGCCGTCGTAACGGCGCTCGGGGCGCCCGCGGTGGCGGTGCTGGCCTTCGAGGTGCTGCTCAACGCCACGGCGATGTTCAACCATGCGAACCTGCGGCTTCCGCCCTCGGCGGACCGCGCGCTGCGCCGGGTCCTCGTGACGCCGGACATGCACCGCGTGCATCATTCGGTGGTGGTCGCCGAAACCAACAGCAACTACGGCTTCAACCTTCCCTGGTGGGACCGGCTGTTCGGGACCTACCGGGACCAGCCCGCCGCCGGGCACGACG
This sequence comes from Azospirillum sp. ST 5-10, assembly GCF_051225715.1. Lineage (NCBI taxonomy): Bacteria > Pseudomonadati > Pseudomonadota > Alphaproteobacteria > Rhodospirillales > Azospirillaceae > Azospirillum > Azospirillum sp. ST 5-10. The sequence goes on from NZ_JBPJSP010000003.1 coordinate 215,850, forward strand.
GCATGACGATCGGCATCGAGCGGTTCCGCACGGCCGGCGACCTCCGGCTCGACCGCATGCTGCTGCAGCCGTTCCACGGCGACGAAGACCGGCACGGCGCGGCCGGGCCGGCGCCGCACGCCCGGACCCCGGAGTGACCATGCCCGCCGACACGATCTATCTCGACCACAACGCCAGCACGCCGGTGGACCCGCGGGTGGCGGCGGCGATGCGCCCGCTGATCGAGGACGCCTTCGGCAACCCGTCGAGCCCCCACTGGGCCGGCTCCCCGGCGAAGGCCGCCCTGGATCGCGCCCGCGGCCAGGTGGCCGGCCTGCTCGGCTGCGCCGACGACGAGGTGGTCTTCACCAGCGGCGGCAGCGAGGCCAACAACCTCGCCCTCAAGGGCGTCTTCTTCGCCCGGCGGGACCGCGGCGACCACATCGTCACGACGGCCGTCGAGCACCCGGCCGTCCTGACACCGCTGCGCTTCCTGGAGACGCTCGGCGCCCGGGTGACGGTCCTGCCGGTCGACGGCACCGGCCGCGTCGATCCCGCGGCGGTCGCCGCGGCGATCACGCCGCGCACCATCCTGGTCAGCGTCATGCACGCCAACAACGAGGTCGGCACGGTCCAGCCCGTCGCCGACATCGCCCAGGTCGCGCGGGCGCGCGGCGTCCTGCTGCACACCGACGCCGCCCAGTCCGTCGGCAAGATCCCGACCCGCGTCGCCGAGCTCGGCGTCGACCTGCTGACGGTGGCCGGGCACAAGCTCTGCGCGCCCAAGGGCGTCGGCGCCCTGTACGTGCGTCGCGGCGTGGAGCTGGAGCCGCTCGTCCACGGCGCCGGGCACGAGCGGGGACGCCGGGCGGGCACCGAGAGCGCGCTGCTGGCCGCCGGCCTCGGCGCGGCCTGCGCGCTCGCCCGCGACCTGCCGGCGGCTGACGCCGTGCGGGCGCTGCGCGACCGCTTCTGGGCGGCGCTGCGGGCGCGCTTCGGCGACCGGGTCGTCCTCAACGGCCATCCCGAGCACCGGCTGCCGAACACGCTCAACGTCTCGTTCGTCGGCTGGGTCGGCGCCGACCTCCTCGCCCGCCTGGACGGCGTGGCCGCCTCCACCGGCTCGGCCTGCCACGCCGGCAGCGTCACCCTGTCGCCGGTGCTGCGGGCCATGGGCGTCGACCCGGAGATCGGCAAGGGCGCCGTGCGGTTCAGCCTGGGCCGGGGGACCACGCCGGACGAGATCGACCGTGTGGTGCAGCGGCTCACGGCGAGCATCCACGGCGCTGCAGGCAGCCCGTCATGAAGGCGACGAAGCGCGGGTCGGCGGCGTAGGCGACGTTGATCCGCAGCGCCGGCGGCTGCTCCGTCCGCTCCGCCGCGAACACCGAGCCGGGGGCGAGGAAGATGCCCTCGGCCGCGGCCGCCCGGGTCAGGGCGAGCTCGTCCATCCCGGCCGGCAGCAGCCCCCAGACGTAGAGCCCGCCGTTGGGCGGCGCCAGGATGGGGATGCCGATCGCTTCGAGGCTCGCCAGCGCCTCCTCCGTCGCCGCCTCGATGCGGCCCTTGAGACGGCGCAGGGAGCGCAGGTACTGGCCGCTGGCGATGACGCCGTAGACGATCCGCTCGACGTAGTCGGAGGTGCTGACGACGGTCAGCATCTTGAGGTCGCAGAGCATGCCGATCAGCGGGTGCTTGCCGGCGACGTAGCCGACCCGCACGCTGGCCGACAGGGTCTTGGAGAAGGTGCCGACGTAGATCACCCGGTCGAGCTGGTCGAGGGCGGCCAGGCGCGGTGCGGCCGCCGGCAGGATGTCGGCGAAGGGGTCGTCCTCGACGATGTGGAGGTCGGCCTGCTCGGCGATCTGCAGCACGCGGTGCGCCACCGCCGGGGTGATCATCCCGCCCGTCGGGTTGTGGGCCAGCGGCTGGGTGAAGAACACCTTGGGCTTGTGGGCCGCCGCCTTGGCCGCCAGCTCGTCGAGGTCGGGGCCGTCGGCGAGGCGGCGCACGCCGACGATGTTCACCTTGGCGAGCTTCAGCTTGCCGAACAGCGGATAGTAGCCGGGGCTGTCGACCAGCACGGTGTCGCCGGGCTCGAGGATCTGCCGCGCCACCAGGTCGAGGGCATGGTTGGCGCCGTGGGTCAGCAGGATCTGGTCGGGGGCCGCCTTGATCGAGCGCTCGCCGAGCGCCAGAGCGATGCGCTCGCGCAAGGGGAGGTAGCCCCAGGGATTGCCGTAGCCGTGGCCGCCGTCGGCGCCGTGGACGGCCTTGGCCAGCCGGCCGTGGCCGCCGATCTCGAAGCGCTCCATCCACGACGGCGGCGGCCGCCCGTCGCCGATCCGTACGGCGTAGCTCTGCACGAGCTGCTCGCGCAGCAGCGACACCAGGTCCACCGCCTCCGCCACGTGGGAGGACGGCCGCTCGACCGACGGACGGCGCAGCCGGGCGACGTAGTAGCCAGACCCCTGCTTGGCCTCGAGATGACCGAGCGCCACCAGACGGTCGTACGCCTCGGCCATGGTGTTCTTGGAGACGCCGTACTCCTGGGCGCCGGCGCGCACCGACAGCAGCCGCTCCCCCGGTTTCAGCAATCCCCCCTCGATCAGGCCGACGATCTTGTCGACGATGCCGCCCACACGCGTCACGGTGCGCCCCCTTGGCACGGTCCAGGCTGATTGTCCCAGTTATTTTACTGGGACAGTATGGCGGATAATCCGGCGAACTGTCACTTGCACTGTCCCTTTATAACACGGATTATTGGGCCGACAACGACCCAACCGCCACCCCGACGGGGACGCGGACAATCGACTGGAGGGAGATCGCCATGTCCACCATCAACCGCCGCACCGCCCTCAAGGCCGCCGGCCTCGGCGCCGTCGGCGCCGCGTCCGGCCTCGCCGCCCCCGCCATCGCCCAGGACGGCGTCACCTGGCGCATGCAGTCCCTGTGGGACGGCGGCACCACCCCGCAGAGCTTCGAGGAGCGCTTCGTCAAGCGGGTCGGCGAGCTGACCGGTGGCCGCTTCAAGATCGAGCTGTTCTCAGCCGGCCAGATCGTCCCGGCCGCCCAGGCCTTCGACGCGGTGCGCGGCGGCGCCTTCCAGATGATGAAGACCTTCGACGGCTACGAGGCCGGCAAGATCCCGGCGCTGGCCTTCACCAGCACCGTCCCCTTCGGCTTCCCCGAGTCCGACCAGTACGAGGCGTGGTTCTACGAGCTGGGCGGCCTCGACCAGGCCCGCCAGGCGTACGCGCCGGCCGGCCTGTTCTACATCGCCCCCACCGTCTACGGCCCCGAGCCGATCCACGCCAAGTTCCCGATCCGCACCATCGCCGACATGAGCGGCAAGAAGGGCCGCTTCGTCGGCCTCGCCTCCACCGTCATGGCGGCACTCGGCGTGTCGGTCACGCCGCTGCCCACCGCCGAGGTGTACTCGGCCCTCGACAAGGGACTGATCGACTTCGCCGACCGCGGCGACCTCACCGCCAACTTCGAGGCGGGCCTGGCCGAGGTGGCGAAATACATCGTCCAGCCCGGCCCCCACCAGCCGACCACCGCCACCAGCTACGTCGCCAACCGCGGCGCCTACGAGAAGCTGCCCGAGGAGTTCAAGGCCGCGCTGGCCGTCGCCGCCCGCGAGATCTCGGCGGCGCTGCGCCAGCACATCCTGGTCGCCGACGGCAAGGCCATCGAAGCCTTCAAGGCCAAGGGCGTCGAGGTCACGTCGCTCGATCCGGCGGAGATGCTGAAGGGCCGCACCCTGGCGCAGGAGGCGTGGAAGACCGCCACCAAGGGCGACGCGCTCGCCACCAAGATCCTCGACGGCCAGGTCGCCTTCATGAAGCGCCTCGGCCTGCTCGGCTGATCGTTCGTCGTCCCTCGCCCTTCCCGCGCTTTGCGTGGGAAGGGCGAGGGTGCCGGCGACGAAGGCCCTCGCCCTCCCCGCGGCTGACGCCGCGGGTCCCCTCCCTCTCCCGGGGCGGGAGAGGGCCGTGTTTCCCCGCCATCCGAGTGCGCGCCCATGCCGACCGCCATCCGCCTGTACGTGCAGGCCGTCACCGCCTTCAACCGGCTGCTCTTCCGCCTCGCCGCGGCGCTCATGGCGGTCATCGTCCCCGTCATGCTGTACGAGGTGGTGAGCCGTTACCTGTTCGACGCGCCGACGACCTGGGGCATGGAACTGGCGACCCTGCTGTTCGGGCCGTACTTCCTGCTGGGCGGTCCGTACCTGCTGCACCTGCACGGCCACGTCAACCTGGACCTGGTGCGCCGCGCCATGCCGCCGCGCTGGGACCGCCTGTTCGAACTGGCGAACCACCCCGTGATCATCCTGTTCTGCGCCATCCTCCTCTACTATTCCTGGCCGCTGGCCGTGCAGTCCTGGGAGTTCGGCGAGACCTCCTTCTCCGCCTGGAACCCGCCGATCTGGCCGGTCAAGTTCGCCGTCCCGGCGGCGGTGGTGCTGCTGGCGGCGCAGAGCTCGGCCGAATTCCTGCGCGTCCTCTTCCGCGACCCCGCGGCGATCGTCCACGACCCGCTGGCGGCCGAGACCGCCGACGCCGGGATCGGAGGTGCGGCATGAGCTCCACCGCCATCCTGCTGACCATGTTCGGCGGCCTGACCCTGTTCATGCTGAGCGGGCTGCCCATCGCCTTCGTGCTGGGCGGGCTGTCGCTGCTGTTCACGGTCGCCCTGTGGAACGCCGACGCCGTCGTCATCCTGGTGCTGCAGATCTTCGACACCATGCGCTCGGAAGCGCTGCTCGGGATTCCCCTCTACATCCTGATGGCCAGCATCCTGCAGCGCTCCGGCGTCATCGAGGAGCTGTACCAGGCCATGGAGCTGTGGTTCGGCCGGGTGCGCGGCGGGCTCGCCATCGGCACGGTGGTCATCTGCGTCGTCATGGCGGCGATGACCGGCGTGGTGGGGGCCGCGGTCACCGCCATGGGCGTGCTGGCCCTGCCGGAGATGCTGCGGCGCGGCTACGACCCGCGGCTCGCCACCGGCACGATCTGCGCCTCGGGCACGCTCGGCATCCTCATCCCGCCCTCGGTGCTGACCATCGTCTACGCGGTGACGGCGCAGATCTCCATCGGCAAGATGCTGATCGCCGGCATCGTCCCCGGCGTGCTGCTGGCGGTCCTCTACATCGCCTACATCGTCGCCGTGTCCTACCTGCGGCCGGGCATGGTGCCGCCGGGCTCGGCGGAGCGGGTGCCGCTGGCGGTCAAGCTGCGCAGCCTGCGCGCGCTGGTGCTGCCGGCGCTGCTGATCCTGATGATCCTCGGCGCGATCTTCTTCGGCGTCGCCACGCCGACCGAGGCGGCGGCGGTCGGCGTGCTCGGCGCCGCCGTGTCGGCGGCCCTGCGCCGGCGCCTCACCGTCGACGCGCTGACCGCGTCGTCGGTGGAGACCCTGAAGGCGACGGCGATGATCCTGTGGATCACCATCGGCGCCAAGGCCTACGTGGCGATCTTCACGGGGCTGGGCGGCGCCGACACGCTGATGGGCTTCATCCGCGGCCTCGACGTGCACCCCTACCTGATCCTGGCGGTGATGATGGCGGTGCTGGTGTTCCTCGGCACCGTGCTCGACGAGATCGGCATCATCCTGCTGACCGTGCCGGTGTTCCTGCCGATCGTCCGCTTCCTCGGCTTCGACGAGGTGTGGTTCGGCGTGCTGTTCGCGCTGACGATCCAGATGGGCTACATCAGCCCGCCCTTCGGCTACACGCTCTTCTACATCAAGGGGCCGCTGCCACCGCACCTCGGCATGGACGTCGTCTACCGCGGCATCATCCCCTTCTTCGTGCTGCAGGTGCTCGGCCTGCTGATCTGCGCCGCCTTCCCCGGCCTGGTGACCTGGCTGCCCCGGCTGATGGTCGGCGGCTGACGACCGGGGGCCGGCCCCCTCCCCTTCCCAAAAGCGGCTCACGCCGCATCTTCCCGGCATCGGAGCTACGACTGTGACCACGCAGGCAAAGACTTCCCGCGTCTCCGGCTTCCACAAGAAGAGCCCGCGCGAGCGCCTCGACTTCGTCGCCGCGTTCGCCGGCCTCGACGCGGAGACCGTCGACCACCTCGCCGACATGGGCAACCTCGACCCGCACCTGGCCGACCACCTCATCGAGAACGTGATCGGCACCATGAACGTGCCGGTCGGTATCGCCACCAACATGCGGATCGATGGCGAGGACGCGCTGATCCCCATGGCGACCGAGGAATCCTCGGTGGTCGCCGCGGTCTGCAACGCGGCGCGCCAGTGCTACGACAGCGGCGGCTTCACCACCTCCATGTCGGGCTCGCTGATGATCGCCCAGGTCCAGCTCGTCGGGGTCGGCGATCCCTTCCACGCCCGCATCGCCATCCTCGAGCGCAAGGACGAGATCAAGGAGCTGTGCGACGCCTGCGACCCCGTGCTGGTGCGCCTCGGCGGCGGCTTCCGCGACCTGGAGGTGCGGATCGTCGATTCCCTCGGCGGGCCGATGGTGGTGACGCACCTCATCGTCGACACCCGCGACGCCATGGGCGCCAACGCCGTCAACTCGATGGCCGAGGCGCTCGCCCCGCACATCGCCCGCTGGACCGGCGGCCGGGTCTATCTGCGCATCCTCTCCAACTACGCCGACCGCCGGCTGGCCCGCGCCCGCGCCACCTGGACCTGCGAGGCGATCGGCGGCGCCGCGGTGCGCGACGGCATCGTCAGCGCCTACCAGTTCGCCGAGGCCGACCCCTACCGGGCGGCGACCCACAACAAGGGCATCATGAACGGCATCTCGGCCGTGGTGCTGGCGACCGGCAACGACACCCGCGCGGTGGAGGCCGGCGCCCACGCCTACGCCGCCAAGGACGGCCGCTATTCCAGCCTGACCCGCTGGGAGGTGACGGCCGAGGGCCACCTCGCCGGCACCATCGAGGTGCCGATGGCGGTCGGCCTGATCGGCGGCGCCACCAAGCTGCACCCGACGGCGCGGGCCTGCCTGAAGATCCTCGGCGCCACCTCGGCCGACCGGCTCGCCCGCATCATCGCCGCGGTCGGGCTGGCGCAGAACTTCTCCGCCCTCAAGGCGCTGGCCACCACCGGCATCCAGAAGGGCCACATGGCGCTGCACGCCCAGAACATCGCCATGATGGCGGGCGCCGTCGGCGAGGAGATCGATGCCGTCGCCCGCGTCATGGTCGAGCGCGGCACCGTGCGCATGGACGTCGCCGAGGCCGAGCTCAAGCGCCTGCGGGGCTGACCGCCGCACCGTCCAGGGCGGCCACCGCGGCGGCGTGGGCGGCGAGCGGGTGGCGGGCGATGCCGCGCCCGACGATGCCCGCCTCCCCCGCCGCGTCGACCGCGCCGAGGCAGACCGGCGGCGTCAGCCGGCTGCGCACCACCGCGCGCGCGTCGAGCCCGATCCGGCGGCCGAACGCCGGGTGCTCGACGGCCAGCAGCCGGTCGGCCAGGTCGGCCGGCAGCGCCTCCAGGGCCGGCCGCAAATCGCGGGCGAAGTCGGGGGCGGCGTCGAGGGCGAAGGCGCCGAAGCCGACGGCGTCGACCACGGCGCTGTCGCCGATCGCCGGCAGGCGCCGCCGCGAGGGCCCGACGTCCGGGCCGCCGGTGGGCGGCTCCGCCGGGGCGGCGAACCACACGCCGTCGGGCGTGCCGGACAGGCGGACGCCCATGGCCACGCCGTTGCCGCCGGCGGCGGTGACGAGCGCCGCCCCGGGCACGCCGTCGCCGGCCAGCATCATCGCCTTGCAGGCCGCCATCCAGAGATTGAGGAAGAACTGCCCCGCCCCCTCCAGGAAGGCGGCCGCCCCGCCGGCACCGAGGCGCGGCGCCAGCAGGCCGGCCAGCCGGCGCGAGGAGGCGGTGGTGCAGCCGTGCAGGTCGTCGCCCTCCCCCAGCGCCGCGGCGGCGATGGCGACGAGGTCGACGGGATCGGCCAGGGCATCGCGCAGCCCCGGCCCGACGACGTCGCGCAGCAGGCGCAGCCGCTCGACCACGTCGGCGTTGACGAGGCCGAAGCGCAGCGCCGGCCCGCCCCCCTCGTTGAGCGGCGCGCAGGCGGAGATGCCGCCGTCCTCCACCACCTGCAGCCAGGTGGAGCGCGACACCACGGCGGCCAGCGGCGTCACCACGCCGAAATCCTGCGCCGGGCGCAGCGCCACCCTGCCATCGCGCACCAGGACGCGGGCCGTGTCGGCGTCCGCCGCCAGCCCCTCGAAGATCAGCGCCGCGGCGGCGGCGTTGAGGATCGGCGGGCAGACCTCGGCCGGGCTCGCGAAGGGCGGCCCGGCGTGCAGCAGGGTGGCGGCGTCGAGGCCGAGCCGCGCGCCGGCGGTCTCGACCGCGCTCCAGCGCGGCCGCACCGCCGCCATCCGGCGCGCGGCAACGAGGGTGGCGTCGTCGGTCATCGGGGACTCCTTGCAAGCAACCCTCCCCCGGCACCGCCGGGGGAGGGTGGCGCCACAGGCGCCGGGTGGGGGCAAGGTCCGGCAGGAACGCCGAACGTCAATCGGTGCACAGGCGGGGGCGCCGGCTCGGTCCGGACGACCGAGCCCCCACCCTCCCAGCCTCCGGCTGGGCCCCTCCCTCCCGCGGCGGGGCCGGGGGAGGTGTGCTGCTGCGTCCTCACACCCCCGGCAGCACCAGGGGCGTGCGGCCGTAGCTGTTGTTGGCCTCCACCAGGTGGGCGAGGCAGCGCATGAAGAGGGCGCGCTCCTCCCGCGGCAGGGCGGCGATGGTGCGGTCGTGCGCGAGCTGCGCCTTCTTGTCCATGCGGCGGAGCAGCTTGCGCCCGTCGGCGGTGAGCGCCGCCAGGCGCATGCGCCGGTCGTCGGGGCTGGGCCGCCGCTCGACCACGCCGCGCTCGGCCAGGCGCGCCAGCACGCCGGTCGTGGTGGTGCGGTCGATCCCCACCAGGGTCGCCAGGGTCGCCTGGTCGAGCTCGCCGTGCGAGCCCAGCACCGTCAGCACGCTGTACTGCACCGGCGTCACGTTGAACTCGGCGCACTCCTCCACGAACATGGCGGTGTGGATCTGGTGCAGGCGGCGGATGAGGAAACCAGGGCGCTGGGCGAGGGAGCGGTCGACTCCGTCCTCGGGCGCCGGCTCCAGGGAAAGACTGGTCATCGGATGCGCGGCCACCTTCAACCCATCAGCGAGACGTGGGCGGCCACGATACGCCAGCCCTCGGGCCGGCGCACCCAGGTCTGCGTCTGCCGCCCGACCCGGTCGCTGCCCGGCCGCACGAACTCGGTGCAGGCCGTCGCGACATCGGTCCCGAAGGTGGTGATCACCGTGTTGCGCAGGGTGCGGTCCAGCCCGGCCGCCGGCCGCGCCTTGCGGAAGGCGGCGATGGCGTCGTAGCCGTAGAGGTTCTCTCCGGCGCCGTAGCGCAGGGTGCGCGGGTCGTTCCAGAACAGCTCGTCGAGGACGGCGACGTCATTGCCGACCAGCGCCTCCTCGTAACGCGCGAAGGCCGCGGCGACCTCCTCCAGCACGTCGGGGCGATCGATCTCCAGGCTCATGCGGTCAGGTCTCCGAGGCGAAGGGCGAGGTCGAGCAGGGCGCGGTCGGCGCCGCGCGGGGCGATCAGCGACAGGCCGACGGGGCAGCCGTCGACGAGCCCGGCGGGCATCGCGATCTGCGGCAGCCCGGCCAGCCCGGCCGGGCAGAGCAGGGACAGGGCCCGGTTGCGGACGGCGTCGAGGGCCGGGCCGCTCGCCCCGCACAGCGGCGCCGGGCCCGCCGCGGTGGGCAGCAGGACGACGGCGTCGCCGGCCAACAGGTCGTCGAGACGGGCGCGCACCTCGGCGCGGGCCGTCGCCGCCGGGGCGACCGCCGCCGGGTCGAGCCGGGCGGCGGCGGCGAAGCGGTCGCGCACGCCGGGGCCGAAGGCGGGCCGCACGGCCTCGATCCAGGCGCCGTGCGCCGCCCAGGCCTCGGCCGCCTGCAGGGTCTGGAAGATGGGACGCCAGGCGTCGAGCCCGTCGGGGGCCAGGGTCACCGGCGCCGACCGCCCGAACAGCGCCGCCACCCGCGCCACCGCCGGGGCGAGCGCCGCCCCGACCGGGATGCCGGCGGCGGCGAAGGCGTCCTCGGCGACCAGCAGGCGCACGGGCGCCGGGCCGGCCTCTCCCGGCAGCAGCACGGCGCCGACGCGGGCCAGGGTGGCGGCGTCGCGGGCGAACCAGCCCACCGTGTCGAGGCTGCGGGCGAGCGGCACCACGCCGTCCAGCGCGATGCGCCCATGGGTCGGCCGCAGCCCGTAGAGGCCGCAGTAGCTGGCCGGCAGCCGCACCGAGCCGCCGGTGTCGGTGCCGAGCGCGGTGTCCGCCGCCCCGCCGGCGACCGCCGAGGCCGAGCCGCTGGAGGAGCCGCCGGGGATGCGCCCGGGGGCGCGGGGATTGACCGGCGTGCCGTAATGGGCGTTCTCGCCGTTCAGGCTCCACGCCAGCTCGTCGGTGTGGGTCTTGCCGACCAGCCGGGCGCCGGCGTCGAGCAGCGCCTGCACCGCCGGGGCGGTGCGGGTCGGCGCGTCATGGGTGCGCAGCCAGTCGGGGTTGCCGGCGCCGGTCGGCACGCCGGCCACGTCGAACAGGTCCTTGGCGGCGAACGTCAGCCCGGCGAGCGGCCCGTCCGCGGCCCCCGCGATGGCGACGCGGCCGTGCCCGCAGAACGCACCCAGTCGATCCTCGTCCATTCCCGTCCTTTCCATCCGCGAAGCGTGCTCGCCCCATCCCCCCTCCTGACCTCCCCCCACTGCGCGGGGGGAGGAATCAAGCCCTCCCCCGCGCAGTGGGGGAGGGTTGGGTGGGGGACCGACGCAGCCACGTCCTCAGCCAAGCGGCGCCCGCCGCCTGGCGCCGGCCAGCAGGCCCTTGATCCAGTCGCGCAGCATAGCCCACAGCAGCGCGCCGCCGTTCAATTCTCGCACGGGTGCGGCCGCGGCCGCCGGCGTCGCGTCCGGCGTCGCGTCCGGCGTCACCGCGGCCAGGGTGGCCTCCAGGTTCCGGGCGAACTCGGCGGTCAGGCGCTGGGCGATCTCCTGGACGATGGCGCCGCGGCTGAACTGGGCCAGCATGCCGCTCAGGGTGAAGTCGACGGCGAGGTCGACCCGGGTCGCCCGGCCCTCCTCGGCCTCGGCGACGGTGAAGGTCACCGTGCCCTTGGCGCGGGAGTTGCTTTTGGCGTCGGTGCCCTGGCCCTGGATGGTGCCGCTGTGGCCGGCCTCGTCCAGGGTCAGGGTGCCCTGGCCGGCGAAGGCGGCGGCGATCGGGCCGAGCTTGACCCGCATCTGCCCGGCGAAGGCGCCGTCCTCGACCGGGGCCGTCAGCGAGGCGCCGGGCATGCAGGGGACGACCTGGGCGACGTCGCCGAGCAGCGGCCAGACGCGGGCGCGCGGGAAGGCGACGGTGAAGCTCTGGGTGATCTGGGGCATGTCCTTAGTCCGAAATGGCCTTGCGGTCGTCGAGGACGCGGCGGATGGCGTTGACGATGCCGACATAGCCGGTGCAGCGGCACAGGTTGCCGCTCATCGCCACGCGGACGTCCGCGTCGTCGGCGTCGGGCCGGCGCAGCACGACGTCGCGCGCCGCCACCAGCATGCCGGGCGTACAGAAGCCGCACTGCAGCCCGTGCTCGGTCGAGAAGGCGTCGCGCAGCTGCGCCGCCACGGGGTCGTCGTCGAGGCCCTCCACCGTGGTCACGCTGCGCCCCTCGCAGGCGACGGCGTAGGTGATGCAGGAGCGCGCGGGCTGCCCGTCGATCAGGATGGTGCAGGCGCCGCACACCCCGTGCTCGCACCCCAGGTGCGTGCCGGTGAGGAGCTGGCGTTCGCGCAGGAAGTCGGCGAGGTGGGTGCGCGGGGCGACCTCCGCCGTCACCGGCTTGCCGTTGACGGTGAGGGAGATGGTGCGGGCGTGAGCGCTCATGGCGAGACCTGTGCGACGGCGCGCCGCAGCGCGACGAGGTGGGAGCGGATGTCGGCCGGGTTGCCGCCGATCGGGCCGTCGGCCAGCCGCGCCGCCGCCGCGGCGTCGAGCCGGTCGGGGTCGGCGACGACGGCCGGGTCGTCGATGACGATGGGCTTGCCCGACGCCGCGGCGACGACGCAGCGCGCCACCCCGCGCCCGGGGTCCAGCAGCACGGCACCGGTGGCGTGGGAGAACTCCCCCGTCTTGCGGCAGACCTTGTAGTAGCCCCAGCGCGCCCGCTCCGAGAGTGCGGGAACGCGGACCTGCACCAGCAGCTCGCCGGCCCCGAGGTCGGTCTCGAAGACGCCGACGATGAAGTCCGCCATCGCCACGGTGCGGCGCCCGCGCGGGCCCGCCACCACCACGTCGGCGCCCAGCGCGGTCAGCACCGCCACCCAGTCGGCGGCGGGGTCGGCGTGGGCGAGGCTGCCGCCGATGGTGCCGCGGGTGCGCACGGCGCGGTAGGCGATGCCGGCCGCCACCCGGGGCAGCACGCCGCGGGTGAGGTCGGGGTAGTCGCCGTCCTCCAGCCGCGCGTGGGTGACGCAGGCGCCGACCGCCAGGGTGTCGCCCTCGGCGGCGATGGTCGCCAGCTCGGGCACCCGGGTGATGTCCACCAGCAGGTCGGGCTGGGCGAGGCGCAGGTTCAGCATCGGCCCCAGCGACTGCGAGCCGGCCACCGGCCGCACCGTCAGGTCGTCGCGGGCCAGCAGCGCCAGCACGCCGTCGAGCGTGTCGGGGGCGGCGTAGTCGAAGTCGGCCGCCTTCATGCCCGCCCCCCGGCGCCGGCCAGCGCCGTCAGGATCACCTCGGGCGTCATCGGCACGTCGGTGACGGTGACGCCGAGCGGCGCCAGGGCGTCGTTGACGGCGTTGCAGAGGGCCGCCGGCGGGGCGATGGCGCCGCCCTCGCCGATGCCCTTCACGCCGAACTCGGTGTAGGGCGAGGGGGTGTGCATGTGGACGATCCTCACGTGCGGGACCTCGGTGAAGCCGGGGACCAGATAGTCCATGAAGGTCGAGGCGAGCGGCTGGCCCTCGGCGTCGTAGCGCATCTGCTCGTAGAGCGCGGTGCCGATGCCCTGGGCGACGCCGCCGTAGATCTGGCCCTCGACGACCATCGGGTTGACCATGGTCCCGGCGTCCTCGACGACGACGTAGTCGAGGATCTCGATGGTGCCGAGCTCGGGGTCGACCGCGACGACGGCGGCGTGGGTGGCGTAGGAGAAGGTGCCGTGGTCGCTCTTGGGCTTGTAGCCCGCGGTGACCTCCAGCCCGCCGCGGTCGACGTCGGCGGGGAGGAGCTGGGGGGCGCGGTACCAGGTGTGCGCCACCTCGCGGATGGTGACGCTGGCGGGACCGGCGCAGACCGCACCGCCGGCGAGCGCGGTGTCGTCGGGCTTGACCTGCAGGAGGTGGGCGCCGATGCGCCGCACCCGCTCGGCGAGCTGGCGGCAGGCGGTGGCGACGGCGCCCCCCGCCATCACCATGCTGCGCGAGCCCCAGGTGCCGGTGGAATAGGGGGTAAGCGCCGTGTCGCCGTGCACCAGCTTGATCTTGTCGAGCGGGATGCCGAGCACCTCGTGCGCCACCTGCGCGAAGGTCGTCTCCATGCTCTGGCCGTGCGACTGCACGCCGGTGCGCAGCTCCAGCCCGCCGTCGGGGGTGATGCGGGCCTGCACCTGCTCGTGCCCCGGCACCATGGGAATGCCCCAGCCATGGTAGACGGCGGTGCCGTGGGCCGACTGCTCGCAGTAGGTGGCGAAGCCGACGCCGATGCGCCGCCCGTCCGCCTCGCCGCGGATCTGGCGCGCCCGCACCGCCTCCAGGCCGATGGCGGCGACCGCCTGGCGCACGGATTCGGGATAGTCGCCGCTGTCGAAATGCTTCTTCGTCACGTTGTCGAAGGGCATCTGCTCGGGCCGCACCAGGTTCTCCAGGCGCACCTCCCAGGGCTCGCGCCCGACCGCGTTGGCGATGGCGTCGATCATCTGCTCCATGGCGAAGCAGACGCCGGTGCGCGCCACGCCGCGGAAGGGCACCAGCGGCGGCTTGTTGGTGGCGACCGAGCGGGTGCGGCAGCGGTAATGCTTGAAGTCGTAGGGGCCGGGCAGGATGGAGCCGATCTGCGCCGCCTCCAGGCAGGCGGTGAAGGGATAGACGGAGTAGGCGCCGGCGTCGACCCAGGCGTCGGCCTCCAGCCCCAGCAGGCGCCCCTTGCCGTCGGCGTAGGCGGTGATCTCGTAATGGTGCTCGCGCGCGTTGGCGGCGGCCACCAGATGCTCGCGCCGGTCCTCGGTCCAGCGGATCGGTCGGTCGAGCCGCATGGCGAGCCAGGCGGCCACCACCTCCTCGGGCTGCAGCAGGCCCTTCCAGCCGAAGCCGCCGCCGACGTCGGGGGCGATCACCCGGATCAGCCCCTGGTCGAGGCCCAGGCACTCCGACAGGCCGGCGCGCACGATGTGCGGCATCTGCGTCGAGGTGGTGAGGACGAGCTGCTCGGTGTGGCGGTCCCAGCTCGCCACGACGCCCTTGCCCTCCATCGGCACCATGCACTGGCGCGCCGTGCGGATGGTGCGCGAGACCTTGACCGGTGCCGTCGCGGCGATCTCGGCGAACGGGCCGCCGACGTTGGTCTCCAGGAAGACGTTGTCGGCCCAGTGCTCGTGCACCCGGGGCGCGCCGGGCTTGACGGCCTGCAGCATCTCGGAATTGACCGGCAGCTCCTCGTACTCGACGAAGACGGCGGCCGCGATGTCCTCGGCCTCGGCGCGGCTGGCGGCGACGCAGACGGCGACGGGCTCGCCGACGAAGCGCACCTTGCCGTCGGCCAGCGGCGGCTGGTCCGACACCTTGAAGCCGGGCAGGCCCGAGGCGGCGCGGATCGGCTTGACGCCGGCGGCCGCGAAGTCAGCCCAGGTGAAGACGGCGTGCCGGTGCTCCTCCGGCACCTCGACGGCGCCGAGCCGGGCGTGGGCGACCGGGCTGCGCACGAAGGCCAGCTCCAGCATCCCCGGCAGCGCCACGTCGCCGACGAAGCGGCCGCGGCCGCGCAGCAGGCGCTCGTCCTCCTTGCGGCGGACCGGGGCGCCGACCCCGGAGCCGACCCTGGAGCCGGCGGTGGTTGTGGTGTCCATGGCGTTGGCTCTCCCCTCAGCCGCCGAGATAGGCTTTCTGGATGTGGTCGTTGGCGAGCATGGCCTGGCCGCTGCCGTGCTCCATCACCTCGCCGCCCTCCAGCAGGTAGGCGCGGTCGCACATGTCGAGGGCGGCGTAGGCGTTCTGCTCGACCATCAGCACCGTCGTCCCCTCGGCGCGGATGTCGCGGATGATGGCGAAGGTCTGCTCCACCAGGTTGGGCGCCAAGCCGAGCGACGGCTCGTCGAACAGCACCAGCTTGGGGCGCGACATCAGCGCCCGGGCGATCGCCAGCATCTGCTGCTCGCCGCCCGACATGGTGCCGGCGGCCTGGTCGATGCGCTCCTTCAGGCGGGGGAAGCGCTCGAACATGCGCTCCATGTCGGCGGCGATGCCGGCGCGGTCGCGGCGCAGGTACGCCCCCATCTCCAGGTTCTCGCGCACGCTGAGCTGGGGGAAGACGCGCCGCCCCTCCGGGCAGTGGGCGACGCCCAGCGCCAGCACGGTGCGCGGTGCCGCGTTGCCGATCTCCCGCCCGTCGAAGGTGATGCGCCCCGACGCCAGCGGCAGCAGGCCGCTGATGGCGCGCAACGTGGTGGTCTTGCCGGCACCGTTGGCGCCGATCAGGGTGACCAGCTCGCCCTCCTCGACCTCCAGCGAGACCCGCCGCAGCGCCGGGATCTGGCCGTAGCACACGGTGATGCCGTCAAGCCTGAGCATGCTTCACCCCCTGGCCGAGATAGGCGCGGATCACCTCCGGGTCGTTGCGGATGGCGTCGGGCGGCCCCTCGGCGATGATGCGGCCGTGGTTCAGCACCACCACCAGGTCGGAGATCGTCATCACCATGCGCATGTCGTGCTCCACCAGCAGCACGGTGACGCCGCGCCGGCGGATGCGCTGGACGACGCCCATGAAGGCTTCCGTCTCCGACGGGTTGAGGCCGGCCGCCGGCTCGTCCAGCAGCAGGAGGCGCGGGTCGGCGGCCAGCGCGATGGCGATGCCGAGCAGCCGCTGCTCGCCGTAGGAGAGGCCGCCGGCGGGATCGCCGGCGCGCTGCGACAGGCCGACGAAGTCGAGGATCTCCGCCACCGCGTCGCGCAGGCGCGCCTCCTCCGCCCGCACCCGCGGCAGGCGCAGCAGCGCCGCCCAGGTCTCGGTGCGGCCGCGGCGGTGCAGGCCGGTCAGCACGTTCTCGAAGACGGTGCAGCCGGCGAAGATGCTGGTGCGCTGGAAGGTGCGCACGACGCCGAGCGCGGCGATGCGCTCGGGCGGCAGGCGGGTGAGGTCGGTGCCGTGGAACAGCACCGAGCCGCCGGTCGGCTTGAGGAAGCCGGTGATGACGTTGAAGGCGGTCGTCTTGCCCGCCCCATTGGGGCCGATCAGGCTGACGATCTTGCCTTCCGGCACCTGGAAGCTCATGCGGGCGATGGCGATCAGGCCGCTGAAGTGCACGGCGACGTCGCGCACCTCGAGCGCGTTCGGCGCCGTCGCCGGGGCGGCCGTGTCGAGGACGGCGGGGGCGGCGGTCATGCCGAGGTCTCCTTGCCGAGGCGCAGCGCCGCGCGCACGGTGGCGGCCGGGCGGCGGCGCAGGCGGGCGAACAGGCCGGTGACGGCGGGGACGATCCCCTGCGGCAGGAAGAAGACGACGACGATCATGGCGACGCCGTAGACGATCCACTGCACCTCGGGCTGCGCCACCTCGCGCAGCACCTCGGGCAGGGCGCCGAACAGCAGGCCGCCGACGACCGGGCCGGCGAGCGTGCCCTTGCCGCCGGTGATCACCATGATCACCATCGTCACGGTGTAGATGAAGAGGAAGACGTCGGGGTCGACGATGCGGACGTAGTGGGCGTAGAGGCAGCCCGCCGCCCCCGCCATGCCGGCGGCGATCACCGTCGCCACCACGAGGTAGCGGGTGACGTCGATGCCGACGGAGCGGGCCAGCGACTCGTTCTCGCGCAGCGCCACCATGGCCCGCCCGACGCGGGAGCGGACGAGGCGCTGCACGACGAGGAAGCACAGCACCCCGACCGCCAGGACGACGTAGTAGTTCGGCACCTTCGAGTAGAGCGCCACCACGCCCTCGCCGGGCAGCCAGACCGACAGCGGCGGAATGGAGGTGAGCGCCATCGGGCCTTCGGTCAGGTCGACCCAGTTCAGCGCCACCATGCGCATGACCTGCGCGAAGCTGATGGTGACGATGACGAAGTAGGCGCCGCGCACCCGGAAGGCGAGCTTGCCGATCAGGCCGCCGCACAGCGCCGCCACGGCGACGCCGCCGGCGAACGCCACCCACACCGGCTGCGGCGCCAGCACGAACGGCGCCGCTCCGCCGAGGTCGAGGTCGAAGCCCAGCGACAGGAGCGCGCTGGTGTAGGCGCCGATGCCGAAGAAGGCGATGTGGCCGAGGCTGAGCTGGCCGGTGTAGCCCAGCAGCAGGTTGAGGCTCATCGCCCCGATGATGAAGATGCCGGTCGAGGTGAGGATGTAGAGGATGTAGAGGTCGGTCATCCACAGGGGCAGGGTCGCCATCGCCGCGACGAAGCCCCAGGGCAGGAGGTGCTTGCTCATCCGATGCGCTCCCGTGCGGCGAAGAGGCCCTGCGGGCGGATCAGGAGGACGGCGATGATCAGCAGGAAGCCCATGGCGTCGCGGTAGCCCGACGACACGTAGCCGGCGCCGAACTCCTCGGCGAAGGCCAGGACGAAGCCGCCGATGCTGGCGCCGACGATGTTGCCGAGACCGCCGAGGATGACGATGGCGAAGGCCTTCAGCGACACCAGGTCGCCCATCGTCGGCTGCACCAGGAAGATCGGCCCGAGCAGCGCGCCCGCCACCGCGGCGAGGCCGGAGCCCAGCGCGAAGGTGAGGGTGTACATCCAGCCGTTGTTGACGCCCATCAGCGCCGCCGTGTCGGGGTCCTGGAAGGTGGCGCGCATGGCGACGCCGAGACGGGTGCGGTTGATCAGGCCGTAGAAGCCGATCAGCAGCAGCACCGCCACGCCCAGCACGAACAGGCGGATCGGGCTCAGCGAGATCAGTCCCAGCAGGATGGGGTCGCTGGGGAAGGGGTTGGGCACCGACTTGGCGACGCCGCCCCAGGCGAGCTGCTCGCTCGCCTGCATGGCGATGCCGGCGCCGATCATCACCAGCATGGTGGTGTCGATGTCGGCCCCCTTCAGCGGCCGCAGCAGCACCCGCTCGATCACCGCACCCAGCGCCACGCCGAGCACCGCCGCCAGCACCAGCGAGGCGAAGAAGTCGAGGCCGAGCAGCGCCGTCAGCATGAAGATCATGTAGGCGCCGAAGGTGTAGAGCTCGCCGTGGGTGAAGTTGACCACGCGCATGATGCCGAAGATCAAGGTCAAGCCGATGCCCAGCAGCGCGTACGTCCCGCCGAGGATCATGGCGTTGGCGCAATGCTGGAGGAATTCCGCCATGTCTGCGCGTCTCCCTGGAGGTGGTTGCGGCGACCACGCCGCCGGTCTCCGCCCACCCTACGCAACGGTTGTGCCAAGCCGGCCGGAGTGCGGATTTGCTGGATTCCCGTGCCGACCGGCCTCGACCGATCTTCTCAGCGTGCTGACGAAATAGGCAACCAAACCACTCGGGTATCCCGAACCGGGTTGGGGTCAATCCGGCGTTTTTCATTGATCCACATCAATTTACGGCGTGATTCCCGCGCGAATCCGGGCGGTGCGGATGTGTGCAGGCGATGCCCAAGGAATCGCCGTTCGTCAGCACACTGAGGAGTCGGCGCCGCGACGGGCGCGGCATGGGAGGCATGGGGAGGCCCGTCCAGCCCGCCGTCGCGATACGATCAACCCGTTGAGAAACCATGCACATTGCGGCCTGGCCAGCGGCCCGGCGCGAGCCCCGTCCCCGCCGCCGCGGTCTTCAGCGCACTGAGGAACATGGCACGCCGCTTGCGATGCCCCGGGGCAGATCTCCATCACCGCGCAGCAAGGGAAGCCCATGTCCGCGCAGCACAGCTTCGACCTCCTCCTCCGCGGCGGGCGGATCATCGATCCCGCCAACGGCGTCGACATGGTCGGCGACCTCGCCGTGGCGAACGGGCGCATCGCCGCGGTGGCGCCGCGGCTGCCGGCCGAGGCGGCGGCGCGCGTGTCCGACGTGTCGGGCAAGCTCGTCGTGCCCGGCCTCATCGACACCCACGCCCACGTCTTCGAGAACGTCACCGGCCGCTTCGGGCTGAACCCCGACATGGTGGGCGTGCGCTCCGGCGTCGCCACCCTGGTCGACCAGGGCGGCCCCAGCCTGATGACCCTGCCCGCCTTCCGCCGCTTCGTCGCCGAGCCCGCCCGCTCGCGCACGCTCTGCTTCCTGTCGGCCTATCTGGTCGGCGGGCTGGAGGGGCACTACTACCCGCAGCTCTACCGGCCGGACTGCGTCGACGTCGAGGCGACCATCCGCGTCGGCCTCGCCAACCGCGACATCGTCAAGGGCATCAAGGCCCATTGCGAGATGGGCGGCGCCTCGCGCTGGGGCCTGGAGGTGATGAAGCTGGCGAAGAGGATCGCCAGCGGCATCGGCGTGCCGCTCTACGTCCACCTCGGCCGGCTGTGGCCGGACGCCGAGGGCGTCCCCTCGGTCGATCCCGACCTGCTGGTCGAGGAGCTGATCCCGATCCTGGAGCCCGGCGACATCCTGGCCCACCCCTTCACCCGCCACCCCGGCGGCTTCATCTCCACCCGCACCGGCGAGGTGCACCCGATCATCCACGAGGCGCTGGCGCTCGGCCTCAAGGTCGACGTCGGCCACGGCTCCCACTTCAGCTTCGAGATGGCGCGGCGCACGCTGGCCGCCGGCATCCTGCCCTACACGCTCGGCGCCGACCTGCACGGCTACAACGTCAAGGTGCCGGCCGCCGGCGCCGACGCCGACCGCGCCGCCAACCCCTTCTTCGGCGTCGCCCCCTTCAGCCTGACCCACGCCATGACCGAGCTGCTGACCTTGGGCGTGCCGCTGCCGGAGGTGCTGAAGACGGTCACCAGCAACCCCGCCCAAATGCTGGGCATGAGCGACGAGATCGGCGCGCTGACGCCGGGCATGGCGGCCGACGTCGCCGTGCTCGACCTCAAGCCCGGACGCTGGCAGCTCAGCGACAACAGCGGCGAGACGGTGGTGGCCGACACCATGGTCGTGCCGCTCTTCTCCCTGCGCGCCGGCGCACTGGAGGAGGTCGACAGCCCCCTCCTCCCCGCCCCCATCCCGGCGGCGGCGTAGCCCCCACCCTCCCCGCGGCGCTGCCGCGGGTTCCCTCCCTCCCCCGCTCCGCAGGGGAGGGCCAACCAAACTCCCTCCCCTGCGAAGCGGGGGAGGGTCGGGGTGGGGGCAAACCCGCCGCCCTCTTTGGCACGAGGCCAAACGCATGCAACTCACCGACAAGGTCGCCGTGGTCACCGGCGGGGCGCAGGGGATCGGCTTCGCCATCGCCCGCGGGCTGGCGGAACGCGGTGCGCGCATCGTCGTCGCCGACCGCGCCGGCGCCGACGACGCGGCGGCCCGGCTGTGCGGGCACGGGCACGAGGCGGTCGGCGTCGCCGCCGACGTGTCGTCCGAGGCCGACACCGCCGCCATGGCGGCCAAGGCCGAGGCGGCGTTCGGCGGCCTCGACATCCTGGTCAACAACGCCGGCATCTACTCCGCGCTGACGCCCAAGCCCTTCGAGGAGATCGACCCGGCGGAATGGCGCCGGGTCATGGAGGTCAACACCCTGGGCCCCTTCCTGTGCTGCCGCGCGGCGCTGGAGCCGATGCGCCGGCGCGGCGGCGGGCGGGTGATCAACATCTCCTCGGGGGTGGCCTTCAAGGGCAACCCCTTCATGGCCCACTACGTCGCCAGCAAGGGGGCGGTGGTGTCGCTGACCCGCGCGCTGGCGACCGAGCTCGGCCGCCACGGCATCCTCGTCAACAGCGTCGCCCCGGGCTTCACGCTCAGCGACGGCGTGCAGGGCAACCCCGTCCTCGTCCAGGGCGTCAAGGAACCGTCGCTGCGCACCCGCGTGCTCGCCCGCGACATGCTGCCCGCCGACCTCGTGGGGGCGGCCTGCTTCTTCGCCGGCCCCGACTCCGCCTTCATCACCGGCCAGACGCTGGTGGTCGACGGCGGCGCCTATTTCCACTAGCGCCCGCACACCAACGGAGGCGGCATGACCCCTGGCATCCCCGTCATCGACATCGCGCCGGCCCTGTCCGGCGGCCTGGAAGACCGGTTGCGCGTCGCCCGCGCGATCGACCGGACCTGCACCGAGATCGGCTTCTTCACCATCGCCGGCCACGGCGTGCCCACCGCCGTCATGGACGACCTGCGCAGCGCGGCCTACGACTTCTTCCACCTGCCGCTGGAGGAGAAGCGGCGCGCCGTCCATCCCGTGGCCGGCACGCCGCGCGGCTACCGGGCGCTCGGCATCGAGGCGCTGGCGGCGGGCAACGGCGCCGACACGCCGCCGGACCTCAAGGAATACTATCATTTCGGCCGCGAGCGCTGGCCGGACGAGCCCTACTACGGCTCGGCCGAGGGGCAGCGCTACTTCATCCCCAACCTGTGGCCGGAGCGGCCGGCCGGCTTCGCCGCGGCGGCCGAGCGCTACTACGTCGAGATGGAGCGCCTGACCGGCTTCATGATGCGCCTGACGGCGCTGGCGCTGGGGATCGACGAGCGTTTCTTCGACGACAAGATCGACCGCCACATCACGGCGATGCGGATCAACTTCTACCCGGCGCAGGCGGTCCCGCCCGCACCCGGGCAGTTGCGGGCGGGGGCCCACACCGATTACGGGCTCCTGACCATCCTCAACGGGGAGAACGTGCCGGGCGGGCTGCAGGTGCTGACCCGCGGCGGCGCGTGGGTGGACGTCGAGACGGATCCCGGGACCTTCGTGATCAACATCGGCGACCTCCTCATGCGGTGGACCAACGACCGCTGGGTCTCCAACACCCACCGGGTGGTGAACCCGCCGGCCGAGGCGGCGGCGGCCGAGCGCATGTCCATCGCCTTCTTCCACCACCCCAACTACGACGCCCTGGTGGAGTGCGTCGCCCCGCCGGGCGGCGCCAAGCACCCGCCGGTGCGCTCGGGCGACTACCGCGACCTCAAATACCGGCAGACGCGCGTCTCCGCCGCGTGACGGGCGTCCCGGAAACCAGACCAACAGGGGGCAAAGGAGACTTCGGATGATCGGAAAGACCGTTGCGACGACGGCGCTGCTGACCGCGCTCTTTGCGGGGACGGCACTGGCCCAGGAGACCATCAAGATCGGCGTGACCGAGCCGCTGACCGGCGCGGTCGCGGCGTCGGGCAACTACGTCACCGACGGCGCGCGCATCGCCGAAGGGGTGATCAACGCCCAGGGCGGCGTGCTCGGCAAGAAGATCGAGCTCGTCATCGAGGACAACAAGAGCAACCCCAAGGAGGCGGTCACCACCGCCGAGAAGCTGATCCTGCGCGACAAGGTGCCGGTGCTGATCGGCGCCTGGAGCTCCACCTTCACCCTGGCCGTCATGCCCAAGCTGATGGAGTACGGGGTGCCGATGGTCGTCGAGACCTCGTCGTCGGGCAAGATCACGACGCAGGGCAACCCCTGGATCTTCCGCATCGCGCCGACCTCGACCATGGAGGCGAAGGCCTTCACGAAGATCCTCGACCACTTCGACCCGCCCATCAAGAAGGTCGACTTCCTGTCGGTCAACAACGACTTCGGCCTGGGTGCGGCGAAGGCCTTCCGCGAGGAGCTGGAAGCCAAGGGCATCAAGGTCGGCGTGGTCGAGACGATGGCGCCGGAGGCCACCGACCTGTCGGCCCAGCTCACCAACATCAAGCAGTCCGGCGGCGACACCATCATCGTCACCTCCGGTGTCGAGCAGATCACGCTGGCGGTGAAGCAGGCGGCCGAGCAGGGTGTGAGCGCCCGCATCCTCTCCACCGGCGGCTCCTTCCCCGGCGAGCTGATGCAGCCCGGCGCCCCCGGCAACGGCAGCTACCACCTGCTGTTCTTCCCGCCCTGGTTCCCGGAGAAGGCGGCCAACCCCGAGGTCGCCAAGGGCTTCGTCGAGGCGTGGAAGACGAAGGGCTACGAGTTCGCCGGCCTGACCGAGGGCTTCCGCGGCTACGACGCCGTGCTGACGGCGGTGGAGGCGATCCGCCTCGCCGGCAAGGCCGAGCCGGAGGCGATCCGCGACGCCCTGTGGAAGACCAAGGTGAAGGGCGTCAACGGCGACGTCGCCTTCGTCAAGGACGGCCCGGAGGGCAAGGAGAGCGGCCAGAACGAGCCCAACGTCTACGTCGTCCACCTGAAGGACGGCAAGGTGTCGATGCCCTGACCGGTGCGGGGGCCGGAGCGGGTGGCGCCGCTTCGGCCCTCGGGGTCGTCCTGGACGGCGCGACGGTGCCATGGCACCGCCGCGTCGGTTGTTGCAACGTTGCGTCATCACAGGAGGGCAACGTGCAGACGATCCCGAGCCGCGAGTTCCACCAGAACCTGGCGGCGGCCAAGCAGGCTGCGGAGCACGGGCCGGTCATCGTCACCGACCGCGGCCGCCCGACCCATGTATTGCTGCGCTACGAGGACTTCCGGCGGATGGCAGGGGGCGACATCAGCATTGCCGACGCCTTGGACGATCCGGACACGGAAGACCTGGACTTCGACCCGCCGCCACTCGGGTTGACGGTGCATCCGGCTGCGTTCGACGAACGCTGATATCTCTGCTGGACACGAACGTCCTTTCGGAACTGCGCCGACGCCGGCTGGCGAACCCGGCGGTGGTGGCGTGGGCGGACTCGGTGTCCAGCGCCGAGCTTCGCCTCTCCGTCATTACGGCGTTGGAACTCGACATCGGCGTGCAACGGAAGGCCCTCGTCCACCGGCTCACAGTGGTGCCCCCCAACCTGCGGGACGTCGACGCGACGGGAGTGTCCACGATCAATCCGTGGGCGTTCCGCGCAGGGTAGTGCTCGGCGGTCGGAGCCGCCCGGCGCGTCAGTGCCGGCCGAGGTCGCCGTCGACGCGGCGCCACAGGCCGAGCGGGTTGCCGTCGCGCAGGGCCTCCGGCAGCAGCTCCGCGGGCACGTCCTGGTAGCAGACCGGGCGCAGGAAGCGGTGGATCGCCAGGGTGCCGACCGACGTCGTCCGGCCGTCCGAGGTCGCCGGGAACGGGCCGCCGTGCACCATGGCCTCGCCCACCTCCACCCCCGTCGGCCAGCCATTGAACAGCACCCGCCCGGCCCGGCGCTCGAGCACCGGCAGCAGCCGGCGTGCCGCCTCCAGGTCGCCGCCGCCCGCGTGAACGGTGGCCGTGAGCTGGCCCTCCAGCCGCTCGGCCACCTCCGCCATGGCCGCCACGTCGGCACAGCGGATCACCAGCGAGGAGGCGCCGAACACCTCCTCCTGCAGCGCCGCATCCGCCAGCACCGCCGCGGCGTCGGTGGCGAACAGCGCCGCCCGGCACTGGTGCGGCCCGGCGCAGGCCTGGCCGCGCGCCACCTCGCGCACCCGCGGGTCGGCGGCGAGGCGCCGCACGCCCTCGTCGTAGGCGGCGTGGATGCCCGGCGTCAGCATGGTCGCCGCCACACCGCCGCCGACCGCCGCCGCCGCGGCCTCAAGGAAGCGCTCCAGGTCCGGCCCGTCGACCGCCAGCACCAGGCCGGGGTTGGTGCAGAACTGCCCGGCCCCCAGGGTCAGCGAGGCGACGAAGGCGGCGCCCAGGTCGGCGGCCCGTTCGGCCAGCGCGCCGGGCAGCAGGAAGATCGGGTTGATGCTGCTCATCTCGGCGTAGACCGGGATCGGCTCGGGCCGCGCCGCCGCCACCTGCATGAGCGCCAGGCCGCCGCGGCGCGAGCCGGTGAAGCCCACCGCCTTGATGCGCGGGTCGGCGACCAGCGCCGCGCCCAGCGCGGTGCCGGCGCCCTGCAGCAGCGAGAACACCCCCTCGGGCAGGCCGCAGGCGGCCACCGCCGCCCGCACGGCGCGGCCGACCAGCTCCGACGTGCCGGGGTGGGCGGGGTGGCCCTTGACCACCACCGGGCAGCCGGCGGCCAGCGCCGAGGCGGTGTCGCCGCCGGCCACCGAGAAGGCCAGCGGGAAGTTGCTGGCGCCGAACACGGCGACCGGGCCGAGGGCGACGTGGCGCAGGCGCAGGTCGGGGCGCGGCAGCGGCGTGCGGCCGGGCAGCGCCGGGTCGATGCGGGCGCCGATCCAGCTCCCCTCGCGCACGGTGCGGGCGAACAGGCGGAGCTGGCCGACGGTGCGGGCGCGCTCGCCCTCGATGCGGGGGCGCGGCAGGCCGCTCTCGGCCACCGCCCGGTCCACCAGCGCGTCGCCGAGGCCGAGGATGCCCTCGGCGACCGCCTCCAGGAAGGCGGCGCGGGCCGCCAGGCCGGTCTCCCGGTAGGCGTCGAAGGCGGCCTGGGCGAGCGCGCAGGCGCCCGCCACCTCGCCCGCGCCGGCGCCGCCGAAGGCCGGCTCCAGCGCCTCCCCGGTCGCCGGGTTCACGGCGCGGAAATCCCCCGCGCCGCCGCGCACCGCCGCGGCCCCGATCAGCATCTCGCCGGTGATGGCCATCGTGTCCTCCTGCGTCACCGCGCCCAGCGCAGCACCAGCGGGTCGAGGCGCCGCGCCGCGTCGAGCAGGCCGGCGCGGACCTGCGGGTGGAGCGGCGCCAGGGGGTGGCGCACCGCGTCGGAGGCGATCACCCCGCCCTCCTTCATCAGCGCCTTGGCGGCGCTCAGCCCGCACTGGCGGTTCTCGTAATTGATGAGGGGAAGCCAGCGGCCGTAGGCCTCCACCGCCTCCTCGCGCCGCCCCTCGCGGTGGGGATCGACGATCCGGCGGATGCCGTCGGGGAAGCCGCCGCCGGTCATGGCGCCGGTGGCGCCGGCGTCGAGATCGGCCAGCAGCGTGATCCCCTCCTCGCCGTCCCACGGCCCTTCGACGGCGTCGCCGCCGAGCGCGATCAGCTCGCGCAGCTTGGCGGCCGCCCCCGGCACCTCGACCTTGAAGTAGGCGACGTTGGCGACCTCGCGGGCGAGCCGCGCCAGGAACGGCGCCGGCAAGGTGGTGCCGCTGACCGGTGCGTCCTGGATCATGATCGGGATGTCGATGGCGTCGGAGACGGTGCGGAAGAACTCCTCGATGCCCTTCTCGGACACGCGGATCGTCGCGCCGTGGTAGGGCGGCATGATCATCACCATGGCGGCGCCGGCGTCCTGCGCCTGGCGGCTGCGCTCGGCGCAGGCCCGGGTGCTGAAGTGCGTCGTCGTGACGATCACCGGCACGCGGCCGGCGACGTGGCCGAGGATGGCCTCCATCAGCCGGGTGCGCTCCTCGTCGGTCAGGACGAACTGCTCGGAGAAGTTGGCGAGGATGCACAGCCCGTCGGAGCCGGCGTCGATCATGAAGTCGACGGCCCGGCGCTGGCCCTCGAAATCCAGCGCCCCGCTCTCGGTGAAGATCGTCGGGACGACGGGAAACACCCCCCGGTACGGACGCGGCATCGGCTCCTCCCCTGCCCTTTCGGCGCGGCGCGGGTTCGTCCCGGCGCCGGTCTTTGCGCGTCACCCTAGGTCACGGCGGAGGCGGGCGTCCAATGCTTGTTCGGCACACGATCATAACGGAATTGGTATCTTGCCCGAAGCGGAGTGGCGTTGGCGCAGGCCAGGCAGAGCCGCTTATGGAGCTCCGGCCAGCAGGCCGCCGGCGTCCATCGCCAGCAGAAGGGCGTTCAAGGTGACGAACGACGCCGCGGTGGTCGCCATCAGGGCGGCGGCGCACGCCCCCTCCCGCCCGTAGGCCTGGCCGAGGATGGGATAGATGCTGAGCATCGGCACGCCGGTGCCGACGATCAGGGCGACCTGGAGGGCCGGTTCCAGGGGCGGCAGCAGCGCCAGGGCGAGCACCGTCACCAGCGGATGCAGCAGGAGCTTGCCCGCGGCGATCTGGGCGATCTCGCCGGCGAGGCCGCGCACCTCCAGCCCGACCAGGGCGCCGCCGATGGCGAACAGCGACACCGCTCCCGACGCCGAGGCCAGCATGTCGACCGCGCGGGCGACCGGCGCCGGCGGCACGACGCCGAGCGCCGACACGGCGCAGCCCGCGGCGATCGCCAGGATCATCGGGTTGCGCAGCAGCCGTCCGGCCGAGCTCCGGAGGACCGCGGCGGCCGATCCCCCGCCCTGCCGCCCGCCCTCCGCCAGGGCGATGGTCAGGGGCAGCAGGATGACGTTCTCCACCAGCATGTTCAGGGCCAGGACGACGGCGGCGGGCGGCCCCAGCACCTGCAGGAGGACGGGATAGCCGACGAAGCCGCTGTTGGGGAAGGACATGCCCATGCCGTAGAGGGCGCTGGCCTGCAGGCTGCGCCCCTTGCCGAAGCGGGCGACGGCGACGCCCAGCGCCATCACGGTGAGGCAGCTGACGGCGTAGACAAGCAGGTAGCCGGTGTTCATGATCTCCGCCAGCGGCCGCTGGGACAGCGAGCGGAACAGCAGCGCCGGCAGGGCGAAGCCGACCACCAGCTTGCCGAGCACCCGCACGTCGGGCTTGCTCAGCGCCCCCAGGCGGACGGCGCCGTAGCCGGCCGCGATGAGGAGGAAGATCGGGCCGGTGATCGTGAGGATGTCGAGCATGGGGGGTCCACTGGGTGCGGTGCCGGCGGCGGCGAGCGTGCCCCATGGCCGCGGCCGCCGGTAGTGAGGAACGGCATGGGCGGGGAATGACGAAGGTCACCGCGGCGCTCGCCCGGCTGGGCTCCGCGGTCGACCCGCGGCGCCGGCTGGCCGCCGCGGTCGGCTGGTCGACCGCGCTGGTGTCCCTGGCCGTCGCCCTGGCCGTCGGGTCCTGGACGATGCGCGACGCCCGCCAGGCGCTGGAGCGCGAGATCGGCCTGCTCTACGCCGCGCACGCCCAACGCCTGATCGACACCATCGACACCAACCTGGCCGGCCGCCGGGAATGGGTGGCGGCCTCGGCCGCCCTGATCGGCGGCCGGGACGGCGGGCAAGACGGCGGGCAAGACGGGGGTCTCGCCGGCCCCGACGCCGAGCGGGCGCTGCAGGACCTCAAGGCGGCGCTGGGCGACATCGAATGGGCGGGCATCATCGACCTCTACGGCCGGGTGACCGCCGGCACCGACGGCATCCTGGTCGGCCACGCCGTCGGCCTGCGGCCGTGGTTCACCGGCGCCTTCCTCGGGCCCTACGTCGGCGACGTCCACCGCGAGCTGCTGCTCGACCGCCTGCTGCCGCCCCTCAGCAACGGCGAGCCGCGGCGTTTCGTCGACCTCTCCGCGCCGATCCTCGACCGGGCCGGCACCATCCGCGGCGTGCTCGCGGTGACCCTGGGCTGGTCGTGGATCGAGGCCTTGCAGCGCGGCGCGCTGGCCACCATGAAGGGCCGGCCCGGCGCCGAGGTGCTGCTGCTGGGCATCGACGGCACGGTGCTGTTCGGCTCGCCGCGCACACCGCGCGGCGCGCGCATCGACCTCGCCCACTACCCCTTCGGCACCGCCCACAGCGTCGGCGACGGCATGTTGAGCGGCATCGCCCGCTCCGGCGGCTTCGGCGCGTTTCCCGGCCTGGGATGGAGCGTCATGGTGCGCGAGCCGGTGGCGACCGCCTTCCGCACGGCGGACCGCGCCTCGGCCTCGATCTTCGTCGCCATCGCGCTGGGCGGACTCGTCGCGGCCCTCGCCGGCGCCTGGATCACCAGCCGCATCATGCGCCGCCTCGCCGCCATGGCCGAAGCCGCCGACGATCTGCGCAGCGGCCGCAGCACCGTGTTCGAGGCGCCGAGCGGGGCCGACGAGGCGGGACGGATCGGCCGCTCCATCGCCTCGCTGGTCGGCACCTTGCAGCGCGCCAACGCCACGCTCTCCGCGGTGAACGAGGCCCTGGACGCCCGCGTCGCCGAGCGCACCCGCGAGATCGAGCGGCTGGGCCGCGAGGCCCAGCTCGCCGCCATCGTCCGGGAGCGGCTGCGCATCTCGCGCGACCTGCACGACACGGTGGCCCACACGCTGCTGGCGCTGCTGACGCAGATCCGCCTGATCCGCCGGCTGGCGGGCGTCGATCCGGCGCGCCTGCCCGAGGAGATCGACCGGGCCGAGGAGGCGGCGCGCGACGGCCTCGCCCACGCCCGCAACGCGGTGGCGCAGCTCCGCTACACCCCGGTGCGCGACGACGGCTTCGGGCCGGCCCTGCGCCGGCTGGCGGACGACGCCCAGGACCGCTCGCCGGCGCGGATCACCTTGGCGGTGGACGAGCCCGCGCAGGGCCTGTCCGGCCAGCCCGCCGAGACCGTCTACCGCATGGTCGAGGAGGCGCTGCGCAACGCCGTCCGCCACGCCGACGCCACGCGCATCGCCGTCGAGGCCGGCGTGGAGCGGAGCGGCTGCGGGGCGCTGGTGCTGCACGCCGCGGTGCGCGACGACGGCGCCGGCTTCGACCCCGACGCCGGCCGGCCCGACCATTTCGGCCTGGTCGGCCTGCGCGAGCAGGCGGAGCTGATCGGCGCCCGGCTGACCATCGCCAGCGCGCCCGGCCAGGGCACCCGCGTCACCGTCCGCGTCGCCGTGGCGCAGGCGCCCTCCCCCGGGTCCGGCTGAGCCGGCCGGCGGTCACGCCGCGGCGCCCTCCTCCAGGCTGCCGCCGAGGAACAGGTGGCCGACCCGGGGATCGGCGAGGATCGCCGGGGCGGTGTCGAACATCCGCGTCTGCCCCAGCTCCAGCACCAGCCCGTAGTCCGACACGGCGAGGGCCGAACGGGCGTTCTGCTCGATCATCAGCACGGTGACGCCGCGGTCGCGCTGCTCGCGCAGGAGACGGAAGGTCTCCTCCACCATCATCGGCGACAGGCCGATCGAGGGCTCGTCGATCAGGATCAGCGTCGGGTCGAGCAGCAGACCGCGGACGATCTCCAGCTGCTTCTGCTGGCCGCCCGACAGGGTCGAGGCCTGGCGGTCGGCCTTGTCGCGCAGGGCGGGGAAGCGGTCCAGCGCCGCCTCGATGCGGGCGGGGACGTCGGTGATGCGGCGCCCGGCGGCGACCGCCCCGAGCTCGACGTTGTGGCGCACCGACAGCTCGGGAAAGATGTTGCGGCCCTGCGGGACATAGCAGATGCCGGCCTCCAGCAGCGCGCGCGGGGTGCGGTTGGTGATGTCGCGGCCGTCCAGGGTGACGGTGCCGCGGCGCGCCGGCAGGAGGCCGAAGACGGTCTTGAACACGGTCGACTTGCCGGCCCCGTTGGGACCGATCACCGTGGTGATGGAGCCGCGCGGCACGGCGAAGCTGGTGCCGTTGAGGATCGTCATCTTGCCGTAGCCGGCGACGACGCCGTCGAGGGTCAGGATGGGCTGGCCATTCATCCGGTCGTTCATCTGGTCGTTCAGCGGAGGGCCCTCCTCAATGGCCGAGATAGGCGTCGATCACCGCCGGATCGGCGCGCACCGCGTCGGGCGTGCCCTCGGCCAGCACCCGGCCTTCGGCCATGACGACGACGCGCGAGCACAGGCTCATCACGAAGTCCATGTTGTGCTCGATGACGACGAAGGTGGCGCCGAGCTCGCGGTTGATCGCCTCCAGCCGCTCCTTGAGGGTGGCGAGCATGGTCAGGTTCACCCCGCCGGCCGGCTCGTCCAGCAGCACCAGCCGGGGACCGGCCATGAAGGCCATGGCGGCGTCCAGCAGCTTCTGCTGGCCATAGGACAGGCCGCCCGCCTTCTGGTCGGCGAGGTGCTCCAGCTTGAAGAAGGCGATCATCCGCTCCGCCTCGTCGCCGAGGCCGGCGTCGCGCCGGCCGAACAGGCGGCGCATCATCGTTGCCTTGTGCTCCTGCCCCGCCAGGATCAGGTTCTCGCGCACCGACAGGTTGGGAAAGACCTGCAGCAGCTGGAAGGTGCGCGACACCCCCAGCCGGTTGAGCCGCGACGGGTCGAGGCCGGTGATGACCCGGCCGTCCAGGCGCACCTCGCCCTCGTCCGGGCTCAACTGGCCGAGGATGCAGTTGAACAGGGTGGACTTGCCGCAGCCGTTGGGGCCGATCAGGCCCAGCACCTCGCCCTCCTCGACGTGGAACGAGACGCCGTCCACCGCCGTCACGCCGCCGAAGTGCTTCTTCAGGCCGTCGACCTCGAGAACGCGGGCCATCACGGGGATTCCTGCCGGAGGACGGGGCGGGCGGCGGCGCGGGCGGCGGCGGCGCGGCCTTGCGAGCGGTGGTCGAACCAGCGCTCCACCAGCCCGAGCAGGCCGGTCGGGCTGACCATGAGGAGGCCCAGCACCACCGCGGCGTAGATGATCAGGTACCAGCCGCCGGTGGCCCGCAGCAGCTCCGGCAGCATGTAGGAGAAGAAGGCGCCGACGAACGGCCCGAAGAAGGAGCCGGCGCCGCCGGCGACCACGGTCAGCACCAGCACGAAGGAGGCCGACAGGGCGAAGGGGCTGGGGTCGATGAACTCGACCAGCGGCGCGTAGAGCGCCCCGGCGGCGCCGCCGTAGGCGGAACCGATGGCGAAGGCCAGCAGCGTGTAGGCGCGGATGTCGACGCCGAGGCTGGCCGCCCGCACCGGGTTCTCGCGGATCGCCTGGAAGGCGCGCCCCCAAGGCGAGCGCAGCAGCCACCACATGGCGAGCGCCAGCGCCACCGTCACCGCCAGGACCAGGCGGTAGAACGCCAAGCCGCCGCGGAGATCGGCGCCGAACAGCACCGGGCGCGGGATGTTGGCCAAGCCGTAGACGCCGCCCGTCAGCCATTCCTCGTTGCGGGCCACGAGGTAGACCAGGGTCGCGAAGGCCAGGGTCACGAAGGCCAGATAGTGGTGCTTGACCCGCAGCGCCGGGAAGCCCAGCACCAGGCCGACCAGGAACGTCAGCCCGCCCGCCGCCGCGAAGGCGGCGGGCAGCGGCCAGCCCGCCTTCGCGGTCAGGAGCGCGCTCGTGTAGGCGCCGATCCCGAGGAAGGCGCCCTGGGCCAGCGAGGTCAGGCCGGCGTACCCCAGGGTCAGGTTGAGGCCCATGGCGGCGACCGACATCACCAGCCACAGCGACGCCACGTAGAGGCCGTAGCTCTTCAGCCCCGCCGGCGCGAACCACAGGATCGGGGCGGCGACGAGGATCGCCAGCACCGTGGCGTCGGCGCGCCGGGCGAGCGAGATCGGGCTCATACCGTGCGCTCCTCCTTGCGGCCGAGCAGCCCTTCGGGCTTGACCAGGATGACGGCGACCAGCACCACCAGCGGCACCGCGGTGCGGTAGGCGCTGGAGACGTAGGCGGCGGCCAGGTTGTCGACCAGGCCGATCAGGAAGCCGCCGGCCAGCGCCCCGCGGATCTGGTTGAAGCCGCCGACGATGGCGGCGATGAAGGCGGCCAGCCCGATGGTCTCGCCGTTGGAGAACTTGGCGAGGTAGACCGGCGAGATGAGGTAGGAGGCGATCAGCGCCAGCACGGCGTTGATGAGGAAGGTCAGCAGGATCATGCGCTCCACCGGCACGCCGAGGATGCGCGCCACCGTCGGGTTCTGCGCGGTGGCCTGCATGGTGCGCCCGGTGCGGGTGCGGGTGATGAAGGCCTGCAGGCCGGCGATCACCGCCACCGCCACCACGACGATGGCGACGTCGCGGGTCGAGACGGCGGCCCCCAGCAGCGACAGGGTGCCCTCGGGCACCAGGGAGGGGAAGGGCTGGGCCTCGGCGGAGAAGCCGTTCTTGGCCGATTCCTTCATCAGCACGGCCAGCGCCATGGTCGCCATGGCGAGCGGCAGCACGCCGAAGCGCTGCATCGGCTGGACCAGGAAGCGCTTGAAGCCGAAGCCGAACAGCAGCACGAACGCGAGCGACCCGACGACCACCGCCGCCCAGAAGGGCAGCCCCGCGTGCGCCCCGGCCAACACCAGGATGGCGGGCAGCATGACGAACTCGCCCTGGGCGAAATTGATGGTCTGCGAGGTCTGCCAGACCAGCGTGAAGCCGATGGCGGCCAGCGCGTAGATGGCGCCGGTCGCCAGGCCGGCGACGACGAGCTGCAGGAACTGGTCCATGTCGGCCTTTCCGGGCGGGCGTGCGCCCGCGACGGGGAGAAGAAGGGCCGGCCCCGCCCGATCGACGGCCGGCCCGGAGTGTGGCAGGCCCCCGGTCGGGGCCCTACCGCCGGGTCAACGAGCGGCCGATCACGGGTTGATCATCGGCAGCGTCGCCTTGACCACCGGCTTGCCGCCGACGATCTCCACCAGGAAGCTCTCCCGGTCGACGTCGCCGGTGTCGGTCCACTTGGTGTCGAGCAGGATGTTGGGCTCCTGCGCGACGTCGATGCGGGCGCCGTGCAGCGCCTCGGCGAAGGCCTGGCGGTCGAACGTGCCGACGCGCTCGGTGATCGTCTTGACGGTGTAGACGGCGGTGTAGCCCTTGATGCCGTTGTGGTCGGATTCGAAGCCGTAGCGCTCGCGGTACTTCTTGCCGAACTCCGCCAGGCGCGGGTTGCGCTCGTCGACGAGCAGCCCGACATGGCCCTTCACGCCGTTGGCCGCCTCGCCGGCCAGCTCGACCACCTTGGCGCCGAGCAGGGTCGTCTCGCCGATGATCGGCTTGTCGATGCCCTGCTGGCGGGCGGCGCGCAGGAAGCGCGCGCTCTCCTCCTCGTTCAGGTAGACGAAGACGGCGTCGGCGCCGGCGTTCTTGACCTTGATGGCGTCGGCCGCGAAATCGGCCTGCCCGGACTCCGTGGCGATGTCGGCGGCGATCTGGATGCCGCGCTTCTGCAGCTCGGGGATCATGGAATCCCGCCCGCCCTTGCCGAAGTCGTTGTTGATCCAGACGATCGCCACCGACTTCGCCTTGATCTCGTCGCGCAGGTAGTTGGCCAGCTTGGGCATGGCGTCGGCCTGGTTGAGCGAGGTGCGGAAGATGTAGGGGTTGCCCTGGCGGGTGAAGGCGGCGGCCTCGCCGCCGACGATCTGCGGCACCTCGGCGCGCTGCGAGATCTGCATCGATGCGCCGATCGGCCCGGAGAAGATCGGCCCGAGGATGACGTAGGCCTCCTCGTCGATCGCCCGCTGCACCGCGGCGCGCGTGCTGCCGGGGTTGGTCTGGCTGTCGTAGTGGACCAGCTCGATCGGGCGGCCGAGAATGCCGCCCTTGGCGTTGATCTCCGCGACGGCCAGCTCGGTCCCGTTTTTCCAGTTGGTGCCGGCGGGGGCGCCGGGGCCCGACAGCTCGATCACGTCGACCAGCTTCACCGGGTCGGCGGCCAGCGCCGGGCCGGCCACGAGCGCCGCCGCCAGCGCGAGGCCGGCCGCGATCGTCTTGCTCTTCATCTCTGTGTTCCCTCCCTGTCCAGAGCGAGGCGGGGCGTTCGCCCTCATCTCGACCGCGGAGTATCGTCATGCCGCCGACGCCGCAAAAGCTGACAAGGGTCACATCGCCGCGTGACGAAAGTCACGCCCGTGGACGATCCGGGTCAGCGACCGTGCCGCGGCGCGCGCACCGCCTTCACCGCCAGTTCGGTGCGGGACTGCACGCCGAGCTTCTCCATGATGCGGCTGACGTAGTTCTTCACCGTCCCCTCGGCCAGGCACAGCGATCCCGCGATCTGCTTGTTGCTCTGGCCGCGGGCGACGAGGTCGAGGATGGCGTTCTCGCGCTCGGTGAGCTCGGGCAGGCGGTCCGGCTCCGGCGGCTCGGCCGGGCGGGAGCGGCGCAGCGCCTCGAACAGCTTGCGGGTGACCGGCGGGGA
Source organism: Azospirillum sp. ST 5-10 (assembly GCF_051225715.1). Taxonomy (NCBI): domain Bacteria; kingdom Pseudomonadati; phylum Pseudomonadota; class Alphaproteobacteria; order Rhodospirillales; family Azospirillaceae; genus Azospirillum; species Azospirillum sp. ST 5-10. The sequence goes on from NZ_JBPJSP010000003.1 coordinate 250,681, forward strand.
GATCCGCGCCTCGCCGCGCATGACGCCGCGGATGGTGTCGAGGATGTCGTCCTCGGACGCGTCCTTCAGGAGATAGGCGGCGGCCCCCGCGGAGATGGCGCCGAACAGCAGGTCGTCGGTGTCGAAGGTGGTCAGCACGACGATGCGGGTGGCGGGAAACTCGCCGAGGATCTGCGTCATGGCGGCGATGCCGCCGAGGCGCGGCATCTGGATGTCCATCAGCACGACGTCGGGGCGGTGGCGCCGGCACAGGTCCACCGCCTCGGCGCCGTCGGCCGCCAGCCCGACGATCTCGAGGTCGGGCTCCAGCGACAGCAGGCTGGCGAAGGCCCGGCGGATCAGCTGCTGGTCCTCGGCGATGACGATGCGGATGCGGTCACCCGCGGCGGGCTCGGTCGGGTCGGTCAGTGCCATGGCGGCTCCGGCGGCGGACGGACGCCGAGTGTCGTGGCCGCGGCCGTCGGGATCAAGGGTTTCGGCATGCCGGCCATGAGCGCGCCCAAATCCCTTGCGCACGCCGGCGGGTTGGCGTCCCTTCCCCCGACGGGAATTGTGCGGGAGCGGACGGCGATGCGACGGCGGATGGCGGACGGCGGACGGCGGGCGGCGGGGCGGTGACGGGCCGATGATCGACGATCCCCTGTTCTATCTGGCGGCGGTGCCGGCGGTGATCCTGGTCGGGCTGTCCAAGGGCGGCTTTTCCGGTCTCGGCGCGCTGGCCCTGCCCCTCATGGCGCTCGCCGTCGACCCCGTGCGCGCCGCCGCCATCATGCTGCCGATCCTGCTGGTGCAGGACGCCGTGGCGGTGTGGTCCTACCGGCGCACCTGGGACCGCCGCAACATGGCGATCCTCGTGCCCTCGGCGGCGCTCGGCATCCTCGCCGGCTACGGGCTGGCGGCGCGGGTGCCGGGCTCGGCGGTCGAGCTGGCGCTCGGCGTGATCGCCGTCGTCTTCGGTGCGCAGCGGCTGCTGCTGGAGGCCGGCTCGGCGCCGGTGGCGCCGGCGGCCGCGGGGACGGCGGCCGGCTGGTTCTGGGGCGCCGTCGCCGGCTTCACCAGCATGATCGCCCACGCCGGCGGCCCGCCCTTCCAGGTCTACGTCATGCCGCAGCGCCTGCCGCGCGACGTCTTCATCGGCACCAGCGTCGTCTTCTTCGCCCTGGTCAACTGGATCAAGGTGCCGGCCTACGCCGCCCTCGGGCAGTTCACGGCGGACACCCTGCTGACCGCCGCCGTCCTCATGCCGCTGGCGGTCGTCTCGACCCGGGCCGGGGTGCACCTCGTCCGCCGGGTCGACGGTAAGGCCTTCTACATCGTCGTCTATCTGCTGCTGATCGGGCTCGGCCTCAAGCTGCTGTGGGACGGCGCGGCGGCCCTGTAGGCGCCGCCCCCGACGCACCGCTGCCCCCACCCTGCCCCGCCCCCGGCGGGTCCGGCGCGCCGCGCCCGGACTGTGAGAATTCGCACAGGCGCCGCGTCCGCGCCCGGTCAGGCCTCGTCGCCGAGCACCGCGTCGATGGCGGCGCGCAGGCGGCGCAGGCGGTCGCGGTCGGCCGTCGACACGGCCTGGCCGCGCAGCGCCGCCAGCGCCGCCGGGTCCTTGGCCACGGTGCGGGCGGTGCGCAGCAGGGCGTCGAGCGCCGCCGCGGCGCCGCCGCGCGGCCGGCGCGGCGACGGCGCGCCGGACCCGTCGGGGGCGGGCAGGGCCTCGCGGCGGATCGCCTCCCACAGGGCCGCCTGGCGCGCCGGGTCCTTCTCGGCGGCCAGCCGGTAGAGGCGGTAGCGCGCCGGCGCCGGCCGGACCTCGGGCAGGGCGCTGCGGATCGCCTCGGGGAGGTCGAGCAGCTTGAGCGTGCGGTTCACGTCGGCGCGGTCGCGGCCGACGATGGCGGCGAGCGCCCCTTGCGAATAGCCGTGCCGCTCCATCAGCCCGCGGAAGGCCGCCGCCTCCTCGACCGGCGAGAGGTCGGCGCGGTGCAGGTTCTCGATGAGCGCGATCTCGTCGGCGTCGCCGGTGGTCACCACGGTGCCGAAGATGGTCCGCCGGCCGAGCAGGCGGACGGCGCGCAGGCGGCGCTCGCCGTAGACGAGTTGCCAGCGCCCCGGCTCGAGCTGCTTCAGGCCGACCGGCTGCTGCAGGCCGTGGCGGTCGATGGAGTCGGCCAGCGCCCGCAGCTCCGCCTCGTCGAAGTGGCGGCGCGGCTGGTCGGGGTTGGCGACGATCCGCTCGACGTCGGCCTCGACGATCTGCGGGCCGTTGCGCGAGGCCCGGAAGAGGGGATCGACGCTGTCGCCGACGGTCTTGAGGAAGGCGGTGTTGGGCTTGATCTTAGGCGGCATGGACGGCCTCCAGGCGCTTGGCGCGCTCGGCGACGATGGCCTCGACGACGGCGTCGTAGACCTCGCGCCCGGGGAACTCGGCGGCGGCCAGCACCGTCGGCAGGGCCGCGGCGTTGGCCTGGGAGAAGGTCGTCGAGCGCGGGATCGGGTCGAAGATGCGGAACGAGTCGTAGCGGCTCTGCATGGCCTCCAGCATGGCGCGGTCGCTGGTGAGGCGGGCGCTGTACATGCTGGGCAGGATGCCGAGCACCGAGAGGGTGGCGTTGGTGCGGCGCTGCACCTTGTTGATGGTGCGCAGCAGATACTCGATGCCGATGATCGCCGGCATCTCCGGCTGGCAGGGGATCGCCACGCAGTCGGCCGCCGAGATGCCGTTGACCGTCAGCATGCCGAGGTTGGGGGCGGTGTCGACGATGATGTAGTCGAACAGCTTCTGGGCGTCGGCCAGCAGCTCGCGCATAGTGAGCGCCCCCAGCGGCTCCGACATCAGCTCCGCCTCGACCTCGCTCAGGCTGATGCTGGAGGGCACGATCTGCAGGCCGCTGTCGAGGGTGAGGACGACGTCGGTCAGCGCCACCTCGCCGCGGATGACGTTGGTCAGGGTGCGGCGACGGTCCTGCAGGTCCATGGCGTTGACGCCGACGTGCAGGGTGGCGTTGGCCTGCGGGTCCAGGTCGACCAGCAGCACCGAGGCGCGCCGCGCCAGCAGGGTCGCCAGGTTGACGGCCGTCACCGTCTTCCCCACCCCGCCCTTCTGGTTGGCGATGGCGACGGTGAGCGCCGGCCCGCCGCCGAGCTCCACGCCCTTGGCCTCCTGGCGCAGCAGCGCCTGCACCGGCTGCGGGATCGCCTCGGCGCCGCTCTCCCAGCGGCTGACGCGGCGGTTGTCGTAGCGCCGCTGCAGCCGTTCGTTGAGCCACGCCGCGAAGGCCGCCTGGTTCAGGCCGCGGCGCTCCCGGAACGCCTTCATCGTCTCGCCGCGCATCCGCCCATCCTCCCCGGCCCGACCGTCGCCGCCGACTGTAGGAGTTGACGAAACTCCGGTCAACGAGTTGACGGCGCCGCACCGGTGGCGCGGCGGCGGGTGTGGCGTTGGCGCTACAGCGGCGGCGCTGCAGCCGTGGCGCCACGAGGGCAGGGCGGGGTGTGAGAATTCGCACAGCCGCGGACGGGGAGCGGGGGAGGGCGGGGCGACCGTGACCGACCGGGCAAAGCCGCATAGGATGGGTCCCGCGCACGCGTTCACCCCAGGAGACCGCCCGATGAGCCTCGACACGCTGAAGGACTGGATCGGCCGCGCGGAGGAGCACCTCGACGTCGCCACCGCCGCCCCGCTGGCCGGGCTGGCCGCCACCCTCGACCACCGCGATCCGCCCTGGCGGGCCGGCGAGGTGCCGCCGCTCGGCCACTGGCTCTATTTCCTGCCGCGGGCGGCGCAGGGCGAGATCGCCGCCGACGGCCACCCCCACCGCGGCGGCTTCCTGCCGCCGGTGCCGCTGCCGCGCCGCATGTGGGCGGGCGGGCGGCTCGACTTCGCCGCGCCGATCCGCGCCGGCGAGGCGCTGCGCCGCCGCTCCACCATCGCCAGCGTCGAGCCCAAGAGCGGCCGGTCGGGCGCCATGGTGTTCGTGACCGTGCTGCACGAGATCTTCACCGAGGCGGGCCTGGCGGTGCGCGAGGCGCACGACATCGTCTACCGCGAGGCGCCGCGGCCGGGCGAGACGCCGCCGCCCGCCGATCCGGCGCCGGCGGCGGCGTGGCGGCGCCCGGTGACGCCGGACCCGGTGCTGCTGTTCCGCTTCTCGGCCCTCACCTTCAACGGCCACCGCATCCACTACGACCGCGCCTACTGCGAGTCGGTGGAGGGCTATCCCGGGCTGGTGGTGCACGGGCCGCTGACGGCGACCCTGCTGGTCGACCTGTTCCTGCGGGAGAACCCGGGGACCCGGGTCACGGCGTTCCGCTTCCGCGCCCGCCGGCCGCTGTTCGACGTCCACCCCTTCACGCTGTGCGGCGCCCCGAGCACCGGCGGCGCCGCCCTGTGGGCGCTCGACCACGCGGGGCAGGTCGCCATGACGGCCGAGTTGGAGGCCGCCTGAACGGCGCCCCGGCGGGGCGCCCGGCGGCGGCCGCTCAGCCCTTGCGGCGGGCCAGCAGCGGCTGGACGACGCGGTGGACCAGCGGGATCAGCAGCGCGCCGACGGCCAGCCCGAACAGGCCGGACCCGGCCGCGCCGACCAGCCATTCGACCGCCGCGGCGACGCCCGGCACGGCGTGTCCGGCGGCCGCGGCGGCGGCGTGGATGGCGTGGCCGATGGCGGTCATCCCGTAGCCTTCGAGCCCGTGGACGATGATGCCGCCGCCCACCCACAGCATGGCGGCGGTGCCGACGGCGCCGAGCGCCTTGAGGAAATAGGGCATGCCGCGGACCAGGCCGCGGCCGAGCCCGCGGGTCAGCGGGCGCAGAACCCGGTCGGCGGCACCGGGTTCGGCGGCACTGGGCTCGCCGTCGCCGCGCCGGCGCAGGCCGAGCAGGGTGGAGGCGGGGCGGTCGTTGCCGGCGAGCGACAGGCCGGCGTCGTCCGCCTTGACGATCAGCGCCACCGCCCCGTAGACGCCGACGGTGATGCCGACCCCGACCACCGCGAGGATCAGCGCCTGGCTCCACACCGACGCGGTCTCCTCGGCGACGGTCGACAGGGTGATCGCCATGATCTCGGCGGAGAGGATCAGGTCGGTCTGGATGGCCCCGCTGACCTTCTCCTCCTCGAGCTGGCGGGCGCCGGCCGCCGCCGGCGGGACGACGCCGCCGGTGCCGTGATGGCCGGCGTGCGGCCACAGCGCCTCGTAGACCTTCTCCGCCCCCTCGTAGCACAGGAAGGCGCCGCCCAGCATGAGCAGCGGCGCGATGGCCCAGGGGGCGAAGGCGCTCAGCAGCAGGGCCGCCGGCAGCAGGTACAGCAGCTTGTTCTTGAGCGAGCCGACGGCGATCCGGCCGACGATCGGCAGCTCGCGCTCCGCCGCGAAGCCGACGACGTAGCGCGGCGCCACCGCGGTGTCGTCGACGACCACGCCGGCGGCCTTGGCGCCGGCCCGCGCCGCCTGCCCGGCGGTGTCGTCGAGGGATGCGGCGGCGACCTTCGCCAGGCCGACGACGTCATCGATCAGGGCGATCAATCCGGTGCTCACGGGGCGGGCTCCACCAGGCCAGGCGTCATGCGACGCGAGAACACCCGCATCCATAGGGCGTTCCCACGGCCCCGTTCAAGCCCGGCGATCGGGCGGGCCGTCCGGCGCCGCCACCTCGGGCCGCAGGTCGGCGAGGTAGGGGCTGTCCCGCCGGCCGGCGGCGATGGCGGCGCGGTCGACGGCGGCGACCAGCAGTTCCTCGCCGCGGTCGGCCCGGGCGCGGTCGCGCGCGTCGGGGCCGACGACGGCGCTGAGCCCGCAGTAGGTGAGCGTTCCCTCGCCGCCGCAGCGGTTGGCGTAGGCGACGAAGAGCTGGTTCTCCCAGGCGCGCGCCGGCACGACGGTGCGGGCGACGACGTCGTAGGGCGCCATCAGCGCGGTCGGCACGGCGATCAGCTCGGCGCCGTCGCGGGCGAGGCGGCGGGCCAGTTCCGGGAACTCCACCTCGTAGCAGATCAGCACGCCGACCCGCAGGCCGGCCACCGCGACCACCGGGGCGAGCCGGTCGCCGGGCGCGAAGGCGGCGCGGTCGAGATCGCCGTAGAGGTGGGTCTTGCGGTGGTCGAGGCGCGCCGTGCCGTCGGCGTCGACCAGCCGCACGGCGTTGTACACCGCCCCGTCCGCGCCCCGCTCCGGGTAGCCGTAGAGCAGCGCCACGCCGCTGCGCCGGGCGATGGCGGCGGCGCGCGCCGCCGCCGGCCCGTCGCGCGGCTCGGCCAGGCGCCGCACCGCGTCGGCGCCGATGGCGTAGCCGGTCAGCGCCATCTCCGGCGCCACCAGCAGCCCGGCGCCCCGGCGGGCGGCGGCCGCCGCCGCGCGCTCCAGCCGGTCGAGGCCGCCGTCGGCGGTCTGCCACAGGGCGACGCGCGGGGCGCTCACGGCCGGGTCGCCGCCTTGCGCCGGGCGAGCGCGTGGGCGGCCAGGCAGAGCAGCTCGAACAGCATCTGGGCGCCGGCCTGGGCGGTGTTGGTGGTGGGGTCGTACTGCGGCGCCACCTCCACCACGTCGCCGCCGACGACGTCGACGCCGACCAGGCCGCGCAGGATGGCCAGCGCCTCGCGGCTGGTCAGGCCGCCCACCTCCGGCGTGCCGGTGCCCGGCGCGAAGGCGGGGTCGAGGCAGTCGACGTCGAACGAGACGTAGACCGGCCCGTCGCCGACCACGGCGCGGGCGCGCTCGACCACCGCGGCGACGCCCATCTCCGGCACCTCCTCGGCGTGGATCACCGTCATGCCGCTCTCGTAGGAGAACTCCCAGAGGTACTCGGCGGCGCCGCGGATGCCGATCTGGACGGTGCGGGTGGGGTCCAGCACGCCGTCGAGCACCGCCTGGCGGAACGGGCCGCCATGGTGGAACTTCGCCCCCTCGTAGGGGCCCGAGGTGTCGCAATGGGCGTCGAGATGGATCATCCCGACCGGCCCTGCGCGCCCCACCGCCTTGAGGATCGACTGGCTGATGGAATGGTCGCCGCCCACCGCCAGCGGCACCACGCCGGCGTCCATGACGCGGTGGAAGAAGGCGGCGATGCCGGCGTGGCAGGCCGCCAGGTCGAAGCGGCTGTCCATCGGCACGTCGCCGACGTCGGCGACCGCCAGCCCGGCCGACGGCACCATGCGCAGGGCGTGCTCGTAGGGGCCGATGCGCTCCACCGCGCGCACCGCGCGCGGGCCCAGGCGGGCGCCGGCGCGGTTGGTGACGCCGAGGTCCATGGGCACGCCCACCAGCGCCACGTCGAGCCCGCCGAAGTCCGGCCGCTCCGGGGCGTCGGGCCGGAACGGCGCGTCAAGCAGGGTGGCGACACCGGCGAACGGCCAGGTGCGGCGGTCGCCGTCGGTGAACTGCAGGGCGGCGATGCGGGCGAACTCCGGGTCGTGGAAGGCGTTGCCGGCCGCCTCGCCGTAGCGGGCGCGCAGGCGGGCGAGCGTCTCGGGATCGATCATGGCGGGCACTCGGGATAGGAAGGGGGTCAGTCGTGACGGGTCCACGCGCCGAGCAGGCGCGGCAGGTCGCCGAAGCGGGCGATCAGGCCGAACACCACGCCGGTCAGCGCCACGAACAGCACCGCCACCGCCGCCATGGTCGGCGTGTAGCCGTAGCGCAGCGCGTTGAAGATCTTGATGGGCAGGGTCTCCATGGTGAACCCCACGGTCATGTAGGCGACGATGTACTCGTTGAGGGACAGGACGAAGGCGAAGGCGAAGCCGGAGACGACGTAGGGCGCCACCATCGGCAGCACGACGGTGCGCAGCACCGTGCGGTCGTCGGCCCCCATGGTCGCCGCCGCCTCGACGTGGCTGCGGTCGATGGCGGCGAAGCCGAGCGACAGGGTGACCAGGGGCAGGGTCACGAAGAACACGGCGTGGCTCACCACCGCCGTCCAGGGCTGGCCGTAGACCCCCAGCGTCGCCCAGAAGCTGAGGAATCCCAGCGCCGTGATCACCGGCGGCAGGATGAACGGGGCGAGCCCCAGCACCTCGACGGCGCGCGCCCAGGGGGCGCGCCAGCGCCACAGGAACCAGGCCAGCGGGAAGGCGACCAGCACCGCCAGCGCCGCCGACAGGGTGGCCAGCGCCAGGCTGTTGACCAGCGCGCCGCGCCAGCCGGCGTCGGTGAACACCGCGCCGTACCAGGCGAGCGACAGGCCGTGCGGCGGGAAGTCGAGCGACTTCCGGGCGTTGACCGAGACGCCGGCGACCACCAGCAGGGGCGAGGCCAGCACCAGCGCCACCAGCGCCGCCATCAGGCGTCCGGGCAGCCGCGCCATCATCCCGCCTCCGCGCGCCGGCCGGCGTAGAGGGCGAGGCCGACCAGGGCCAGGCACACCAGCACCAGGAACACCGCCATGGCGGCGGCGAAGGGCATGTTCGACTGGTAGACCGCCTGGTCGGTGATCAGCACCGACAGGGTCCAGTGCTGCGGCCGGCCGAGGAGCTGCGGCAGCAGGTAGGAGCCGAGCGCGAAGACGAACACCATGATGCCGGTCGAGACGATGGTGTTGCGCAGGGCCGGCACCACCACCGTGAAGAAGGCCCTGGGCGGCGAGGCGCCGAGCGTGCGCGCCGCCTCCACCAGGCCGGGATCGAAGCGGGCCAGCGCCGGGTAGAGCACCAGCACCGCGTAGGGAAAGGCCTGGTAGGTGAGGCCGGCCAGCAGCGCGCCGAAGCCCGGCGCCAGGGCGGTGGGCGCCGCCATCAGCCCGAGGGCGGCCAGCAGGTTGGTGACCCCCGCCGTGCGCGACAGCAGGGTCGACCAGGCGAAGCCGATGATCACCTCCGACAGCGACAGGATCGACAGGAGGAAGACCAGCCAGCGCACCTGCGCCCGGCGCGGCAGGCGCACCAGACGGTGGGTGAAGGGGAAGGCCAGCGCCAGCGCCAGGACGGCGACCAGCCCGGCCAGCAGCAGCGAGAAGCCCAGCACGCCGCCGAAGAAGGCGGAGAGGAAGCGCTCGTAGTTGGCGAACACCAGGTCCGGCTCGTAGAAGCCGCCCTGGATGCGCCGGGCCACGCTGACGCCGACCATCAGCCCGAACGGCACGACGAAGAAGACCAGCAGCATCAGCGCCGGGAACAGGATCGGCGCGTGCTCGGCGAGCGTGCGGGGGGCGCGGCGGATCATGCCGCCGCCTCCGCCGCCGGCGCCGCGGCGCCGGCCGCCGGCGGCAGCACGACGCAGGCCGGGGCCGGCAGCTCCAGCCACAGCGGCGCCCCGGGGGCGACGGCCGGGCGGTCCTGCGGCCGCACCACGGCGACCAGCTCCTGCCCGCCAGCCTCGACCCGCAGCTCGACCTGGGCGCCGAGGTCGCGCACGAAGCTCAGCCGGCCGGCCAGCCGGTTCGGCCCGTCGCCGTCGCCGCGCACCGCCACCTCCTCCGGGCGCACCGACAGCAGCACCTCGCCGGCCGGCGGCAGCCCGGACAGCTGGAGGCGGCCGCCCGGCACCGCCAGGGTGCCGGCGCCGTCGACCGTGCCGCGCAGCAGGTTGGTCATGCCGATGAAGTCGGCGACGAAGGCGTCGGCCGGGCGGCGGTAGACCTCGACGGGGGCCGCCGCCTGGTGGATGCGGCCGTGCGACATGACCACCACCAGGTCGGCCATGGTCATCGCCTCGCGCTGGTCGTGGGTGACGACGATGGTGGTGACGCCGAGGCGCTGCTGGAGCTGCTTCAGCTCGATCTGCATGGCCTCGCGCAGCTTGGCGTCCAGCGCCGACAGCGGCTCGTCCAGCAGGAACAGCCGCGGCGACAGGGCGAGCGCCCGGGCGATGGCGACGCGCTGGCGCTGGCCGCCCGACAGCTTCGCCACCGGCCGGTCGGCGAGGCCGGGCAGGCGCACCAGCTCCAGCAGGCCCGCCACGCGCCCCCGCGCCTCGGCGGCGGCGACGCCGCGGATGCGCAAGGGGTAGGCGACGTTGTCGCCGGCGCTGAGGTGGGGGAACAGGGCCAGCGACTGGAACACCATGCCGAAGTCGCGGCGGTGCGCCGGCTCGCCGGTGATGTCGCGCCCGTCGAGCAGCAGGCGGCCGCCCGACGGCTCCTCCAGCCCGGCGATCATGCGCAGCAGCGTGGTCTTGCCGCAGCCCGAGGGGCCGAGCAGGCAGACGAAGGTGCCGTGCGGGATGCGCAGGGTGGCCCCGTGCACCGCCACCACCGACCCGAACCGCTTGGTCAGCCCATCGAGGACGAGCGCCGACATGAAGACCTCTCGTGCGGGGAGGGGAGGGGGGCGTCGCGTCGGTCCCCCCTCCCGGCCTCCCCCCACTGACGCGGGGGGAGGAGAAAGACCCTCCCCCGCGTCAGTGGGGGAGGGGAGGGTGGGGGTCCGCCGCGACCATCCCCGTCACCCCACGATCATCTCCGTCCATTTCTGGTTCAGCCAGTCGGACTTGCTCTGGTAGAGGTCGTAGCGCGGGACGATCGGCGGGATGTCGGAGGACACCGCGGCGAACTCGGCGTCGCTCAGGTCGGTCAGGGCGCGCGGCACCGTCGGCGCGGTGCCGACCTTGCGCGACAGCAGCGCCTGCACCGACGGCTGCGCCATGTAGTCGATGAAGACGTGGGCGAGGTCGAGCGCCTTGGACGCCCGCGACACCGCCCAGCTGCCGCTGTCGTTGATGCCGCCCTCCTTGGGGAAGGTCGAGCGCACGGGGTGGCCGTCGGCCGCCGCCAGGCCGGTGACGTCGTGATAGTACTGGCCCATGGGGATCTCGCCCGACTTCAGCGCCGCCTCGAACTGCGCCTCGTCGCGGTACCAGAGGCGGACGTTGTCCTTCAGCTCGGTCAGCTTCGCGAAGCAGTCGAGCTGGCCGGCCTCGCTGTCGAGGTGGCCGGTGCCGCCGAAGAAGGTGGCCGCCGTGACCTCCAGGAGGAAGGAGTTGCTGACCAGCGCCAGCAGGCCGAGCCGGTCCTTGTTGGCGGGGTCCCACAGGACGGCCCAGGAGTCCGGCGCCGTCGGGTAGGCCTGGGTGTTGGAGACCAGGGTGACGTACCAGGACACCGCGCCGACCCCGGCGAGGCGGCCGTCGGGATAGGTGTTGCGCAGGTGGGCGGCGACCTTGTCGGCGTTGGGCAGCCGCTTGGGGTCGAGCGGCGCCCACAGGTCGGTGGTCATGCCCTTCAGCATGGTGGTCTGCGACATCATGGAGACGTCGGCCGGCGCCTGGCCGGCGCGCGCCGCCTGCTCGAGCTGCACCAGCCAGGCCTCGCCGGTCGGCTCGGCGATGCCCTCCACGGTGATGCCGGAGGCCCTGGTGAACTCCGGGAAGATGTGCTTGTCGAAGGATTCCTTGAAGTAGCCGCCGTAAACGCCGACCTTCAGCGTCTTGTCACCGGCCCGCACGACGGCGGGACGGCCGAGGGCGGCGGCCGCCGCCAGCGTGCCCGCGCCGGCCAGCAGCGTGCGCCGGCCGATCCGTCCGAAACGTCCCGTTCCCTTGGTCGTCATGGTCCCGCCCCCCTTGCGTTCGTGTCATTGAGCGCCCGACAACCGTCGCGGAAAAATGACGATGTGCCGTAGCTCACTTGGATCCCCGTCGAAGTGATCGGGCCGGCGTCCGGAACCGCTGTCGCTGGGGCATCTCCGGCCCGCTTCCGTCTGTTGGAGCTGCTGTCGCTGCCAGCGGGACCGCGGCGGATGCGGAACGGGAGGATGGACGTGATCGGGACGATACGACAGGTGCTCGTCGGCGCCGTTCAGGGATGGGTCGCGCACAACGCCATGAGCATGGGCGCCTCGATCGCCTTCTACACCGTGTTCTCGCTGACGCCTCTGGTCGTCCTGGTGACCGCCACCGCCGGCGCGGTGTTCGGCGACGAGGCGGCGCAGGGCGCCCTCTACGGCCAGCTTTCCGAAATGGTCGATCCGGAGGTGGCGCGCGCCATCCAGGGCCTCGTCGCAAGCGCCGGGACCACGCAGGCCGGCCTCCTGGCCGGCGGTCTGAGCATCGTGACGCTTCTCGTCGGCGCCACCACGGTGCTGGCCGAGTTGCAGGCGGCGCTCGACCGGATCTGGGAGGTGGCGCCGTCGCAGGAGTCGACCCTGTCCTGGATCGTGAGGGTCCGCCTGAAGGGGCTGGCGCTCGTCGCCGCCTTCGGCTTCCTTCTCATCGCCTCGCTCTTCGTGAGCGCCGCCCTGTCGGCCTTCGGCACCTGGATCAAAGGGCAGGTGTCCGCGCTTGCCACCTTGGCGTGGGGTCTGGACAGCCTGTCGTCCTGGATCGCGTTCACGCTGATGTTCGCGCTGATCTACCGCATCCTGCCGAATGCGCGCATTTCCTGGCTCGACATCTGGCTGGGAGCGGCGGTGACCGCGCTGCTCTTCCTTGTCGGCAAGCTGCTCATCGGGCTCTATCTCGGGACCAGCGGCATCGCGTCGGCGTACGGGGCGGCCGGTTCCTTCGTGCTGATCCTGATCTGGGTCTATTACTCCAGCACGATCTTCCTGTTCGGGGCGGAGATCACGCGCGCCTATTCCGAACACGCCGGCAGCCGTTCGGCGCGGTGACGGCGGCCGCTCGGCGCGGGCAGGCTCGCCGCCACCCCGGGTGCTTCTGCCTGGGACACGCCGCAGAAAGCGCGCGAACGGGGATATGTCCGCATTGAACCGCACCGGGTTTGCCGGAGGCGATTTTGCTTGAGTCACGCCGCCATGGCGACGTCCTCGGTTTGAGCATAGTAGCGCGCCTCGGCCTCGGCGACGCCCTGTGCGAGGCTGTCGAGAGATTGTTGCGCCGGGAGGCCGAAACGGAGTCATAACCCAGCCGTTATCTTCGCCAGCAGCTTGCAGGGGGCGGAGATGGAGGCGAGTTCGGGACGCGAACAACTCGGCACCTTCATCAGCGAGAGCGCGACGCCGACGACAAGGCGGACCATTGGCGCCCTGTGCGTCGCCTACGTCCTCGCGACGCTCGCGGTTCTTCCGTTCGCGGCCAAGCCCGGTCCGGTCATCCCGGCCGTCACCACCACCTTCGGCGCCGGCGTGCTGATCGCGGACCTCTGCACTGGCTACCTGCTGCTCGTCCAGTTCCGCGCCGTCCGCTCCGCATCGCTGCTCCTGCTGGCCGCCGCCTACTTCTACAGCGCGGCGATGGCGCTCCTGCACGTGCTCAGCTTCCCCGGGGCGTGGATTCCTGACCGCCCGCTGATCGGCACCCCCCAATCGGTCGGATGGCTGTTCGTCGTCTGGATCCTCGGGTTTCCGCTCCTCGTCCTCGCCGCCATCCTCGCCGAGGCCTGCCGCGGCGAATGGAGGATCGCCCCCGAGCGCACCGGCGGCGTCATCGGCGCCGCCATGGCGGCCGTGCTGGCGTTGGTGGTCCTGCTTGCGCTGGTCGCAATGACAGGACAGGGCTGGTTGCCGCCGGAACTCCAGGGCAATGTCTTCGCTGCTTGGGCACACGCCGTGTCATGGACATCCATCGCGCTCTCGACGGCCGCCTTCCTGCTGCTCTGGCTGGTCACGCGCGGCCGCAACGTCCTGTTCGGCTGGCTCGGCGTCGCCCTGGTCGCCTTCGCCGCCTTCAACGCGCTCGCGATCGCGGGCGGTGCGCGATACACCGTCGGGTGGGATCTGAGCCGGGTCAGCGGCTTCATCTCCGCCATCCTGCTGCTGGTGTTCTTCCTCGGCCAGTTCGCCAGGCTTCACCGCTCGCTGCGCGAGGCCAACGAGACCCTCGAACGCCGCGTCGCCGACCGCACGGCCGACCTCGAAACGTCGAACCAGCGGCTGCGGAAGGCGCTCGACGAGCGGAGCCTTCTGCTGCGCGAGGTCTACCACCGGGTCAAGAACAACCTTCAAGTCATTGACAGCATAATCGCCATTGAGGCGTCCGGCCTGAGCGGCCCCCCTCCCAACGATGTCTTGAACGATCTGCGTCGCCGCATCAACGCTCTTGGCCTCGTCCACCAGCAGTTGATGACGTCGGACGATTTGGCGACCTTCGATGTCCGCTCCTTCCTCGCAGAACTCGGGCGCAACCTGATGGCTTCGAGCGGCAACGAGCGGCGCACCATCAGCATCTCCGCGGAAGCCGACGCCCTGACGGTCAACCTCGACTTCGCCATTCCACTCGGCCTGCTCGTGACGGAACTGGTGTTGAACGCCTTGAGGCACGCCTTTCCCGAAGGCCGTGGCGGCGCGGTGCTGGTTCATCTTCGGCGATGCGCGGACGACACTCTGCTGCTGTCCGTATCCGACAACGGCAACGGGTACGAAGCAAGTGGTGGAACCCTGGGGACGAATGACGGGTTGGATCTGAGCATTGTGGAGGCCCTGGTTGTCCAATTGGAAGGGGAGATAGCCGTGTCGAACATTGGCGGAACCAAGATCGAAATTCGGATGCCGCCACCCGAAATCGCGCCATGACGGATGAGCACATCTGCGTCTTGATCGTCGATGACGAGCAGTTGATCGCTCTCGCCTTGACCCTCACCCTCCGAGAAATGGGCCTTCGGGTCTGCGGAACCGCCGCCACCGCGGCGAAGGCCGTGGAACTGGCGCGGATGCACCGCCCTTCCCTGGTGCTGATGGACGTCCGGCTGAAGGGGCAGGCCGACGGCGTGGACGCTGCGCTCGAAATCCGTCAGACACTCGGCCCGTCCATCATCTTCATCACCGGGTCGCGGGACCCCGAAACCGTGAAGCGCATCCACCAGGATCACCCCGCGGGGGTCCTGTTCAAACCCATCATGCCCAATGACCTGAAGGCCGAGATCGACAAGGCGCTCTTCAGCAGGTCCGTTGATCCCTGAACCCAGCGTCGTTGGCGGCTGGCCCGGAGCCGCTCGCAATCGGCCAACGCCTCGATCGGCGAAAGCAAGAAGGGCCGCCCATTGGCGGCCTTTCACGTTCAGCCGGTTTATGTAGGGGCTGGCGGAGACGGCAGCCCCTTTTGCGTTCCCGGGCCATGCGCCCCTTCCGGCGTATGGCTTCGGCGTTCCGGGACTCGCCTTGCCCATCGGCGGTTGCCGATGTCGTCGCGGGCCTGCCGGCGGGTGCTCGCCTGGGAAGGGAAACGAGACCGTATGGTGCAGTTCAGGCTTCCGACACACTCGCGCATCAGCGAAGGACGGCGGATCGATGCGGCGTCCGGAGCGCGGAGGCCGCGAGCCTTCCGCATCTATCGCTGGAATCCGGACGACCGGCAGAATCCGAGGCTGGACACCTACGTCGTCGACACATCCAAGTTCGGCCCCATGGTCCTGGACGCGCTCATCCACATCAAGAACGAGATCGACAGCACCCTGACCTTCCGGCGCAGCTGCCGCGAGGGCATCTGCGGCAGTTGCGCGATGAACATCGATGGCACGAACACGGTCGCCTGCCTGAAGGCCATCGAAGACGTGAAGGGCGACGTCAGGATCTACCCCCTGCCGCACATGCCCGTGATCAAGGACCTCGTGCCCGACCTGACCCACGTTCTGGCGCAGCATGCCTCGATCAAGCCATGGCTGCAAACCCAGAGCCCCGCGCCGAGCCGCGAACGCCTGCAGTCGCCGGAAGACCGCGCCAAGCTGAACGGCCTCTACGAGTGCATCCTGTGCTTCTGCTGCTCGACCGCGTGCCCCAGCTACTGGTGGAACAGCGACCGTTTCCTGAGCCCGGCCGTCCTCCTGTGGGCCTACCGCTGGATCGTCGACAGCCGCGACGAGATGACCGGCGAGCGCCTCGACAATCTCGAGGACCCGTTCCGCCTCTACCGCTGCCACACCATCATGAACTGCACCAAGGCATGCCCCAAGGGCCTCAACCCGGCCAAGGCCATTGCCGAGATCAAGAAGCTCATGCTCAGGCGGCGCTGATCGCGCGCGGACTCCCGCCTGCTGGCCGTCGGACGTACCGCTTGCGACGCGTGACGCGCGCAGCGGCCCGCTGCTGTTGCAGTGCAGCACGAAAGCGGGAGACCATCATGAGCCGCTCCTTCGAGAGCATGGTCGGCGTCGTCACGGGGGCATCCAGCGGCATCGGCCGCGCGACGGCGCACGCGCCCGCCCGGCGCGGCGCGTTCGTCGTGCTGGCGGCATGGCGGACGGACATGCTGCACGAGGTCGAACGGGAATGCCGGGACCTCGGCGGCGTGGCCGTGGCCGTGCCGACCGATGTGACGGACGAGCACGCGGCCGAACGGCTGGCGCGCAGCGCGCTGGCCCGGTTCGGCCGCATCGACGTGTGGTTCAACAACGCCGGGATCGGCGTCTTCGGACGCCTCGAGGACCTTCCCACCACGGTCTGGCACCGCGTGATCGAGACCAATCTCTTCGGTTACGTCCACGGCGCCAAGGCGGCATCGTGATCGGCGGTGCCGGAAGGGTCGGCGCGCTTGCGAAACGGATGGCGCCATCCTTGATGACGCGGATGAACGGACGGGCTCTCCATAACGGCTTTCTCGCCGACGAGCCCAGTCCGGAAACCACGGGTGCGGCGTTCGCGCCGATGCACGACGAGCTGCGGGTGCGCGGCAACTGGCGCACGGGACCCAGCAATGGCGGCGTGCCGCTCGCGATGGTGGTGCTGATCGGTCTGCCGCTGGGACTGATGGCGTGGAGCCGGTTGCGCCTGCGCATGGAGCAGAGCCGTGCCTGACGGCGTGGCGGCGAAAGCGTGGCCATGGGCTTGCCGTCCATGGGCGCCGCGGCGCTTGCGGCTGGCCGCGCCGCCCGGTCCGGCGGCGCCTGACGGAAGAGGAGGTGCCGATGGAGAACAACAACCACACGTCCGAGCCGGTGGGCCCGCCGCCGTCCGATCGAACGGCACCGCAACGGCCATCTCTGCCAGACGGCGAGGCGCCGGGCGAGCAGGGCGGATTCCTTCAGCGGAACCTGGGCAAGATGCTGGTGGCCGGCGGGGCGGCGGCAGCCCTGGCCGCGCTCGCCGTGCGGAGCAACGCCGGATCGGCCGACGAACCGGGGGATTCTCCCGACCTTGGGCAGGCGGCAGCGCCGGATCTGGTTGCCGGCACCGCCGGGATCCCGCAGCCCGACCGGCAGGACGCCCGGCGCCTGCTCCGCCGCGCGATGTCGAACGCCGATGCCCTGCTGGACGCCAGCGGCATCCCCACGGAGGGCGCGTGCACCACGACCCGGGACTGGCACGCCCTCATGCGGCGGATGATCCGGCGCCAGATCGCCGCCATGGAACGGCCCGCCCTGTGCCGCTCGCCCCAGGAGGCCATGGTCGTCCAGACGCACATGATCGCGGAGCAGACGGACATGGCTCTGCGCGGCTGGCTGGCCATGGTGCCCAGCCAGGTCGAGGCGACCTCCCGGGTCGTACGGGGCGTCGCCGATCAGGCGTCGCGCGGCCCCGGCGAGCGCGATGCCATGACATGAAGCGGGAACGTCGCCATGGTGGAAAAGACCATCCTCGTGCTGTCCGGCGGAAACGCCCTCGGCGCCTATCAGGCCGGCGCGTATGAAGCTCTCTCCAGTGCCGGCGTTGAGCCGCACCGCATCGTCGCGGCCTCCGCCGGCGCTGTGAACGCGGCCATCATCGCCGGCAATCCGCCGGAGCGACGCGTCGAGAATCTGCGTCGCTTCTGGGACGAGGCCGCACGCCACGACCCGCCCTGGGCCATGGGGGCCTCCGTCTGGGGTGACGACCGGGCCCGTGTGTTTCACTCCATCCTGTTCGGCAGCCCGACCATCTTCCGGCCGCGCCTTCCCGGCGCCCTGTCGATGCTGCCCGGCATGCCTGGGGACGCCAGCCTGTACGATCTGACCCCCCTGCGCGCCACCCTGGAGCGGGTGATCGATTTCGGGCGCCTGAACGCCGGCGATCCACATCTGACGGTCGTGGCCGTGGACCTGATGACCGGCGAGGAGGTGCGCTTCGACACGCGCGAGGCGCCGATCGGGGCGGATCACCTGGTGGCGAGCAGCAGCTTTCCACCGTTCTTCCCGCCGGTCGGGATCGGAGGGCGGCTGCTGTGCGACGGCGGCATGGGCGCAAACCTGCCGATCGCGGCGGCCTTGGAGGACCGGTCCGAGGAGGATCGCCTGTGCATCGCCATCGACCTGTTCTGTCGGCGCGGCGAGCGTCCGCGAACGGTCGGGCAGGCGACGGATCGGCAGCTCGAACTGCTGCTCACCGCCCAGACCTGGGCGGCGGTCGACGCGCTGCGTCGCACCCACGCGCTGCGCCGGCATCTGCGGACACTGGCTGAGCGGCTGCCGGCCGCGCGCC
Source organism: Azospirillum sp. ST 5-10 (assembly GCF_051225715.1). Lineage (NCBI taxonomy): Bacteria > Pseudomonadati > Pseudomonadota > Alphaproteobacteria > Rhodospirillales > Azospirillaceae > Azospirillum > Azospirillum sp. ST 5-10. Next base: position 268,887 of record NZ_JBPJSP010000003.1, read on the forward strand.
GGGCGGACGCCGAGGTGGTCGCCGCGATGGCGGACGCGGCGACGGGGGCCGACGGCGGCATCACGCTGCTCCTGCTGAGCCACCGGCCCGTTGCTCACGACGTCGAGATGCGGGCTTTCGATTTTTCCCGCCCTGTGCTGGCCGAGCGCTGGCACGCCGGCCGCGCTGAGATGGCGCACAGCCTCGGGACGTTGGGGACTCGCCGGGCCGGGTCCGGTGAATTCATCGTCCACGCCGCCGGCATGGGCGACGGGCCGGAAATGACGCAATGCCGGGACGGCGGTGCCGGCAGCGCGGATCACGCGACCGCTTCCGGCTGAGCGATGCTTCGCGCCGTCACCATTGGGCCAGGGACGGCACGTGGGCGCCTCCCCGCGTGTAGATCTGCCGCGGCGCGCAATTCGCATCCAGGGACACGACGACGAATCCCGGCTGGTCGGTGAGGCGGACCCAGGCGGAGTAGCCGAGAACGCGCTCGCTGTATCCATCAAGGTGCGCGACGTAGTTGATCGACTGGACCCGTGCCGTGGGGATCCGCGCGCCGGCCAGGGTCGAGGCGGTCGTCCCGGTGCAGCGGTGCGGGGCGAGCCGGTTCAAGGCGGCGGTGGCTCCCGGATCAGGCGTCGCCCTTGCCGGCGGCTGAAGACCGCTGCATGCGCCGGCCACCAACGTGGTCGTCAGCGCGACGAGAACCCCGGCGCGAGGGTGGCGCTTCGTCATGGGAGGCATGTTCCTGTTTCATGGCGTGATGCAAGGGATTCCGCGACTTCGGCGGTCCCTCCTCCTGCAACAAACCTCACGGCGGGCTGTTGCCATCCATGTAGAAGCCAAACCGATGGAGTACCCATGGAGACGAGGGACAAGACGATTGGCGACGCCAAGGCGGTCGCCGAGCCGACGGTGATCTTCACCCACGCGGGGGCCGCCGCGTTCGCCACGATCATCCCGGCCGTGCCCGATGCACCCATCCCGAAGCGGGGCCAACCGCCGGCACGCTAAGCGCGCGCCTTCCACGGCGGGTCCCCGGAAGCGCCGAGACCCGCCCCGTCCGCTGCAACTCCCCTTTGAGGCGAGGCGTGAACCGCTCCGCCGCGCCGTTGCGGAACAGCGACGAAGTGCCGTAGCCTGCCCCCTGTCCCGGTCGACGTGAGGGAGGGGCGCGGCATGTCCATCGACGCGGTCGATCTGAGATTGCTGCGCCTGTTCATGACGGTCGTCGATTCCGGCGGCTTCACCGCGGCCCAGGGCGAGCTGAACCTGTCGCTCTCCACCATCTCCACCCACTTCGCCGAGCTGGAGACGCGGCTCGGCGTGCGGCTGTGCCGGCGCGGCCGCGCCGGTTTCCGGCTGACGCCCGAGGGGCAGGCGGTCTACGACGAGCTGCGGCGCGTCTTCGACACGCTCGACCGCTTCGCCTCGCACGTCCGCGGCCTGCGCGACCGCCTGACGGGCACGCTCGCCGTCGGCCTGGTCGACAACACCATCAGCGATCCCCGGGCGCCGCTGGAGCGGGTGTTCGCCCGCTTCGCCGAGGCGGCACCGGAGGTGCGCCTGGTGGTCAACGTGCGCCCGCCCAACGAGCTGCTGCGCGACGTCATCGGCGGCCAGCTGCAGATCGCCATCGGCAGCTTCCCGCGCATCGTCCCGGGGCTTTCCTACCGCGACCTCTACGACGAGACGAACCACTTCTACTGCGGGCGCGGCCACCCGCTGTTCGCGGCGGACGAGGCGGCGGTGGAGATCGACGACGTGCGCCGCCACCGCCTGGTCGCCCGCAGCTACTGGGGGTCGCGCGACCTGAAGATCTTCGCCATCGCCACGCCGCACGCCACGGTCAGCGACATGGAGAGTGCGGCGCGCCTGATCCTGTCCGGCGCCTACATCGGCTACCTGCCCGACCACTACGCCGCCCCCTACGTCGCCGAGGGGCGGCTGCGGGCGCTGCGCCCGTCGCTGCTGTCCTACCGCGCCCCGTTCCAGGCGGTCGACGATCCGGGCCGCGCCGACAACCCGGCGGTCCAGCTCTTCCTGACCCTGCTGGGGGAGGAGGTGCCGCCGCGCCCCGCCGGTCACCGGCCGCGCCAGACCGGCGGACGCTTGGCGAGGAAGGCGTCGACCCCCTCGCGGAAGTCGTCGCTGGTGTAGCAGGCGACGATCAGGTCGCGGTCGTCGGCGCCCGGCCCCTCGTCGCGCAGGCGGCGCAGCGCCTCCTTGGTGGTCCGCAGGGTGAGCGGCGCGTGCCCGGCGATGGTGCGGGCGAGCTCGTCGGCCCGCGCCGTCAGGGCGGCGTGGTCGGCCACCACCTCGGACACTAGGCCGGCCGCCTGCGCCTCGGCGGCGTCGAGCAGGCGGGCGGTGAAGATCATCTCCTTGACCCGCGCCGGGCCGATCAGCGCGGCGAGGCGGGCGTGGTTGGCGAGCGACAGGCAGTTGCCGAGCGTGCGGGCGATGGGGAAGCCGAAGCGGGCATCGGCGGTGGCGATGCGCAGGTCGCAGGCCGCCGTGATGCCGGCGCCGCCGCCGGTGCAGGCGCCGGCGACGGCGGCCACGGTGGGGGCGCGGCAGCGCTCCAGCGCGCCCAGCACGCGGTCGATGCGCGCCTCGTAGGCCAGCGCGTCGTCGGCCGTGGCGAAGGCGCGGAACTGGGCGATGTCGGTGCCGGCGGCGAACGCCTTGTCGCCGGCGCCGGTGATCACCAGCACCTTGACCGAATCGTCGGCGTCGATCGCCGCGCAGAGCTCCGCCAGGCGCTCGTACATGCCGAACGTCAGGGCGTTGCGCGCCTGCGGGCGGTTCAGGGTGAGGCGGGCGATGCCGTCCTGCACCGCGTAGAGGATCTCGTCGTCCATGCCTTGCGGGCTCCCTCCCTGTGCCGGCACCGGCGCCGGACCGCCAGCATGCCGCAAAGGGCGCCCCTGACCAAGGCCATGGCCTTGGTCAGGGGTTTCAGGAGGCGGCCGCCGCCCCCGCGGTGCGGAGGTAGGGGTGGCGGCGGCGCCACCCGGCCAGCGCCGCCGCCGTCAAGCGGGCTCCGGCGAGAGCCGGGCGCGTCCCGTCGAGCGCCGCCAGCACCGTGCCGTCGGGGGCGACGATGCGGCTGTGGCCGCGGAAGACGAAGTCGCCGTCGCGGCCGGCGGCGTCGGCGTACACGAGGTAGCTCACGTTCTCGTACGCCCGCGCACGGACCAGCGCGTCGGGGATCACGGCGTAGCCGTCGTTGGTGGCGCTCAGCGCCAACAGCGTGTCGGCCCCCCGACGCACCAGGTCGCGCGCCGTCTCCGGCCCGTCGAGGTCGTGGCAGATCAGGAAGCCGAGGGCGAAGCCGTTCCACGGCAGGACCGGCGACGGGGCGCCCGGCGCGAACAGCGCCCGCTCGTGGTCGCCCCACAGGTTGAGCTTGCGGTAGACCCCGGCGAGCGCGCCGTCCCCGGCGATGGCGACGGCGGCGTTGTAGAGCGTCGCGCCGTCCCGTTCGGCGAAGCCGGCGACCAGCCCCGTGCCGGCGGCGGCGGCCAGCGAGCGCAGCCGGCCGACGACGTCGGAGTCCCGGCCGACCGCCAGACGGCGCACCCGCTCCGCGTCGCCGTACCCGCACAGGGCGAGTTCCGGCAGCACCAGCAGATCGGCCCCGGCAGCCGCGCGCAGGGTGCGGGCGACCATGTCCAGCGCCGCATCGTGGCCGGCCGGCGGCCCGTCGGGCTGGGCGACCCGGACGTCGAGACGGCCCGGGGTCACGACGGGCCGCCCGCCGGGGACACGCGCAGTTCGACGCCGCGCGGCCGCCCGTCGGCGCCGTTGATGACGATGAGGTCCTGCGGGCAGGCCGACACGGCGAACAGGCAGTCCGTCTCGGCGACCAGCGCCACGAAGTCGCCGGGGGCCGCCCCGCCGGGATGGTCCCTGAGCTCGCGGTCGCCTTCGACGACCGTGTGCATGAAGAGGTTCCACGGCGTGGGGACGACGCCGTCCGGCAGGATGTGCCCCGCCGCCGTCAGGACGGCGCGCAGATTGTCGGAGCAGTTGGCGTGGTGGCCGTCGAACCCGTAGTAGAGGCGATAGCTCTCCGCGCAGCAGGCCGGGCACAGGGTGTCGTGGACGCCGGGCGACCGGTCCTCCACGAAGCGCAGGATCGGCCGCAGGCGGTTGGTGACCAGCACGTCGCCCGGGCGGAACATCAGGCGGTGGTGATGGACGCGCGTGTGCTCCATCGACAGGTACTCGCACCCGCCGACGGCCGGCCGGGGGAACGCCCAGGTGTCCACCACCTGGCCGCCGTGGACGTTGACGACGGCGACGCGGTCCCCCGCCTTCAGGGGAACGGCACGCGCGCCGCGTGCCGGCACCGGGATCACGGTCTCGGGCATGGTCCTCCTTCCCGCCGGCCGGACGGCGGCTCAGTGGCGGCTCAGTAGTCGAAGCGGTCGCGCCAGCGCCGGGAGAAGACCGGCCGGTCGTCCTCGAAGGCGTCGTAGGCCGCTTCGAGCACCAGCTTGCCGTCCTCCCAGAAGACGTCGCTGCGGCTTTCCAGGCGGACCGCCCACCCCGGGCGTTCGTAGCGCTGCACGCTCTCGAAATGGGCGCGGGCGGAGGTCGGGTCCGCGGGCAGGATCGAGTAGCCGTGCCCGCCGTGCCCACCCAGGGTGAGGTCGCCGAGCCGGACCGTCGGGCGCCGCGTCCGCGACGTCAGTTCGGACCGCCCCGTCGTGGCGTCCCAGGCGACGGTGCGGACCACGTCGCCGGGGTCGACCGTCTCGCAGGGGATGGGCGGCGCCGACACCGGAGGGCCGAACGGAGGGAGGCTGTGGACCGCCTCGGCCGGCATGCCCGGCAGGCGGAACACGGCGGCGTCGGGATGGAGGGTGATGGCGCCGCGGCCATGCTCCGGCCAGACGAACGGCCAGTAGGTGGTCGACAGCGCCAGGCGGATGCGGCTGCCCGCGGCGAACGCGTAGGCCACGCCCTTCAGCGGGATCTCGGCGGAGAAGCGCTCCCCGGCGGCGACGCCGGCGGGGCGGCGGATGCGCCGGACCGCGAAGGTGACGCGGGCCGAGGTGCCGTCGGCCGCCACCTCGTTCAGGCGCACGATCACCGTCGCCGTCTCGCCGTCCATGGCGAGGTCGAGCGCCAGCCGGGGGATGCCCACCACCTCGACGGGGCGGTCGAGCACCGCGGTGTCGAAGCAGACGGACAGGCCGTCGTCCTGTCGGTTGTCGCCCTGGAACTCCGGACCGTCGCCGCCGCCGTCGAGCGGGCACCATTCGCCGGCGAAGGCGCCGAGATGCTGCGGCGTGTCGACGCGCACCGGCGCCGCCGCGGCCGGCGACGTCGGCGTGAGCGCGCGGTCGTCGAGATGGAACGCCGCCGCCGGACCCTCGCACGGCCAGCCGGGAACGGCGATCCAGCGCCCGTCGATCGCGGGATGGCGCGGGTGCGGCTTGAGGTCCCGGCCGACCCACAGGCGCAGCATCGGCTCGTCCATGATGCCGGTCTCCTCGTCCAGCAGCCAGTGGCGCCACCAGCGCATGCACTCCTCGAGGAAGCCGATCTTCGGCCCGGGCACGCCCCAGTTGGGATACATGTGGGTCCACGGCCCGATCAGCCCCTTGCGCGGCCCCTTCAGGTTCTCCATCAGCCGCAGCACCGGGTCCGAATAGCCGTCGGTCCAGCCCGTCACCGCGTAGACCGCGCATTCGATGTCGCCGTAGTTCTCGCAGACCGAGCCGTGCTTCCAGAACGCGTCGCGCTCCATGTGCGCGAACCAGCGCCGCAGCGGCGGCTCCAGGTGCTCCAGACGGTTCATCCAGAGGTCGCGCCACCGCTCGCCGACGTGGGCGGGATCGGCCGGCCGGCCAAGCTGGGCGAACAGGCCGGAGCCCCACTGCATGCCGTCGATCAGCAGGCCACCGCCCATGAAGTGGACGTCGTCGCTGTAGCGGTCGTCGGTGGAGCAGCAGGTGACGATGGCCTTGAGGGCGGGCGGGCGGCGGGCGGCGATCTGCAGGCCGGCGAAACCGCCCCACGAGATGCCGATGATGCCGACCTTGCCGTTGCACCAGTCCTGCCCGGCCAGCCAGGCGATGACCTCGCAGGCGTCGTCCTGCTCCTGCCGGAGGTATTCGTCGTGCAGCAGCCCCTCGGAATTGCCGCTGCCGCGCAGGTCGACGCGGACCGAGGCGATCCCGTTCATGGCGAAGTAGCCGTGGACCATGGAGTCGCCGACCGCCGTGTTGTCCGACTGGCGGTAGGGGATCCACTCCAGGACGACCGGCACCTTGGCGGCGGCCGGCGTCTCGGGCAGCCACAGGCGCCCCGTCAGGACGACGCCGTCGGACATCGGAATGGTGATCTGCCGGAAGGGGGCCGGCCGGTCGCCGAGGTGGCTGTTCTCCATCTTCGCTCCTTCAGGTTTCTTGCGGCGGGAGGCCGGGGACGGCGGGCCGCGCCGGTTTGGGACGGTCGGATGTGGCGGGAACGGATTCGGGATGGGCCGGCAGGCTGCGCACGGCGAGCGCCGAGGCGGCGCACAGCAGGCCGCCGGCGATGAAGGTGAAGGGCATGCCGAGCCAGTCGCCGAGCGCGCCGACGACGACGGAGCCCAGGGGCACGGTGCCGAGCATCATCATCGAGTACATCGCCATGACGCGGCCGCGGAACGCCGGCGGGGCGAAATGCTGGAGCAGGGTGTTGGAGGCGAGGTTCTGCGACAGGATGGCGAAGCCCATGGGCAGCGCCAGGACCGCGGTGAGCGCGAGGTCGTCCGAGGCGCCGATGCCGACCTGCACCAGGCCGAGCAGCAGGCTCGACCACACGGGGTAGAGGCGCAGCACCGCCAGATTGTCGAAGAGCGTCAGCGCGACGGCGGCGGCGACGGCGCCGACGCCGGTGATGCTCATCAGCATGCCGGCGACGCCGGCGTCGGCATGCAGCATCTGGTTGGTCAGCGCCGGCAGGAAGGAGAAGTAGGGCACGCTGGTGAAGCTGCACACCCCGACCAGGAACAGGATGCGCGTGGCGGCGGCGTCGCCGCGCACGAAGGCGAGCCCCCTGCGCATCTCCGTGAGGAACCCGCCGCCCGGCGCCCGCGCCTCGAGGGGAACGCCGCGCAAGGTCGCCAGGACGCGCAGCATCGGGAGATAGGCCAGCGCCTTCAGGACGAAGCACCAGCCCTCGCCGAACGTCGCGACGATCGCCCCGCCCACCGCCGGACCGACCAGCCGGGCGGCGTTGAACAGCATGGAGTTGAGGGCGATGGCGTTGCGCAGGTCGTCCAGCCCGACCAGCTCGGCGACGAAAGCCTGGCGCGCCGGGCTGTCGAAGGCCGTCACCACGCCGATCGCCAGGGTCATGCCGAGCACGACCGCCACCGTCACCCGGCCGGAGAGGGTCAGCCCGGCGAGCACCGCGACCAGCACGACGAAGGCCGTCTGGGTCACCACCAGCAGGCGGCGGCGGTCCATGCGGTCGCACACGGTGCCGGCCACCGGCCCCAGAACGAAGGTCGGGCCGAGGTCGCACAGCGCCAGCAGGCCGAGCAGCCAGGGCGAGGCGCTGAGCCGCCACATCAGCCAGCCGATGGCCAGCGAATGGATCCAGGACCCCACCACCAGCGGCGTCTGGGCCAGGAAGTAGCGGCGGTAGAGCGGATTGCGCAAGGCGCGCGCGGCGCGTTGCCGCCACCGCGCGGGCGCCGGCTCCGGGGTCGCCACGGTCATCGGCCGGCCCCCGGGGCCGGGCGGCGTCCGCCACGGCCAGGACGCCGGGGCAAACCCGGGAGCGCCCCCGGGTTCGGACGGGGGATCATGCCGCCGCGAACTCCCTGAGGAGCGCCCACTGGCCGTCCGGGGTCCACGCCCCCTTCAGGCCCTTGGGCGACAGCCAGGCGTTGACGCCGTGGTAGAGGAAGACATAGGCGCCGGTCTCCTCCAGCTCGTTCTGGAGATCGACGTACATGGCGGCACGCTTGGCGGGATCGGCCTCCTCCGCCGCCTTGGCGTTCGCCTCGTCCCAGGCGGCGTCGCAGGTCCGCTGGAAGTTCCAGACGCCGACCTGGTCGCACTTGAACCATTCGGTGACCCAGCTCGGGTCGGGGGCGGTGGTGAAGGTGATGAAGAAGAGCTCGATCTCCTTCCAGGTGCCGCCCTCCTTGTCCTGCTGCTGGGCGGTCAGCGTGGCGTCGTCCATCTGCCGCACGTCCAGGGTGATGCCGACCTGGGCGAGCTGCACCTGGATGACCTGGGCGGCGACCAGCAGGTCGGCGTCGGTGCCGAACTCCAGCTTGAGGCGCAGCCCGTCGACCCCGGCCTCGGCGAGCAGGGCCTTCGCCGCCCCGGCGTCGTAGGGGTAGAGAAGCGCGTCGCGCGCCCCCAGCAGGGGCGGGGGGATGATGCCGTGGGCCGGCTGCACGGCCCCGCCGAAGGTCGCGTCGATCACCTCGGGCACGTTGATCGCCCGCTGGATGGCGCGGCGGACGCGGACGTCGGCCAGCTTCGGGTTCTCGATGTTCATGCCCATCCAGGTGTAGGCCAGCGCCGGCTTCACCGTCAGGTCCGCCTTGCCGCCCTGGCGCTGCTCGATAGAGCTGATGGCGATCTGCGTGACGTCGAGGTCGCCCGCGTCGAAGGCCGTCTCCGCCGCCGTCCTGTCGGCGACCGGGTAGAGCTGGATCTCGTCGAAGTAGGGCTGCGGCCCGCTCCAGTCCGGGTTGCGCGTCAGGGTGATGCGCTCCGCCGGCTGCCACCGGGACAGCCGGTAGGGGCCGGAGGTGGCCAGCGGATCGGTGCCGATGGTCCCGCCGTTCTTCTCGACCGCGGCCTTGCAGACGATCAGGCCCGACGCGTGCGGCAGGGTGCTTGTGAACAGCGGCGCGAACGGCTTCTTCAGGTGGATGATGCCCGACTGCGGCCCGGTCACCTCGACGCCGTCGAGCGCCGCCCAGTCCGAGGCGTACACCGCGTTGACCTTGGGATCGGCGAAGCGCTCGTAGGAGTACTTGACGTCCTCGGCCGTCACCGCGCCGAAGCCGTTCGACCAGGTCATCCCGGGCCGCAGCCGGAAGGGAATGGCGAGCGGGTCCGCGGCATCGATGCTCTCCGCCGCGTCGGGCTGCCAGCCCCACTCGTCGCCCGCCTTGTACCGGACGAGGCCGGAGAAGATCGCGAACATCACGGTCTCGTCGTACCAGCCGCCGCGCGTCGCCGGGTCGAGGTTGCGGATGTCGCCGTCGTTGCGGATCTTCAGCGTCCGGCCCTCGACGGCGAAGGCGGCGCGGCCGCCGAGCAGGCTCGGACCGGCCGCGCCGAGGGTGGCGGCGCTCAGCGCCTTCAGCATCTGCCGGCGATGGAGGAGGGGCGAAATCATGAGGGGCTCCATGCGGTTGTGGGGGTGGGCGCCGCGGGCTCATCGCCGGGACCGGCTCGGTCCAGCGGGAAATGGCATCGCACCTGGTGCTGCCCGCCGAGCGGCCGCTCCGCGGGCGCCTCGCGCCGGCAGAGCTCCCGGGCGACCGGGCAGCGGGTGTGGAACTCGCACCCCCGGGGGCGGCGCCGCAGGCTCGGCACCTCGCCGCGCAGCGGCGGCCCGCCGCCGGAGCCGCCGTGGGCGCCCAGGAGCGCGCGGGTGTAGGGGTGGGCGGGGCGGGCGAACAGGTCGGCCGTGCGCGCGCTCTCGACGATCCGCCCGAGATACATCACGGCGACGCGGTCGGTGACGTGGCGGGCGACCGCCAGATTGTGGGTGATGAAGAGGAAGCTGACCGACGCCGCCGCCTGGATGGCGGCCAGCAGGTTGAGCAGTTCGCCCTGGACCGACAGGTCCAGCCCGGCCGTGGGCTCGTCGGCGATCACCAGTTTGGGCCGGAGCGCCAGCGCCCGGGCGACGGTGACGCGGCGGGCCTGGCCGCCGGAGACCTGGTGGGGAAAGCGTTCGGCGAAGTCCGGCGACAGACCGACCTCGACCAGCAGCTCGACGGCGCGCCGGCGCCGTTCCGCGCCGCCGACGCCCTGGATCGCCAGGGGCTCGGTGATGGAGGCGGCGAGCCGCATCCGCGGGTCGAGCGCCGCCACCGGGTCCTGGAACATGAAGCCGATGTTGCGGCGGATCTCCCGCCAGGCGGCGTCCTTGCGGCCGGTGACGACGGCGCCGGCGACGGCGACCGAGCCGGCGGCGATCGGCGTCAGGCCGCCGATCGCCCGGCCCAGCGTCGTCTTGCCGCTGCCGCTCTCGCCGACGAGCCCCAGCGTCTCGCCCTCGCCGACCGACAGGCTGACCCGGTCGAGGACGACGACCTCCCGCGGTTCGCCCCGCAGCGCGTCGACCAGCGACCCGGCGGGATAGCGCACGACCAGATCGTTCACCTCGAGCAGCGGGATCATGGGCCGGTCACCAGGTGGCAGGACACGCGGGAGCCGTCGACGAGGTGCGGCGGCGGCCTGTCCCGCCGGCAGCGCTCGCCCGCCTCGGCGCAGCGGGTGGAGAAGACGCAGCCCGGCGGCAGCGCGGTCGGGCTGGGAACGGTCCCGGGAATCGTCGGCAGGTGGCGCGACGGGGTGGCGATCCGCGCCGGGTCGCAGGCGAGCAGCGCCCGCGTGTAGGGATGCCGCGGCCGGTCCAGCACCGCGGCGACCGGCCCGCTCTCGACCAGCTCGCCGGCGTACAGGACGGCGACGTCGTCGCACAGCCGGCGCACGACTCCCATGTCGTGGGTGACGAAGACGATCGAGCCTTCGACGAGGCCGCGCATCTCGCGGATGATCTCGATGACCTCGGCCTCGGTGGTGGCGTCCAGCGCGGTGGTCGGCTCGTCGGCGATCAGCAGCTTGGGGCGGACGAGCAGCGCCGCGGCGATCGCCACGCGCTGGCGCAGGCCGCCGGAGAGCTGGTGCGGGTACTGGCCGAGCCGCGCCTCGGGATCGGACACGCCGACGCGGCGCAGCATGTCGGCCGCCCGCGCCCGCTTGTCGGCCCGCGACAGGCCGTCGAGCCGGTGCTGGAACTCGACGAGCTGGGTGCCGATCGTCGTCACCGGGTTGAGCGCGGTGAACGGGTCCTGCGACACCGTGGCGACGTCGCGGCCCCGCAGGCTGCGCCGCTCCCGCTCGCCCATGCGGTAGAGGTCCTTCCCGTCGATGAGGATCGTCCCGCCGATCCGCGCCGAGCGCGGCAGCAGCGCCAGCATGGCGCCGACCATGCTCGACTTGCCCGAGCCGCTCTCGCCCACCAGGCCGAGGATGCGGCCGCGGCCGAGCGACAGGGTGACGTCCCGCACGGCCGGCACCGGGGCCGCGTCCCCGGCGTAGGTGATCGAGAAGCCGCGGATGTCGACGATGGCGTCCATGGTCAGCGCCGCCCCGCGCTCTTGGGATCGAGGACGTCGCGCAACGCCTCGCCGAGGAAGGTGAAGGCGACGGTGGAGACGACCACCGGCACCCCCGCCGCGACGGCGATGTGCGGGGCCTGGCGCAGGAAGCTGTAGCCGTCGCTGAGCATCGTGCCCCAGCTCGGCTCCGGCGGCTGGATTCCCTGGCCGAGGAAGGACAGCCCGGACTCGATGCCGATCACCGCCGGGATGTCCATGGCGATCAGCACGACGATCGGACCCAGAAGGTTGGGCACGAGATGGGTGACGGCGATCCGCAGGGACGAGGCGCCCATGACCTGGGCCGCCGTCACGAAGTCCATGCGGCGCAGCACCAGCACCTGGTTGCGGACGATGCGGAAATAGCCGGGCGCCATGGCGAAGGAGATGACGGCGACCAGCGTGGCGAGGCTGGGGCCGTAGACGGCGACGATCGCCAGCGCGAAGAGGATCATCGGCAGCGCCCGCATGGCGTCGCACAGCAGGACCAGCAGGCCGTCGAGCCAGCGCCCGCCGAGCCCGGCCAGGATGCCCAGCGCGGCGCCCAGCCCGAGCGCCGCCAGGGTTCCGGTCAGCGCCACCTTGAGGGCGATGCCGGTGCCGAAGATCACCCGGGAGAGGACGTCGCGGCCGAGCTGGTCGGTGCCCAGCCAGTGCTCCCACGATGGGCCCTGGAAGCGGGCGCGCGGGGCGATCCGGACGGGATCGTAGGGCGCGATCCAGGGCGCGAGGACGGCGCACAGGACGAGGGCGACGACGACCAGCAGCGCGGCGGCGCCCACCGGCCTGGCGGACAGGCGGCGCCGGCCGGCGGCCAGGGCGGCGCTGCCGCGCACCCGCCACGCCAGCGGCGGCGACGTCTCCTGGGCGAGCGCCATCGTCAGGCCTCCTTGCGGATGCGCGGGTCGAGGAAGGCGGCGAGGACGTCGGTCGCCAGGTTGGCGACGACGTAGAGCAGCGTCGTCACGACGACCGTGCCGAGCAGCACCGGGAAGTTGCGGGAGGTCACCGCGTCGTACGCCAGCGAGCCGAGGCCGGGCCGCGAGAACACCACCTCGACCAGCACCGCCCCCGACAGCAGGTTGCCGAGGCCGACGCCGATCACCGCGACCACCGGGATCATGGCGATCGGCAGGCCGAAGCGCAGGGCGATCCGGGCGTCGGACACCCCGAAGGCCCGGTAGGTCCGGACATGGTTCTCGTGCAGCGTCTCCAGAAGCGAGGCGCGCACGAGGCGGGCGATGTAGCCGACCCAGCCGATGCCGACGGCGAAGGCCGGCAGCGCGAGATGGAGAAGCTGGTCGCCGAGGTCGCCGGACTCCCCGGCCCCCATGGCGGGAAACCAGCCCAGCGTCACGGCGAAGAGGATGAGCGCGTAGATCGCCAGCAGGAAGGACGGCAGCGCGATGACGGCGGTGGAGAAGACGCCGATCAGCCCGTCGATCCAGCCGTTGGGCCGGAGCGCCGACACGGTGCCCAGCGGCACGCCGCACAGCACCGCCCAGCCGAGCCCGGCGAGCGCCAGCGTCACCGTCTTGGGCAGCGAGGCGGCCACCAGCACCAGGACGGGCTGGCGGGTCAGCAGGTCGGTCCCGAGATCGCCCCGCGCCAGATTGGCCAGGAAGTGGAACGCCTGCACGGCGATCGAGCGGTCGAGCCCCATCGCCTGGCGGAAGACCTCCTTCTGCTCCTCGCTGGCGCGCGGCCCCAGCGCGATCGTCGCCGGGTCGCCGGGCACGAGGTAGATGAGACAGAACAGGATCAGCAGGGCCGTCAGCAGCACGCCGACCGACAGGGCCATCTGCCTCAGAACGTATCCGGTCACGCCACTCCTCCGCCTTGCCGCACCCCAGGAGGTCCGCCGCGAGCCCGCCGCGTCATCCGCGACAAGCCGGCCCGGCCGTGATATTCTACGAAAGATATCACTGGATGCACTACGGTGCGCAAGCCGTTTTTTTGCGGCGCACCATCATTCGCCCGGCGACGGCCTCCGGCGGCGGGCGACAAAAAAGCCGGTATGGGAGAGAAGACAGGAATGATCAGACCGACCACCAGCGTCCCGGAGGACCCGGGGCACCGCGCCAGGGGGTCCCTGGCGGATCGGGCCTACGCCATCATCCGCAGGGACATCGTCTCCTGGACCCTCAAGCCGGGCGACGCCTTCACCGAGATGGACGTCGCCGCCCGCCTCGCCATGAGCAAGACGCCGGTGCGGGAGGCCTTGATGCGGCTGCAGTTCGACGGCCTCGTGAAGGCGTACCCGCGGCGCGGCTACGTCGTCGAACCGATCAAGGTCTCGCACATCAACGACATCTTCGACCTGCGGGTGATCCTCGAGCGGGGAGCCACCGAGCTGGCGGTGGCGCGGGCCGACCCGGAGGAGCTGGACCGGCTCGCGGAACTGGCCGCGGCGATTCCGTACGAGCGCTACCACGCCGACGCCGAACGCGCCCGCGACGTCAACGACGCCTTCCACGAGGGCATCGCCCTCGCGTCACGGAACGAGCGCCTGCACCGCACCCTCGCCCAGCTGCTCAAGGAGATGGAACGCTTCTTCCACATCGAGGCGCAGGCGCCGCAGCCGCGGACGGAGGCCTACGCCACCCACCGCGACATCGTCGAGGCGATGAGACGGGGCGAAGCGGCGGCCGCCGGCGACGCCATGGTCGACCACATCGAAGGGACGCGCCGGGTGCTGCTGGCGTCCGTGTTCGACGCCAACCGCCGCCTCCCGCTGCTGCTGTGACGGGGCAGGGACGATCGTGCGGACCGCGCGGGAGCGTGCCGGTGTAGGATGGCGCCCGCGGCCGGCGGAGGCCGGCCGCGCGGCCAATGGAGGAAACCACCCGATGAACCGGCCCCGCAGCCCCCGCCGACGGCGCCCGACGATTCCCGCCATCCTGCTGTCGCTTGCCGCCGCCGCCTGCGCGTCGCCGCCGGACCGGCCCGCCGCGGTGCGGTGCGAAGCGCCGGCGGCGGCGGCGGCCGACCGGCCGTCCTGCGCCGACCGGCTGGCGGCCCTGCCGGACGCCGGCGCGCCGCTCGCCCCCCGGCACTGCCCGCTGGTCGACCGGGTGGTCCGCCCGGGGGAGGCGGTCACCATGGACTTCAACCCGCAGCGCCTGACGGTGCGGGTCGACGACGGCGGCCGCATCGAGGAGAAGGCGTGCAAGTGAGCGCCGGGAGCGGCGCCGCTCACGTCACGCGCCGCTTCTCCAGCTTGCGCGCCAGGGTGCGCCGGTGCATGCCGAGGCGGCGCGCCGTCTCGGAGATGTTGAAGTTGGTGTCCACCAGCGTCTCGTGGATGCGCTCCCACTCCAGGGTCTTGAGCGAGGTCGGCCGCCCGGCCACGGCGATGGAGGCGTCGCCCTCGGTGCGCTCGAACGCGGTCTCGATGTCGTCGGTGTTGGCGGGCTTGGGCAGATAGTGGCAGGCGCCGAGCTTGATGGCCTCGACGGCGGTGGCGATGCTGGCGAAGCCGGTCAGCACGACGATCTTCATGTCCGGGTCCTGGTCGTGCAGGAGCTTGACGCATTCCAGGCCGGAGCCGCCGGCGAGCTTCAGGTCGACGACGGCGTAGCCCGGGCGGACGGTCTCCAGCAGCGCGCGCAGGTCGTCCGCCCCCTGGCACCAATGCACCTCGTAGCCGCGGCGCTTGAAGGAGCGCCCCAGCGCCTTGGCGAAGGAGGCGTCGTCCTCGACGATCAGCAGCGGGCGCCTAGCCTCCATCGCCGCCTCCCGGGGTGAGGGCCGCCAGCGGCAGGGTCAGGGTCACCGCGGCGCCGCCCGCGTCGCGGTTGGCGGCGGCGACCGTGCCGCCCAGCGTGCGCACGACGTTGACCACCAGGAACAGGCCGAGGCCGCTGCCCGGCCGCGCCTTGGTCGAGCGGTAGGGCTTGCCGAACTCGGCCAGCATGGCGTCGGCGAAGCCGGGGCCGGCGTCCTCCACCGTCACCACCAGCCGGTCGTCGCGCCGCTCGGCGGCGATGCCGACCCAGTCCGGCGAGGCCTCCAGCGCGTTGTCGAGCACGTTGACGATGACCTGCCGGAGGGCGAGGTCGGAGACGATCGGCGTGTCCGGCCCGACGCGGTTGGCGTAGTCGAACCGGGCCGGCGACCGGCCGGCGCGCCATTCCGCCACCACCTCGTCGAGGAAGGCGCCCGCCGTCGTGCGCACCGTTCCCTCGCCGCGGGCCGCGCCGGCCGACATCAGGACGCCGGAGACGATCGCCTTGCAGCGGTCGATCTGGCTCTGCATCTCCTCGATCTCCTCGGCCAGGTCGGGGTCGGCCCGCAGCGCCGGCATGCGCCGCCAGTCGCCGAGGATGACCGACAGGGTGGCGAGCGGCGTCCCCAGCTCGTGGGCGGCGCCCGACGCCAGGAGGCCCATGCGGACGATGTGGTTCTCCTCCACCGAGCGCTGGCGCAGGTCGGCCAGGCGGGCGTCGCGGGCGCGCAGGTTGCCGTTGATCCGGGTGATGAAGGGGACCAGCAGGGTCGCCGTCAGGACGAAGCAGACGAACATCCCCTGCACGTGCAGGGTCAGCAGGTCGTGCTCGTGGCCCGGCGGCAGCGCCAGCGGGCGGTAGGAGCCGGTGAGCCAGGTGAAGCACAGCGCCGCCACGAAGACCAGCGCCCAGGTCGCCCACACGTCGAGCAGCACGGCGCCGAGCGTGACCTGGAGCAGGTAGAGCGAGACGAAGGGGTTGGAGGCGCCGCCGCTGAGATAGAGCTGGGCGGTCAGGGCGGCCACGTCCATCAGCAGCTCCAGGAAGAGCTGGCCGCGGGGGACCGCCGTCGCCCGCCGCAGCTGCACCAGGCTGACGAGATTCAGGCCTACCAGGAACAGGATGACCGCTCCCATCGCCGGCAGCGGCAACGCGATGTCGAACTGGAAATGGACGATCAGTATCGTCAGTACCTGCCCGAGGACGGCGAGCCAACGGAGCTGGACGAGCAGGTGGAGATTCTTCTTGTCGGTGGTGTCGTCGACCGAGATCGTCATGCCGTTCGCCGGGATCTTCCGTCCGTTTCCGCAGTGATATAGGCGGGGGAGGGCGGGTTGGCAGCCCTGACCGCGCGGGCGCGGGTCAGCCCTGCCGGCGCCGGCGGTCGCCGCGCAGGGCGGCGGCGACACCGACGGCCGGCAGCAGGGCGAGGGCGAACCAGGTCAGCGCGTAGACCAGATGATGGTCCGAGAAGGCGACGACGGTCAGCCCGCCGGCCGGCAGGCCACCGGGGTTGGCCGTGGCGTCGGCGTCGATGAAGTAGGGGGCGACCTCGCCCAGCCCGCGCGCCGCGGCGATCGCCGCCACGTCGCGGGAGTACCAGCGGCCGGCGGCGGGATCGTTGGCGCGCAGGAAGCCGCCGCCCGGCTCGCTCACGCGCAGGAGGCCGGTGACCGTGGTCTCGCCGGCGATCTGGCCGGCCGCCCGGCTCGCCGGATCGCGCCGCTCCGGCGGCACGAAGCCGCGGTTGACCAGCACCGTGAAACCCCGGTCCGTGCGGAACGGGGTGAGCACCCAGAAGCCGCCGCCGAGGTCGGTGACCGCCCGCACCAGGGTCTCGTCCTCGTGCCGGAAGCGCCCGGCCGTCCGCACCCGGCGGTACTCGTCGCGCGCCGCGTCGACGGCGGGCCAGGCGGCCGGCCCGGGCGCCGGGACGGGGGCGGCGCCGACCCGCTCCTCGACCCGGGCGATCAGGTCGTGCTTCCACGCCCGCCGCTGCAGCTGCCAGACGCCGAGCGCACCGAAGCCGGCGGCGGCGGCCAGCGCCAGCAGGCCCCACAGGACCAGCGTGCGCAGCGGCCGGCCGGCGCCGGGTCCGCGGCCGTCGACGGCCACCGCCGTCACGGCCCCGGGCTGGCGACGGGGGGCGCCATCATGCCGGGCATCATGTTGGTGTTGAGGTGGTGCATCACCCACAGCGAGCCGGCCAGGGTGATGACGACGAGGATCAGGGTGAAGATCAGCGCCAGCATCGTCCAGCCGCCCTCGGAGCGGCTGTTCATGTGCAGGAAATAGACCATGTGGACGATGATCTGCACCGCCCCCAACCCGAGGATGGCGACCGCCGTCCGGGCCGGGTCGAGCGCCCCGCTCATCACCAGCCAGAAGGGGATCGCCGTCAGCACCACCGACAGGCCGAAGCCGGTGAGATAGCTGCCCAGCGTGCCGTGGGCGTGCCCGTCGCCGTGGCCGTCGGCGCCGGCGTGCGCGTGGGAGGTCATCGCAGCATTCCCATGAGATAGACGAAGGTGAAGACGCCGATCCAGACGACGTCGAGGAAGTGCCAGAACATGCTGAGGCACATCAGCCGCCGCCGGTTGGCCTCGATCAGGCCGCGGCGGGCCACCTGCACCATCAGGGTGCCCAGCCACACCAGGCCGAAGGTCACGTGCAGGCCGTGGGTGCCGACCAGGGTGAAGAAGGACGACAGGAAGGCGCTGCGCTGGGGCGTCGCCCCCTCGTGGACGAGGTGGGCGAACTCGTACAGCTCGATGCCGAGGAAGGCCAGGCCGAACAGTGCGGTGACGGCGAGCCAGGCCTGCGTCGGCGCCACCCGCCCGCGCTCCATCGCCAGCATGGCGAAGCCGTAGGTGATGGAGGAGAACAGCAGCATGGCGGTGT
The DNA here is from genome assembly GCF_051225715.1 of Azospirillum sp. ST 5-10. NCBI lineage: Bacteria > Pseudomonadati > Pseudomonadota > Alphaproteobacteria > Rhodospirillales > Azospirillaceae > Azospirillum > Azospirillum sp. ST 5-10. The sequence continues at coordinate 286,869 of NZ_JBPJSP010000003.1, forward strand.
TCAGCGCCACCAGGGGCAGGTCGAACAGCTCCCGCGGGGTCGGGCCGCCGGCGTAGCTGGCGCCGAGCACCCCGTAGGTGGCGAACAGGACCGCGAAGATGAGGCAGTCGCTCATCAGGTAGATCCAGAACCCGAGCAGGGTGCTCGCCCCTTCGGGATGGGCGTGCTCGTCCACCTCGTAGAAGACGGGCACCTCGTAGAAGACGGGGCCGTCCGCCGCCCGCGCGGCCGCCGGGGCCCGTGCGGCCGTGGCGGCCGCGGCGTTCATGGTCGTCGTCATGGTCTTACACCTGTCCGGAGAGCAGGAGGGTCCGCTCGTTCTCGGTCCGCACCACCTCGTCGGCGGGGATGTGGACGTCGCGGTGGTAGTTGAAGGTGTGGCCGATCGCGGTGGCCAGCAGGCCGACGAAGCTCGCCGCGGCCAGCCACCAGATGTGCCAGATCAGCGCGAAGCCCAGCACGACGCTCAGCCCCGCCAGCACCACGCCGGCCCCGGTGTTGCTGGGCATGTGGATGGCCCGGAAGCCGCCGAGCGGCCGCGTGTAGCCGCGCGCCTTCATGTCCCACCACGCGTCGTTGTCGTGGACCACCGGCGTGAAGGCGAAGTTGTAGGCCGGCGGCGGCGACGAGGTCGCCCATTCCAGGGTGCGGCCGTCCCACGGGTCGCCCGTCGTCTCGCGCAGCGCCGCGCGGTCGCGCACGCTGACGTAGATCTGCACGAGGAAGGCGGCGATGCCCAGCAGGATCAGGACGGCGCCCGCCGCGGCGACGACGAACCACACCTGCAGCGACGGGTCGTCGAACACCCGCAGCCGGCGGGTCACGCCCATCAGCCCCAGCACGTAGAGCGGCATGAAGGCGACGTAGAAGCCGACCACCCAGAACCAGAAGGACAGCTTGCCCCAGAACGGGTCGAGGCGGAAGCCGAAGGCCTTGGGGAACCAGTAGCTGATGCCGGCGAACAGGCCGAACAGCACGCCGCCGATGATGACGTTGTGGAAGTGGGCGATCAGGAACAGGCTGTTGTGCAGGACGAAGTCGGCCGGCGGCACCGCCAGCAGCACGCCCGTCATGCCGCCGATGACGAAGGTCAGCATGAAGGCGACCGTCCACATCATCGGCAGCTCGAAGCGGATGCGGCCGCGGTACATGGTGAACAGCCAGTTGAAGATCTTCGCCCCGGTCGGGATCGAGATGATCATCGTCGTGATCCCGAAGAACGAGTTCACGCTGGCGCCCGAGCCCATGGTGAAGAAGTGGTGCAGCCACACCAGGTAGGACAGGATGGTGATCACCACCGTGGCGTAGACCATCGAGGTGTAGCCGAACAGGCGCTTGCCGGAGAAGGTCGAGGTCACCTCCGAGAAGATGCCGAAGGCCGGCAGGATCAGGATGTAGACCTCGGGGTGGCCCCAGATCCAGATCAGGTTCACGTACATCATCGGGTTGCCCCCGAGTTCGTTCGTGAAGAAGTTGGTCCCGACGTAGCGGTCGAGGGAGAGCAGCGCCAGCACCGCCGTCAGCACCGGGAAGGCGGCGACGATCAGCACGTTGGTGCACAGCGACGTCCAGGTGAAGACCGGCATCTTCATCATGGTCATGCCGGGGGCGCGCATCTTGACGATGGTGCACACCAGGTTGATGCCCGACAGCAGGGTGCCGACGCCGGCGATCTGCAGGGCCCAGACGTAGTAGTCGACGCCGACGTCGGGGCTGCCGAGGATGCCCGACAGCGGCGGGTAGGCGAGCCAGCCGGTGCGCGCGAACTCGCCGACGAACAGCGACATCATGACCAGCACGGCGCCGCCGGCGGTCATCCAGAAGCTGAAGTTGTTGAGGAAGGGGAAGGAGACGTCGCGCGCGCCGATCTGCAGCGGCACGACGTAGTTCATCAGCCCGGTGACCAGCGGCATCGCCACGAAGAAGATCATGATCACGCCGTGGGCGGTGAAGATCTGGTCGTAGTGATGGGCGTTGAGGTAGCCCTCGCTGCCGCCGAACGCCATGGCCTGCTGCAGGCGCATCATGATGGCGTCGGCGAAGCCGCGCAGCAGCATGACGAGCCCCAGCACCATGTACATGATGCCGATGCGCTTGTGGTCGACGGTGGTGAACCACTCGCGCCAGAGATAGCCCCACAGGCGGAAATAGGTCAGCGCCCCGACCAGCGCGGCGCCGCCCAGCGCCACGGCGACGAAGGTCGCGACGACGATGGGCTCGTGGAGGGGGAGGGACTCCAGGCTCAGGCGCCCGAAGACCAGCGAGGAGGGGGAGGACATATCAAGCATGCCGGTTTGCCGGATCAGGAGTTGGACGGCCGGGGGCCGGCCGGAAGGGCCGTCGGCGCGCCGGTCGGCGTGAAGGCGGGGTGGGCGTGGGGCGCCGGCTCGGCGGCGCGCGCCGGCGCCGGCTCGTGCCCGGCCCCGTGCCCGGCCTCATGGTGGGTGCCGCCGCCGTGCATGGCGTCGGCGCAGGGCTTGGCCGGGTCGACGCACATGGCGACGACGGCCTTGAAGAGGTCGGGGTCGACGCTGGCGTAGTGGCGCACCGGATCGTTCTCGCTGGGCCGCTCGAGCTGCCGGTAGGTGGCGCGGTCGAGCGCGCCGCCGTCCGCCTTGACGGAGGCGACCCAGCGGTCGAAGCCGGCGTCGTCGAGGCCGTGGAAGTCGAAGCGCATGTGCGAGAAGCCGGCGCCGCTGTAGTTGGCGGAGAAGCCCTTGTAGGTGCCGGGCGCGTTGATGACGGCGTGCAGCTTGGTCTCCATGCCGGCCATGGCGTAGATCTGGCCGGCCAGCGCCGGGACGTAGAAGGAGTTCATCATCGTCGACGCGGTGATGCTGAAGCGGAGCGGCCGGTCGACCGGCGCCGCCATCTCGTTGACCGAGGCGATGCCGTACTCGGGGTAGATGAACAGCCACTTCCAGTCGAGCGCCACCACCTGCACGTCGAGCGCGCGGGTGCCGGCGGGCACCGGGCGGTCGGCGGCGATGCGGTCGATCGGCCGGTAGGGGTCGAGGAGGTGGGTCGCCATCCACGTCAGCGCGCCGAGGCAGATGATGATGAGCAGGGGTGCCGCCCAGATGACCAGCTCGAGCTGCGTCGAATGGTCCCAGTCCGGCTCGTAGCGGGCCGTGGTATTGGACTTCCGGTAGCGCCATGCGAACAGCACGGTGAGCGCCATGACCGGCACGATGATGAGCAGCATCAGCAGGGTGGAGATGACCACGAGGTCGGCCTGCTGGCTCGCCACATCGCCGGAGGGGTTCAGGACGACGAGGTTGCAGCCACTCAGCGCCGCCATCAGGGGCAGCACGGCAAGGACGCGATAACGGCTCAAGGCAGGACCTGTCAGCGGGGGATTGCTTTGCGCCAAGAGCTAGTCACCGCACCGCGGCGAGGACATTGGACAATTTGTCCAATGCCGCCGGCGGCGTGTGCGCGACACATGTGGGGCGGCCGGCGCGGCTGCCCGCGGCGTCGGCGCTCGCTCGACACGGAAACTGCCCAACCGGTGCGGAGATCATGGGGCTATCGACTGCGGCGGCCGAACGCGACGCGAGGCTGGTGAACGCTCGCCATCACGGGGTCAACCCGGGCGAGATCGCCATCGGCGTCATCATCGGCCGGACTTCCGAATTCTTCGACTTCTTCGTCTACGCCATCGCTTCGGTGATCGTCTTCCCGAAGCTGGTGTTCCCCTACGCCGACCCGCTGACCGGGACCCTGTGGTCCTTCGCCATCTTCGCCCTGGCCTTCGTGGCGCGGCCGATCGGCAGCGTGCTCTTCATGGCGATCGACCGCGCCCACGGGCGCGGCGCCAAGCTGACCATCGCCCTGTTCCTCCTGGGGACGTCGACGGTGGCGCTGGCCTTCCTGCCGGGGCACGAGCGGATCGGCGCCACCTCGGCCTGGCTGCTGGCGCTGTTCCGCATCGGCCAGGGGCTGGCGCTGGGCGGCACCTGGGACGGGCTGGCCTCGCTGCTGGCGCTCAACGCGCCCGAGCACCGGCGCGGCTGGTACGCGATGATCCCGCAGCTCGGCGCCCCTATCGGCCTGATCATGGCGAGCGGCCTGTTCGCCTACTTCGCCGGCAACCTGCCGGCGGAGGACTTCTTCGGCTGGGGCTGGCGCTATCCGTTCTTCGTGGCCTTCGCCATCAACGTCGTCGCCCTGTTCGCCCGGCTGCGCATCGTCGTGACGCCGGAGTTCACCCGGCTGTTCGAGAGCCGCGAGCTGCAGCCGGCGCCGGTGGTCGAGACGCTGCGCGCCGACGGCATGAAGATCGTGGTGGGCGCCTTCGCGCCCCTGGCCAGCTTCGCGCTGTTCCACATGGTGACGGTGTTCCCGCTGTCGTGGATCTTCCTGTTCACCCCGGAGGACCCGGTGTCCTTCCTGGTGATCGAGGCGGTCGCCGCCGTCTTCGGCATCGCCGCGATCGTGGCGTCCGGCCTGATCGCCGACCGCATCGGCCGGCGCACCCTGCTCGCCGGCTCGGCCGCGGCGATCGCCGTGTTCAGCGGCTTCGCGCCCGAGCTGCTCGACGCCGGCCCGGTCGGCGAGGCGGTCTTCATGATCCTCGGCTTCGTGCTGCTGGGCCTGTCCTTCGGCCAGTCGTCGGGCGCCGTCGCCTCCAGCTTCTCGCGGCGCCACCGCTACACCGGCTCGGCCCTGACCTCCGACCTCGCCTGGCTGTTCGGCGCCGGCTTCGCGCCGCTGGTGGCGCTGGTCCTGTCGAGCAACCTGGGGCTGGTCTCGTCGGGCGGCTACCTCCTGTCGGGCGCGCTCGGCACCCTGGTCGCCCTGCTGCTCAACAAGCGGCTGGCGTAGGCATCCCCCTCGGCGGCCGCGGGGGCGCGACGGCAAGGCCCGGGCGGCCGCACCGCCCGGGCGCCGGAACGGCGCGCCTACGCCGCCTGCACGTCGGCGACGAAGGCGTCGATGCTGTCCTTCAGGGCCTGGGTCCGCTCCGCCACCTGCCGCGCCGACTGCAGGACCTGGGCGGACCCCGTGGACGTCGACCGGGCGGCGTCGCGGAGGCCGGGAATGCTGCCGGTCACGTCGGCCGTGTCCTGCGCGGCCTGGCCGGCGCTGCGGCCGATCTCGGCGGTGGCCGCCCCCTGCTGCTCGACGGCGGCGGCCACCATGGCCGCCATCTCGTTCAGGCGGTGGTTCACCGTCGCGATCGACTGGATGGCGGTGACCGCCCCGCCGATCGTCTCCTGCATGGCGCCGACCTGGCCGCGGATCTCGTCGGTCGCCCGGGCGGTCTGGGTGGCGAGCTGCTTGACCTCGGACGCCACCACGGCGAAGCCCTTGCCGGCCTCGCCGGCCCGCGCCGCCTCGATCGTCGCGTTCAGGGCGAGCAGGTTGGTCTGGCTGGCGATGGAGGCGATGAGGTCGACCACCTCGTCGATCCGCTGGCCGGCCTCGGTCAGCACCCGGACCTCGCCCTGTGCCCGCTCGGCCTGGCGCGACGCCTCGTCGGCGCAGTCGCGCGCCTCGTTGATCTGCCGCGACACCTCCCGGACGGTCGAGGTCAGCTCCTCGGTCGCCGAGGCGACCGTCTGCACGTTCGCGGCGGTCCGCTCCACGGCGCCGTCGACGACGGCGACCTGTCCCGACGCGTGCTCGGCCGAGGTGGAGAGGGAATGGGCGGTCTCCTCAAGCGCCGCCGAGGCGGTGCCCATGGCGCGCAGCGCCTCGCCGACCTCGTGGTTGAAGCGGCGGACCACCGCGCCGACCGTCTCGGCGCGGGCCAGCCGGCGCTGCGCGTCGGCCTCCTGCTCGGCCTGGATGCGCCGGCGGTCGAGGGCGCTCTCCTTGAACACCGCCATGGCCCGCGCGATGTCGCCGACCTCGTCCCTGCGGTCGGCGCCGGCGATGTCCACCGACAGGTCGCCGTCGGCGAGACGGCGCAGGCAGGCCACCGTCTGGGCGATCGGGGTGACGATCCCGCGGGCGGACAACGTGCGCCCGATCGCCACGCTGGCGAGGATGCCGAGCAGGGCCACGCCCCCGGTCAGCCACGTCAGCCGGGTTCCCGCGGCCGAGGCCTCAGCGGAGATCCGCGCCGTCTTGTCCATCGTGTACTCGTTGTACCGCTGGACCGCCGCGATCAGCGTCTCCACCAGCTCCTGGCTGCCGGCGACGTTGGTCAGCACCGAGCGCCGGGCGAGGGTGGCGCCGCGGTCGGCGTGCTGCTTGGCCGCTTCGACGGTCTTGTCGACGAACTGGGCGTAGGCGCCGTAGCCCCGCTCGATCTCCTCCAGCATCGCCCGCTGGTCGCCGTCGGCGCTGTCCCGGGCGCGGTCCAGGTGCTCGCGGATCTCCGCCGTGCGGGTGGCGATCACCGCGGCGATGGTCTCCACCTCGGTCGGGTCGGCGCCCAGCTGGTACTCGGCGCGGCTCAGCTCGACCAGATAGCGGTTGAGCCGCGCGCCCTGGGCCGATTCCCGGCCGGCGTGCTCGACCCGCCCCAGCTCGGCCCCGAGCATCGACAGGCCGTAGCCGCCCACCAGGGCGATCAGCACCGACACGGCGCCGAGGATCATGACGATGCCGAGGATCTTCCCGGCGATGCGCACATTCTTCAGTTGCATGGAAGCCTCCGACCGGATTGCCGCGCCCAAGAGCGAGACCGCTTTCGGCCGATCCGGCCGAAAGCGTGAATCCCGCTCCAGACATTCAAATTTCGAGCGGGATCGCTCCAGGCGATTCCACCCGGAGCGATCCCGCGCTAACGCGCGAGGTCGACACGGTGGGCGGCGCCGTCCCCGGCGGATTCGGCCGCCCGGACCGCCCAGGCGGCGATGGCGAGGTCCTGGATCGCCATCCCGGTGGAATCGAACACGGTGATCTCGTCGTCGCCGGTGCGGCCGGCCGCCTTGCCGTCGAGCACGTCGCACAGGGTGCCGCGGATGCGCTCGCGGGTCAGTCCCCGCTTGGCCGCGTGCTGGCACTCGCCGATGGTGGAGGCCTGGGTCCAGTCGTCGACCCAGACCGAGGCGCTCAGCATCAGCTCCGCCTCGAGTTCCTGCTTGCCGGCGGTGTCGGCGCCCATGGCGCAGACGTGCGTGCCCGGGCGCACCCAGGCGGCGCGGACGACCGGCTGCCGCGCCGTCGTCAAGGTGATCAGCGCGTCGGCGCGGCGGGCCGCCTCCTCGACGCCGACGACCTCGATCGCCGCCGCGCCGTCGAACTGGCGGGCGAACGCCAGGGCGCGCTCGCGGTCGCGGTTCGCCACCAGGACGCGGTCGAAGTCGCGCACGAGCAGCGCCGCGTCGACGTGGAAGCGCGCCTGTCCGCCGGTGCCGACGACCGCCAGCACCCGGGCGTCCGGACGGGCCAGTTCGCGGATGCCGATGGCGCAGGCGGCGGCCGTGCGCACGCCGGTCAGGTAGTTGGAGCTGACCAGCGCCGAGGGGCAGCCGGTCTCCGGGTCGGTCAGCACCGTGGTCGACTGATGGTTGGCGAGGCCGCGCCGGCGGTTGCCCGTCCAGTAGCCGCCGATCTTGAGCCCCAGCAGGCCGATGGCGAGATCGGCGCCCGACTTGATGCCGTAGACGTCGGGGCCGGGCAGCAGACGCTCGCGGACCACCGGGTAGTTGCTGGCGCGGTCCTGGGCGACCTCGCGCAGGGCGAGATCCATGGCGTCGATCGCGTCGCGCGGCGACACCAGGCGGCGGGCGGCCGCCTCGTCGATGACGATCATGCGGCGGCACCCGCCAGCGCCAGGACCAGCCGCGACAGCGGCCCGTCGGGCGTCTCCATCAGCGTCATGATGGAGAAATGGTCGTGCCCGGCGATCTCGTGATAGCCGCAGGCCGTCCCCCGCGACCGGCAGAGCGCCGCGAAGTCGCGCGACTGCCCGACCCAGGCCGGCGTCTCGGCGGCGCCGACGACGACCTCCAGCGGGACGGCGGGGTCCGGCGGGTGCCGCATCGGGCTCAGCCCGTCCACCATCTCCGGGCGCAGCCGGATCTCGTCGTTGACGGTGATCCCCAGCACCGGCTCCAGCTCGTAGATGCCGCTGATCAGGACGGCGCCGCGGATCGGCGCCGGCGACGCTCCGGCCTCCGCCGCCAAGGCCATGGCGAGCAGATGGGCGCCGGCGGAATGGCCCGACGCGGTCACCCGCCCGGGGTCCCCGCCCAGCTCCGCCGCGTGCCGCTGCACCCAGCGCAGCCCGCCCCGCGTCCGCGCGACGATGTCCGGCAGCGCGGCGCCGGGACACAGGTCGTAGTTCATGACGACGGTCGTGACGCCGCGCGGCACCAGCGCGTCGGCGACGTAGCTGTAGTCGGCCTTGTCCCGGCCCCGCCAGTAGCCGCCGTGGAGGAACACGTGGACGGGGGAGTCGGCGGCGGCGGCGGGGAACACGTCCAGGGTCGAGAGCCCGGTGTCGCCGTAGGCGATGTCGTAGCGCCCGGCGCGACGCTCCCGGGCGGCGCGGCTCAGCTCGCCGGCGCGCTCGGCGTAGCGCGCGAAGTCGGGCACGGACTCGCGCGGGTTGTACTGCCACTCGTGATCGTCACGGACGACTGACACGACGGGCCTCCATCGTTCTGGGAAAGGGATCAGACCAGTTCCATCAACTGGTTCCACAAGAGGTGGCGCTTGGCCGAGTACTCCGGCGTGTCGCGCAGATCCTCGCCGAGGCTGGCGCGCGGCCGCGGGATGTCGATGGGCACGATCTCGCGGATGCGCCCGGGGCGCGGCGACATGACCACCACCCGGTCGGCCAGGCAGACCGCCTCGTCGACGCTGTGGGTGACGAACAGGATCGTCTTGCCCATGCGCTCGGTCAGCGCGAGCATCTCGTTCTGCAGGATCTCGCGGGTCAGCGCGTCGAGCGCGCCGAACGGCTCGTCCAGCAGCATGATGTCCGGCTCGATCGCCAGCGAGCGCGCGATCCCGACCCGCTGCTGCATGCCGCCCGAGAGCTGGTGCGGGTAGCGGTCGCCGAACCCCGCCAGCCCGACGGTGCCCAGCACCCGTTCGGCGATCTCGCCGTGCCGGCGCGCCGGCACCCCCTTCGCCTCGAGGGCGAAGCCGATGTTCTGGGTGGCGGTGAGCCAGGGGAGCAGGCCGTACTGCTGGAACACGAAGCCGCGGTCGTGGCCCGGCCCGCGCACCGGCGTGCCGTCGATCAGGATCTGCCCGCTGGTCGCCGTCTCCAGGCCCTGGATGATGCGCAGCAACGTGGTCTTGCCGCATCCGCTCGGCCCCACGAAGGCGACGAACTCGCCCTCCTCGACGTCCAGGTCGACGCCGTCGAGCGCCAGCATGGACGGCCCGTCGGACACCGGGAAACGCTTGGTGAGGTCGCGCACGGAGAGCTTTGGCATGGAACGGCATCCACCTGGGCAGGGTCGCAGGGTCTCCGAGCCGGCCGGCGGGCGGGCGGCGTCGGGAAACCCGGCTTGGCGGGCGGGCCGGCCGCACGGGCCGGCCCCGACGAGGTTACGGCTGCTTGTACTGACCGATCTCGGCCAGGACGTCCTGGACGATGCTCGTGTCGAGCACCTGGTCCGCCGGGTGCACGGCCTTCTGCAGCTTGCCTTCGACGTTCAGCTCCTGCATGTACTTGGCCTGCTCCGCGGTCACCAGACCGTTCGGGTTCCAGATGCCGCCTTCCTTGTAGAACTCGTAGAACTCGGTCAGCTGGTCGTCGTTGTAGGAGAAGTGCTTCTTCGCGACGTCGAGCGCGTCCTTCTCGTTGTCGAAGATCCAGCGCGTCGCCTCCAGCTCGGCCTTGACGAAGCGCTTGAGGACGTCGCGCTTGTCGGCGATGGTCTCGCTGCGGACGTCCCACGGCGTCATCACGTAGTCGGGCAGCTTCTTGGAGACGACGAACAGGATCTCGGCGTTCTCGTCGTGCGCCGCCTTGGGGTCGTAGCCCGACACGGTGGCGTCGATGGTGCCGGACAGGATGCCGTTGATGCGGGCCGACGATCCCTTGAGGGAGACCCACTGCACCGACTTGATCTGGTCCTCGCTCATGCCGGCCTGCCGCATCAGCGCGGTGATCACGACGTGGGGCAGCGACCCCGGCGAGGAGATGCCGACCTTCTTGCCCGGCAGGTCGGTGACGCCCTTGATGCCGGATCCGGCGTTCACGTAGAACGCGTAGTGCAGGCCGGTGTGGACGCCGCCGATCGTCTTCAGCTCGGCGCCCTTGTCGATCGCCGCCAGGGACTCCGACATGCCGGCCTGGCTGAGGTCAAGCTCGCCGGCGATCAGCGAGCGCACGGGGATCGAGCTGTCGGCGATGTGCACCAGCTCGACCGACAGCCCGTTCTTCTCGTAGAAGCCTTTGTCCTGGGCGACGAACTCGACCAGGTTCAGGAACATCTTGGCCGGCATGCCGATCTTCAGCGCGTCGGCGGCGAGCGCGGCGGAGCTCAGGGCGGCGGTAAAGGCGCCCGCCAGCAGGACAGCCTTGAGCGACCGGGAAACCATGTTCATGATCCCTCTTCCTTCTAGTGACGTCGTGATGGGTGTGACCGGTGCGGGGCCGCTCAACGGCGGCGCCAGCCGCCGAACCGCTCCTCGACCTTCTGGACGAGCAGGGTGAGGGCGTTGGCGAGCAGGGCGACGACCAGGACGGGCGCGAACGCCTTGGCCGTCTCGAAGGCGTTGGTGTAGTTGATGATGAGGCCGCCCAGCCCGGAGATGGAGGTGAGGAACTCGGCGACGATCATGGCGATGATGCCGCGGCCGAGCGCGATGCGCAGGCCGCTCGCCACGAAGGGCAGGGCGTAGGGGGCGATGATCTTGCGGTACACCATCGCCCGCGAGGCCATGAAGGCCTTGCCGATGTCCAGGTAGTGCTGGTCGACGTTCTTGACGCCGGTGACCGTGTTGATGATGACGGGGAACACGGCGAACAGGACGATGATCGTGATCTTGGCCAGGAAGCCGATGCCGACCCACAGCATGAGGATCGGGATCAGGGCGACCAGGGGCATGGCGTAGAGGGCGTTGATGTAGGGATCGAGGATCACCTCGAGCGTCCGGTTCGTGCCCATGGCGAAGCCGATGACGATCCCCAGGACCGATGCGATCGCGAAGCCGAGGACGAAGGTCGACATGCTGTCGACGGTGGCCCACACCAGCTCGCCGCTGAGCAGCAGCTCCCAGGTGGCCACGGCGATGTCGCTGGGCAGCGCGACGAGCAGCTTGTTGGCGTCGCGCGCGGCGAATTCCCAGACGGCGAGCAGGACGACGAGCGTGCCGACCTGGAGAAGCCGTTCGCGCCGCTTCTGCCGGCCGGGGCCGGGCTCGGAGGCCGGACTTTCGGTGCTCTTCGACAACGTGCTCGCCTGTGCACTCCGCTGCACGCCTGCCTCCTGTGTGCGAGATGATGGATGATCGGCCGGATGGCGTGGCCGGGTTCTCCGGCGGCCGTTGGTGTACAGCCTAAACGGAAGTGGTATGCTGATGCAAGCAGCTCATCATACTGTCTGACAGATTGGGAAATTTTATGCCAAGTCCATCATTGAGCATCGTCCGGGTCGCGGCGCCGCTGCGCCAGCAGGTGATCGACCTGCTGCGCGCCGCGATCGGCGACGGGCGCTATTCCCCGGGAGAACGTCTGGTCGAGCGCGAGCTGTGCGAGGCGCTGCAGGTGAGCCGGCCGATCCTGCGCGAGGCGTTGCGTCAATTGGAGGCCGAGGGGCTGGTGCGCAACGTCCCGCAGCGCGGCCTGGAGGTCGTGACCCTCTCGGCCGAGGACGTCCGGCAGATCTACCAGGTGCGCGGGGCGCTGGAGAGCCTGGCGGCGGCCGAGTTCGTCACCCACGCGAGCGAGGCCCAGTGGCGGGAGCTGGCCGACGCCATGGACGCCTTCGAGGCGGCGGCCGACGAAGGGGTGCCGTCGCGCATCCAGGCGGCGAAGACGACGTTCTACGACGTGCTGATCGCCGGCTGCGGCAACCCGACGATGGCGCAGATCCTCAAGGCGATGCACAACCGCATCCAGCTGCTGCGCGGCGTGTCCCTGGCCGAGCCCGGCCGCCTCCCCAACACCATCCGGGAGATCCGCGCCATCTACGAGGCGCTGTGCGCCCGCGACGCCGTGCGGACGCGCCAGGCCTACGACGAGCACATCGCCAACGCGGCGCGGGTGACCATGCTGTCCCTGGCGAAGGCGGCCCCGCCGCACGGACGGCGCCGCGCCCCCTGACGCGGCCGGAGCGCGCCGCCCCCGGCACCGCCGCCGCGCCCGGCGCTCACCCCGGCGGCGGAGCCGGCGCCGCGGCGAGCCCGAGCAGCAGCGCATGCAGCCCCTCCTGCACGACGGCGCCGTCCTGGCGGCGCAGCGTCAGCCGGGATTCGAGGACGCCGCGGTCGCCCGACCCGGTCACCCGGGTCGACACGACCTCGACCTCCAGGCGCACGGTGTCGCCGGGGACGAGCGGCGCCGCGAAGCGCCACTCCTTCAGCCCGAGGAGCGCCAGCACCGGTTCGCGCAGGCGCAGCACCCGGGCCGCGAACCCCAGGGCCAGCATCACCCCGAAGGACCCGTGCAGCACGGTGCGGCCGGCCGGCGTGCCGGCGGCGAACGGCGCGTCGGCGTGGATCGCCGACCAGTCGCCGGAGAGCATGGCGCTCATCGCCAGGTCGGTCTCGGTCACCGTGCGGGCCGGGCTCTCGAAGCGCCGGCCGGGCGCCAGCGCGGCGAAGCTCGGGAGGCCGGCCTCAGCCATTCCCGCCGATCCGCTCGTGGCCGCCGAGACCCGGCTTGTACTGCTTGCCGAGGAAGTCGCCGATCCCCTGGTCCTGCCAGCCGCCCTTCTGGCGGTGGGTCAGCTGGTCCTGCTTGGCCAGGCAGTAGTCCATCGACGCTTCCCAGCTCATCTCCAGGGCGAGGCGGAAGCCGTCCTTGGTCGCCCGCGCCGCCGCCGGGTCCTTGGCGGCGATCTCCGCGGCGATGCCCATCACGTGGGCGGTCAGCTCCGCCGCCGGCACCGCGGCGTTGACGAAGCCGATGCGCGCCGCCTCGCGGCCGTCGAAGGGACGGCCGGTCAGCGCGTAGAACAGGGCGTCGCGCGGGCTCAGCAGGTTCGCCAGCGTCTTCGAGACGGAGCCGCCGGGGAAGAGCTTGAAGTTGATCTCCGACAGGCCGAACCGCGCCTCGTCGGCGGCGAAGGCGAGGTCGCAGCCCTCGACGATCGAGAAGGCGCCGCCGAAGCAGTCGCCGTTGACCATGGCGATGGTGACCTTGGGATAGTAGCGCAGGGTGCGGCCGCGCCATTCCACGGCGTCGCGGTAGACGCGCTCGAAGGCGGTGGCGTCGTCCCTGGTCTCGATGAAGTACTGCTTGAGGTCCATGCCGGCGCAGAACGCGCTGCCGGCGCCGGTGAACACGACGACGTTCACCTCCGGATCCCAGCGCAGCCGTTCGAGAACGGCGACGGCGTCGGCGTGGAGCTGCGGGCTCATCGCGTTGCGCTTCTCGGGCCGGTTGAAGGTGACGGTCGCCACCTTGCCGGCGATGTCCACCAGCAGCGTCTCGTAGGTCTCGGTCATGTCGTTCTCCGTCAATCGGCGGCGGGCCGGAGCGAGGCCCGGAGCGCCGTCTTGTCCACCTTGCCGTTGGCCAGCCGCGGCAGCTCGGCGACCATGCGGACGCGCCGCGGCTTCTTGTAGCTGGCGATGCGCGTGCGGCAGAACGCGATCAGCTCCTCCTCGGCCGCACCGCCCGGGCGCGGCACGACGAAGGCGACGACCGCCTCGCCCCAGCGCGGGTCGGGCGCGCCGACGACCGCCGCCTGGTCCACCGCGGGATGGGCGAGCAGCGCCTCCTCCACCTCGCGCGGATAGACGTTCTCGCCGCCGCTGATGATCACGTCCTTCATGCGGTCGACGATGGTCAGGAACTGCTCGTCGTCGAGGCGCCCGACGTCGCCCGAACGCACCCAGCCGTCGACCAGCGTCTCCGCCGTCGCCTCGGGCCGCCGCCAGTAGCCGCGCATCGTCGTCGGGCCGGACAGCCAGACCTCGCCGGGCGTTCCCGGCGGCGCGTCGCGGCCGTCGGCGCCGACGATGCGGACGCGCGAGCGGAACGTCGGCTGCCCCGCCGACGCCAGCCGGGCCACCCGGTGCGGCGGTCCATCGAGCACGTGCTGGTGGGCCTGCAGCACGGTCGACACGCCGGTCTCGGTCATGCCGTAGAACTGGACGAGCACCGGGCCGAAGGCGGCGAGGGCGCGCCGCAGGACCGGCACCGGCATGGGCGCCGAGGCGTAGTAGACGGCCCGCAGCGAGGACAGGTCCACCGGCCGCGCCGCCTGCTCGTCGAGCATCATCTGCACCATGATCGGGGCGAGATGGGTGCCGGTGATCCGGCGCGCGGCGATCAGGTCCAGCGCCTGGCGGGGATCGAACTGGCGGAGCAGGTGGCAGGTCGCCCCCGCCAGCGCGTAGCCGAGCTGCTTCGACTTGGCGCCGATGTGGAAGAGCGGCATCGCCAGCAGGACGCTGTCGTCCTGGCGCACGCCGCCGGCCGTCACCACCTCCTCGGCGAGCGCCACCTGGCTGGCGTGGTCGAGCATCACCCCCTTGGGCCGGCCGGTGGTCCCGGAGGTGTAGATCAGGTAGGCGAGGTCCGCGGGGGCGGGCGGCGGCGGCGGCGGCGCCGGTTCGAGGAGCGGCTCCAGCGGCTCGGCCCAGTCGGGGCCGCCGGCCGGGCAGATCAGGCGCAGGCCGCCGGGCAGGCGGTGGCGGACCGCCGCGACGGTCGCCGCGAACTCCGGCTCGAAGACGAGGCAGGAGGCGCCGCTGTCGGCGAGGACGTGGGCGACCTCCGGCGGGGCGAGGCGCCAGTTGACGGCGACGCCGACCAGGCCGGACGCCTCGCAGGCGCCGAAGGCGGTGACCTGCACCGGGCCGTTCTTCGCCAGCACCGCCACCCGGTCGCCGGGCGCCGCGCCGCCCGCCAGCAGGCGGCCGGCCAGCCCGGATAGGCGCCGGTGGAGCGCCCGGAACGTCAGCGCGCCGCCGTCCCAGACGAGGGCCGGATGGTCCGGGAAGCAGCGGGCGCCGCGGGCGTGGATCTCGGCGAGCGTCGTCATGCCGGGACCGTCCAGCGCTGCGCCGGCGCCACCGCGAAGCGCGCCGCGCGCGTCCAGTCGATCATCGCCGCGAGGTTGCCGGGCGGCACGGTCAGCCGCCCGTCCGCCAGGGCGAGCGGCTCCTTCAGGACGTGCTCGGCCATCAGCAGGAAGGCGGTCGCCTCGGCCGGCAGGCCGATCCGGTCCGCCGGCAGGGCGGCGTGGAGGTCGAGGACGTGGACCGCGCCGGCCTGGCTCTCGCCGAACAGGCCGGCCACCGTCAGCGCCCCCGCCCGGGCGGCCAGCCGGCCAATCTCGAGCGCCTTGCGCATGCCGAAGCGCGAGACCTTGACGCTCAGCCCGCGCACGCCGAGGGCGAGGAAGGCGGCGGCCGCGGAGACCCCGTCCAGCGCGAAGTCGGCGATGACGGGGAGGTCGGCGCCGGCCTGGAGCGCCGTCAGCCGGGGATCGGGCTTCAGGTTGTAGGGATCCTCCACGGCGAGGACGCCGAGCCCGGCCATCGCGCGCAGGTAGTCGGCCGCCTCGTCGTAGGGCAGGACGCCGTTCACGTCGACGTAGACCGCGACCTCGCCCCCGGCGGCCCGGCGCACCGCCTCGACCGCCGTCATGTCGGTCTCGGTTCCCTGGCCGCCCTTGACCTTCAGCACCGTGAAGCCGTGCCGGCCCACCCGCTCGGCGGCCTCCGCCGCCATGGCCGCCGGGCTGGCGCGGGTCAGCGTCAGCGACACCGGCACCGGCGGGCGCGTGCCGGCCGACGCCAGGTCGGCCAGGGCGTTCTCGAGCAGCGCCTTCGGGGCGTGCATCTCGACCAGCCGCGACAGCGCGGCGGCGCGCTCCCCGGCGGCGAGGGACAGGGTCGGCAGGACGAGCCGCTCGAACGCGAGCGCCATGGTCGCGCCGTCGAAGCCGTTCCAGGTCGGCTTGGCGACGACCTCGGCCACCCCCTCGCGGCCGTCCTCGTCGGTCAGGCGCAGCAGCAGGAATTCCGCGTGGTCCTCGACGCCGCCCTGCCAGCGCACCGGGCGGCGGTAGGGGAGCGCGTAGCGGTGAAGCGCGACCTCGCGCACCGCAGCACCGGTTCGTCCGATCGGCCGTTCCATGGTCCGTTGGCATCCCTCAGCCGTGTCGTCCGCATCCTACCCGCCTCGGCCGGGGTTGGCTCGCGGCCGTCGCCGGCCGCGCCCATCCATCACATACGTGATTGCGTGGCGGCGGCCGGGCAGAGGCGGTCGCGCGCCGCCAGGAGCGCCGCCGCCGCGTCGTCGGCGACGCGGCGCAGCTGCTCGATCGGCCCGACCAGCGCCAGGGCGAGGTTCTCCTCGACCCGCGGCTGCGGCAGCAGCACCGCCAGCACGCTCACCCCCTCGACGGCGTGGCTCTCGGAAC
Source organism: Azospirillum sp. ST 5-10 (assembly GCF_051225715.1). Classification (NCBI taxonomy): domain Bacteria; kingdom Pseudomonadati; phylum Pseudomonadota; class Alphaproteobacteria; order Rhodospirillales; family Azospirillaceae; genus Azospirillum; species Azospirillum sp. ST 5-10. The sequence continues at coordinate 303,332 of NZ_JBPJSP010000003.1, forward strand.
GGGCCAGGCCCGTCGCCCGCCAGTGGCGGATCGACGCCAGCGCCTCCTCGACCACCACCTGCCGGCCGCGGTCGGTTTCCAGGCTGTTGGTCCGCCGCAGCAGGCGCCCGACATAGCCGTCGTCGTGGGCCGACAGCAGGAGGTGGCCGATGGTCGTGCGCGACAGCGGCCGCAGCTCGCGCGGCTTCATCTCGTAGCGCAGGTCGGTCCGCGCCGGGACGACCGACAGGGTCTCGTAACAGAGGTCCTTGCGCACGCACAGCGCCACGGTCTGCCCGAAGCGCTCCGACAGCTCCAGCATCTGCCGGTAGACGCCGGAGTCGGGGAACCGGGTGTCGGCGATCCAGCCGCTGATCATCGACAGGCGGACCGAGGGGAAGTAGCGGCGCGTCTCGGCGTGGTAGATCAGGTAGCCCTGGTCGGCCAGCGCCTTCAGCAGCAGCGACGTCGAGGACTGCGGCATCTCCAGCGCGCGGGCGATCTCGGTCACCTTCAGCGGGCAGCGCCGCTCGTAGAAGACCTCGAAGACCCGCAGCGCCCGCTCGGCGGACTTGATCCCGGAGCGGGCCTCATAGGGCGGAATGGCGGGCATCGGTCCGCTCTCCCGGTCGGCGGTCGGTGGCGAGGCCCGGCGCGGCGCCGTGGCGCCTGAGCATCAGGCCCCGGATGTACCACGCCAGGGCGAAGCCGGCGAGGGCGACGACGCCGGCCGACGGGGCGTCGGGCCCCAGCCAGAGGGTCGCCGTGCCGACGCCGAGGCCGGCCAGGCCGAGCGGCAGGCCGGCCGCCAGGTGCCCCGCCGCCGTCGTGCCCAGCTTCGACAGGGCCAGCGCGATCAGCAGCGTCCCGGCGGTGACCGAGGCGACCGCCAGGGCGATCTCGCCCCAGGTGCCGTGCGCGATGAGCGCCGGGTTGAAGACCCACAGGAAGGGCACGAAGAAGCCGACCGCCGACAGGCGCAACGCGGTCACGCTGGTCGCCCACATCGACGCCTGCGCCATCGAGGCGGCGACGTAGCTGGCGACCGCCACCGGCGGCGTCACCATCGACAGCATGCCGAAGTAGAACAGGAAGAGGTGGGCGGCCAGGGGATCGACGCCGGCCTCGACGATCGACGGCGCCAGGATGATCGACAGCACGATGTAGACCGCCGAGGTCGGCATCCCCATGCCGAGGATGATGCACACCACCGCCGTCACCACCAGGGTGGCGAACAGCCCGGCCTCCTGCGTCAGCGCGGCGAGCGCGGCGGCGAGCTGGAAGCCGAGGCCCGACAGGGTCAGCACGCCGATGGCGATGCCGGCCCCGCCGCCGATGACGACCAGGGTGAGCAGGCTCTCGCCGCTGCCCGACAGGGCGTCGGCGATCTGCCGCAGGCCGGGCGCGCGGCGGACGCGGGCCAGGGTCAGGGCGAGGAGGGCCAGCGAGGCGTAGATCCCGGCGGTCGTCGGCTGGTAGCCGCGGCCGATCATCAGCCACACCAGCAGCGCGATGGGCACGAGATGGATCCAGCCGGCGCGCGCCACCGGGCCGAGCGCCGGCAGCTCCGACCGCTTCAGCCCGTGCAGCCCGCGCCGCAGCGCGATGGCGTCCACCTGCAGGTAGAGCCCGAGGAAGTAGAGGATCGCCGGGATGAGCGCCGCCACCACCACGGCGGCGTAGTCGATCTGCAGGAAGTCGGCGATCAGGAACGCCGTGGTGCCCATGATGGGCGGCGCCAGCTGCCCGCCGTTGGAGGCCACCGCCTCGATGGCGCCCGCCTGCTCGGGCCGGAAGCCGTTGCGCTTCATCAGCGGGATCGTCACCACGCCGGTGGAGATGATGTTGCCGACGGTGGTGCCGTTGATCGAGCCGAACGCGGCCGAGGCGAGGATCGCCACCTTCGCCGGCCCGCCGCGGCGCCCGCCGAGCAGGGACATGGAGAGGTCGGTCAGCGCCTTCGACGCGCCCGAGCTGTCGAGGAGCTGGCCGAAGATCACGAAGACCAGCACCACCGTGCAGATGACGCGCAGCACCGAGCCCGGGATGCCGTTGGAATCCGCGAAGAGATAGATGGCGAGCTTCTCCGGCGGCTGGTGGAAGGCCTGCAGCGGGCCCGGGATGAGATGGCCGAAGACGCCGTAGAGGATGAAGCCGGCGAAGAGGATGGCGATGGACCTGCCGCAGCTCCGCCAGGTCGCCCACAGCAGCAGGGCGATCGCCGCCGCCGCGGCGCCCCATTTCGAGAACGGCCGGTTGGCGGCGTCGACGATCCAGTCCTCGTAGCGCGCCGCCATGTAGAGCCACAGGGCGAGCGACGCCAGGCCGAGGGCGACGTCGGCCCACCCGGCCTTGGCGCGCACGGGGTGGCGCAGCAGCACGGCGCAGGTGGCCAGGCCGAGCATGGCGCCGAGATACTCCTCCATAACCACCGGCCAGCCGATCCGGTTCGGCACCGAGAAGACGAAGGCCAGCCCGACGAGCGGCAGCAGGCCGGTGGTGAGGCGGTAGAGAAGGGTGGCGGTGGTCATCGGGATCGGTCCCCGGGGCCGTGGCGGCCTGTCCAGACGGGCGCGGCTACTGGCCGGCGCCGACTTCGGCGTAGAACCGCGCCGCGCCGTCGGCGTAGGGCACGGGCGAGGTCTTGGTCGCCAGGTCCTCCCGGGCGAACCGCTTCAGGGCCGGCACCTCCGCCTGCAGCCTGTCCCAGTTCTCGTGGATGGTCCGGGCGATCCGGTAGCCGGTCTCCTCGTCGACGGTGGGGCCGGCGACCAGGTACAGCTCCAGGGCCATGGACGGCATCGGCGCGCCGACGCCGACGTTGGTCGGCGAGGGCACGGTGCGGCCGATCCGCGCGCCGGCGGCGATGGCGTCGACGACCGCGTCGGTCGCCCGCTCGCCGAGCGCCAGCACCGTCATGCCGCCCGGCACCGATGCGTGGGCCTCGCGCAGGATGGGGATGCCGAGCGCCAGGGCGGAGGCGTCGGCCCGGCCCTCCACGACGTCGGCGAGGCCCTGTTCCAGCCCGCCGGCGCTGACGGTCTGGACGTCGGCCCGCGTCAGCCCGGCCGTCGCCAGGGCCGCCTCGTTCACCTTCTCCAGCACGATGTTCGACTTGATGCCGACGACCACCCGCTTGCCCTTCAGGTCGGCGACCGAGGTCAGGCCGGAATCCGTGCGCGCGACGTAGCCGTAGTCGAGGCGCATCATCCGCGCGACCGGCCGGATGTTCCGCGCCGGGGCGGAGTAGGGCGCTTCGCCCCGGGCGGCGAGGCCGAGGTCGACGCCGATGAAGACGCCGAGCGTCAGCTCGCCGGAGTCGAGCAGCGGCAGGTAGGAGGAGGTTCCGCCGTGCGGCTCCACCGCCGAGCGGATGCCGAGCTTCTCCTGCAGCAGCTTGGCGACGCCCGCGCCGACGACGTTGGCGATGGTGCCGGCGGGGTTGGTGCCGATGGTGATCTGCCGGACCGCCGCCGCCGCCGGGGCCGCCGGGGCGGCGCCGAGACAGGCGGCGAGCGCGAGCGCGCACAGCGTTCTTTTCATGGTCTCCTCCCTATCCACCGCGCGGGCGCCGGCGGCCGACGGACGGCGCCGGGGCCCGAAGGCCGACCGCGACAGGGTCGTTGAAAGGGCCCGTCCGGGTCCAGCGATCGATTGTTGGACACACGATGCATCACATACGTGATGGGTTGTGGGACGGCCGGCGGGCGCGGGGCGGGACGGACTTCATAGCGCACGAGCTATCCGTGATGCGGATTTATATATTTGACGATGGGTACCGCGACGGGCCATCCCGGTGCTGACCGACCAACGGGAGGAGCGAGACATGGAACGGGTCACCGAAGCCGAACGGATGCTCATCGGCGGCGAACTGGTGGAGAGCCTCGGCGGCGAATGGTCGGTTTCCGTCAACCCGGCGACCGGCGAGCCGATCGGCCGGGTGCCGGCGGGCACCGCCGCCGACGTCGACCGCGCCGTCGCCGCCGCCGAGGCCGCCTGGCCGGAGTGGGCGGCGCTGACGCCGATGCAGCGGGCGGCGGCGATGAACCGCTTCGCCGACGCCGTCGCCGCCCGCGCCGACGAGATCCTGCGGGTCGAGGTGACCGACACCGGCAACACGATCCGGCCGATGCGCGTCATCGACGTGCCGACCGCGGTGGAATCGCTGCGCTACTACGCCGGGCTCGCCCCCGACCTGCGCGGCGAGACGATCCCGGCGACCCGGGACCACCTGCACCTGACCGTGCACGAGCCCTACGGCGTGGTCGCCCGCATCGCCCCCTTCAACCACCCCGTCATGTTCGCGGTCGCCCGCACCGCCGCGGCGCTGGCCGCCGGCAACGCGGTGATCGTGAAGCCGCCGGAGACCTCGCCGCTGTCGTCGATGATCCTGGCCGAGATCGCCCGCGACGCGCTGCCGCCGGGCGTCTTCAACATCGTCACCGGCGACGGCCCCGGGGCCGGCGACGCCATCGTCCGCCATCCCCGCATCAAGCGCATCGCCTTCATCGGCTCGCCGGTCACCGGCCGGGCGATCCAGCGGGCGGCGGCCGAGGTGGCGGTCAAGCACGTCACCCTGGAGCTCGGCGGCAAGAACCCGATGATCGTCTTCCCCGACTGCGACCCCGACCGGGTCGCCGCGGCGGCGGTGCAGGGGATGAACTTCTCCTGGCAGGGCCAGTCCTGCGGGTCGCTGTCGCGCCTGCTGCTGCACGAGGACATCCACGACCGCGTGCTGAAGGCGCTGGTCGAGCGGGTGGCGGCGCTCCGGCTGGGCGACCCGCTGAGCGAGGACACCGACGTCGGCCCGGTCAACTCCGAGGCCCACATGAACCGCATCCTCGCCCACTGCGCCAACGCCGACGCCGACGGCGCGCGGCGCATGCTGGGCGGCGGCCGGCCCGAGGGCGCGGCGTTCCAGCGCGGCTACTGGGTCGCCCCGACGGTCTACGCCGACGTCACGCCGAACCTGCGCCTGTGGCAGCAGGAGGTGTTCGGCCCGGTGCTCGCGGTCGGCCGCTGGCGCGACGTCGAGGAGGCGGTCGCCATGGCGAACTCCACCGAGTACGGCCTGACCGGGGCGATCTGGACGAACGACATCACCCAGGCGCTGCGCATGGCGCGCCGGGTGCGCTCCGGCCATCTCTGGGTGAACGGCTCCAGCCAGCACTTCCTCGGCGTGCCGTTCGGCGGCATGGGGTCGAGCGGGGTCGGCCGCGAGGAGGGCCGCGAGGAGCTCTACAGCTACACCGAAGCCAAGACCATCAACATCATGCTGTGACGGACGAACGATGAACCAGACCCCGCACAACGCCCCCGCCGAATGGGGCTCGGACGTCGTCGCCGAAACGCTCCGCGACCTCGGGCTGCGCTACATCGCGCTCAATCCCGGCGCCAGCTACCGCGGGCTCCACGACAGCCTGGTGAACCTCACCGGCGGCGACCCGGAGATCCTGCTGTGCATCCATGAGGAGGCCGCGGTGGCGATCGCCCACGGCTGGGCCAAGGTCACCGGCCGGCCGATGGCGGTCGCCCTCCATTCCAACGTCGGGCTGATGCACGGCTCGATGGGCATCTTCAACGCCTTCTGCGACCGCGTGCCGATGGTCGTCGTCGGCGCCACCGGGCCGCTCGACGCGGCGCGGCGGCGGCCGTGGATCGAGTGGATCCACACCGCCCAGGACCAGGGCGCCCTGGTGCGGGACTTCGTCAAGTGGGACGACCAGCCGGGTAGCGTCGCCGCCGCCCGCGACGCCCTGATCCAGGGTGCGGCGATCGCCGGCACGGCGCCGCGCGGACCGGTCTACGTCAACATCGACGCGGCCCTGCAGGAGGAGCGGCTGGCGACGGCGCTGCCCGACCCGGACATCGCGCGCCGCGGCGCGCCGCCCTCCCCGGCGCCCTCGGCCGAGTTGGTGGCGCGGGCGGTGCGCCTGCTCGACGGCGCCCGCTCCGTCGTCGCCCTGATGGGGCGGATGTCGCGCGACCCCGCCGACTGGGCGCGCCGCGTCGCCCTGGTCGAGCGCCTGGGCGCCAGGGTGATCACCGACTTCAAGACCGGCGCCACCTTCCCGACCGCCCATCCCGCCACCGCCGGACGCGCCGGCTACTTCCCCGACGCCGAGGCCAAGGCGGCGATCGCCGCGGCGGACGTCATCCTGAACTTCGACTGGCTCGACTTCGGCGGCACCCTGCGCTCGGTGTTCGACGCCGGCCCGGTGCCGGCGCGGATCGTCTCCGCCTCGCTCGACAGCCACGCCCACCGCGGCTGGTCGAAGGACGGCGGCGCCCCCTATCCGGCGGACGTGGCGTTCCTCAACGAACCCGACGCCGTCGTCGCCGCGCTGGCCGAGGCGCTGGGCGCCGGGCCCGCCGCGGCGGTGCCGGACCCGGCGCCGCCGGCCGAGGTGGCGGAGGGCGCCGCGCTCTCGCCGCAGGACGTCGCGGCGGTCGTCCGCCGCGCCATCGACCCCGCCGCCACCTGCCTCATCCGCGCGCCGCTGAGCTGGACCGGCGCCGACTGGCCGTCGACCCACCCCCTGGGCGCGCTCGGCTACGACGGCGGCGGCGGCATCGGTTCGGGCTGCGGCATGGCGGTCGGCGCGGCGCTGGCGCTGCGCGACGCCGGCTCCGGCCTCCTGCCGCTCGCCGTGCTCGGCGACGGCGACTTCCTGATGAACGCGTCGGCGCTGTGGACCGGCGTCGCCGCCGGGGTGCCGCTGCTGGTCGTCGTCCTCAACAACCGCTCGTTCTACAACGACGAGGTCCACCAGGAGACGGTCGCCCGGCACCGCGGCCGGCCGCCCGAGAACAAGACCGTCGGCATCGCCATCGACCGGCCGCCGGTCGACGTCAGCGCCGTCGCCCGCGGCTTCGGCGCCTGGAGCCCCGGGCTGCTCAGCGGCGCCGCCGCCCTGCGCGAGGCGCTGGCGCAGGCGCGCGACGTCGTCGCCGGCGGCGGCACCGCGGTGCTGGAGGTGGAGACGGCGAAGGGCTACGCCCCCTCGATGGCCGCGGCGCTGCGCAAGGCCTGATCGGTGGGGGCCTGATCGGTGGGGGCCTGATCGGCGGGGGCCTGATCGCGCAGCGCCTGGGCGAGGTGCCGCATCAGGGCGACCTGGAAGCGCGACAGCTTCTTGCCCCGCCGGCGCACCTGGTAGACCGGCACCAGCAGCTCGATGCCCGGCGTCGCGATCTCCGTCAGCGCTCCCGCGGCCAGCTCGTCCCGCACCGAGGAGCGGAACAGGAAGGCGACGCCGGCGCCCGCGCGGACCGCCTGCTTGATGGCCTCGGCGTGGCCGAACTCCATCTCGATGCGGCTCCGCCGGACGCCGAAGCGGGCCAGGGCGGCCTCCTCGATCTCCCGCCGCGGCGTGCCGGTCTGGGCGGTGACGAAGGGCAGGGCGGCGAACCCCTCGCGGTCGAGGCTGCCGTTCCCCGCCGGCCCGGGGTCGGCGGCGACGAGGATGAGCCGCTCGTCGACGACCGGCTCGACCACCAGCCCCGCCGTCTCGTGGCGGGGATCGAGGATGGTGAAGGCGAAGTCGCAGTCGCCGGCGTGGATCGCCTCGGTCGCCAGCATCGGCGAGGTGATCCGCACCGAGATCTCGCCCTTCGGGACGCGGCGCCGGAAGGCGCTGATCGGCCCGGGCAGGACGTAGGAGCCGATCGTCATCGACGCGCCGACCGTCGCCTTGCCGACGACGCCGCGCTGGCTCTCCGCCATCTCGCGTTCGAGCTCGCGGGTGCGGCTCACCATCTCGCGCGCCCAGCGGTAGACCCGCCGGCCCTCCTCGGTCAGCGTGATGCGCCGTCCGTTGCGGGCGGTGAGCGGCGCGCCGAGCTTGTCGGACAGCGCCTTGATGTGCGCCGAGACGACCGGCTGGGCGATGCCCAGCCGCTCGGCCGCGCGCGACAGGCTGTTCAGCTCGGCGGCGAGGCAGAACACCTCGAGCTTGTGGATGGAGATCTGCGAGACGACGGAGCGCATGTCATAGGGTCCAGGCTATAGGTGCATGCAGTTTATATATTGGATAATCTGGAATTAGACAATTTACCCTTTCCGCAGAACGGAACGGGCGGGGCCGGCGCGGCGGGGGCGATCGACGATGGCCGCCACGGCGGCGTTCCCGCCCTTCGGCAACGCCGGCCATCCGCCGGATGGCGGCATCGGCCCGCGACGGGCCGGACGCGCCGGACGGACCGCGCGCGCAACCAAGCATGGGAGGAGAGCGTCGTGATCATGAGAACCCTCGCCGCGGCCTGCATGGCCGTCCTCGCGGCCACGTCGGGCGCCGCCGCCCAGTCGGTCGGCATCGGCGCCGGCACCCAGGGGTCGCAGAACTACGCCGTGAACGCCGGATTGGCCAAGTTCCTGTCCGACGAGCTGGGCCTCGACGTGCGGGTGCAGTCCTACGGCGGCTCGGGCCAGTCGATGCCGCTGATCAACGCCGGGCGGCTCGACCTGCAGCTCGTGCCGAGCCCGGACTTCTCGGCCGCCGTGCTGGGGCAGGAGCCGTTCGAGGGCCGGGCGCTGAAGAACCTGCGCGCCGTCGCCTCGCTCAGCTCCTCGGCCTACGGGCTGATGGTGCGCAAGGCTTCGCCCTACAAGACCGTGTCGGACATCAAGGGCCTGACCGTCACCTACGGCTACACCGCCCAGCCGACCCTGCGCTTCCAGGTCGATGGGCTGCTCGCCGCCGGCGGGCTGACGATCGAGGACATGCAGCCGGTCAACGTGCCGTCGGTGCCGAACGGGGTCGACGACTTCATCGCCGGCAACGCCGACGTCGCCTTCTTCGCCCTGCAGGGCGGCAAGACGCGCGAGGCCGACGCCGCCGTCGGCATCCGCTGGCTGGCCGTTCCCAACACCCCCGAGGCCGACGCCGCCATGAAGAAGTTCGTCCCCACCTCCTACGTCGAGGTGGTGCAGCCCGGGGCGGCACCGGGGATCGAGGGGCCGACGCCGATGATGGGCTACGACTACGTGCTGACGGCCGGGGCGCACGTGCCGGACGACCTGGTCAAGCGGGTCGTGACCCTGCTGCACGACCACCCCGAGAAGGTGCGGGGCATCGTCAAGACGTTCGCCGACTTCACGCCGGAGCGGATGGCGCCGCGGTTCGAGGGGCTGACCTACCACCCCGGTGCCGTGGACTACTACCGGTCCATCGGGCTGACGAAGTGACGCGACGGTCGGGTTGGGGGATCGGATGACGGACCGTGTGATCGGCCGGCTCGAAAGTCTGGCCGGGGTGTTGATCGTGCTGCTGTCGGCCGCCTATGCGGCCGACCTGCCGCGCTACCTCGGGCTGTCGGTGTACGACGCCCAGTTGCTCGTCGCCGGCCTGTCGCTCGCCCTGGCGGCCGGGTTCCTGGCGATGGCGCGCACCGCCGCGGCGTGGCGGCGCGCGGCGGCGCTGGCGGCGGCGGCGCTGACCCTGGCGGTCGGCGCCTACGTCGCGGCGGCGTACGTCGCCATCTCCATGGAGGCGCCCTTCCTGCCGGGCTGGCTGGTGGCGCTCTCCGCCGTGCTCTTCGGGGCGCTGATGCTGAACCTGCGCCCCGCCGCCGGCCTCGGCATCCTCGCCGTCGTCCTGGTCTTCCTGGCCTACGGCCTGCTCGGCCATCTCATCCCCGGCGAGCTCGGCAGCCGGCTGACCACGCCCGAGGAGCTGGTGGTCTATCTCGCCATCGACGCCAACGGCATGCTCGGCACGGCGCTGAAGGTCGCCGTGGTGATCGTCGTGCCGTACCTGCTGTTCGGCCAGCTCCTGGCGACCTGCGGGGCGGCCGACTTCTTCAACGACCTGGCGCTCGCCGGCATGGGCCGGTTCCGCGGCGGGCCGGCGAAGGTGGCGGTCGCCGCTTCGGCGCTGTTCGGCTCGATCTCGGGCAGCGCCGTCGGCAACGTCGTCGGCACCGGCGTGGTGACCATCCCGATGATGAAGCGCGCCGGCTTCCCGCCGGCCTACGCCGGCGCGGTCGAGGCGGTCGCCTCGACCGGCGGCCAGCTCGTGCCGCCGGTGATGGGGGCGGCCGCCTTCATCATGGCCGACATGATCGGCATCGACTACGTCGACGTCATGCTCGCGGCGCTGCCGTCGGCCTTCCTCTACTATCTCGCGATCTTCATCAACGTCGACCTGTCGGCCGGCAAGCGCGGCATCCGCCCCCTGGCGGCGGCCGAGATCCCGCGCGCCGGGGCGGCGCTGCGCGCCGGCTGGCACTTCGTGATCCCCTTCGTCGTCCTGTTCTACACGCTGTTCGCCATGAACATGCGCCCGGAGCGCTCGGCGATCCTGTCGGTGCTGGTGCTGCTGGCCGGCAGCTTCCTCTTCCGCTACAAGGGGCGGCGCCTGCGGCTCGCCGACCTCTGGCCGGTGATCGGCGGGGCGGGCCGCGCCTCCCTCGACCTGCTGGTGGTCTGCGCGGCGGCCGGCATCATCATCGGCGTGCTCAACATCTCCGGGCTCGCCTTCAACCTGACGCTCCACATCATCAACGCCAGCGGCAACAGCGCAATCGTGCTGGCGGTCATCACCGCGCTGATCTCGATCGTGCTGGGGATGGGGATGCCGACGGTCGGGGTCTACATCCTGCTCGCCACGCTGGTGGCCCCGGCGCTGGTCGAGGTCGGCATACCGGTGGTCGCCGCCCACCTCTTCGTCTTCTACTTCGGGCTGCTGTCGATGGTCACGCCGCCGGTGGCGCTCGCCTCCTTCGCGGCGGCGAACATCGCCGGGACCGGTCCGATCGCCACCAGCGTCGAGGCCATGAAGCTGTGCTGGCCGGCGTACGTCGTGCCGTTCCTCTTCTTGTTCGCGCCCTCGCTGATCCTCCAGGGCGACGCGCTGCAGGTCGCCTGGGCGCTGGTCACCGCGGTGGCCGGCATCTACATGACCACCGCCGGCGCCGTCGGCTTCCTCATGGGCCCGATCGGCCCGGCGATGCGCGCCGCCGCCGCCGGCGGCGGCATCCTCTCGCTCATCCCCGCCGGTCTCTTCGAGGGCGCCATCTGGAGCGACGTGGCCGGGCTGGCGCTGCTGGCCGTCCTCGTCGCCGTCCAGCTCCGGCGGTCGCGCCGCCGCGAGGCCCCGCCGGCCGGGCGGGCCGCGGACCTCGGGCCCCTGCGCTCGGCCGGCAGCGACCGGTAGCCGGACGGCGCGGCCGCCCGCCGCCCTCGCGGCCGTGCCGCGGGGAGGGCGGGCGCGCCGGGGTCACAGGACGTCGGCGCGCCGCAGCCCGTCGACCTCGGCGGCCGACAGGCCGAGCCATTCCCCGAGGATCTCGCTGGTGTGTTCGCCGAGCCGGGGCGGCGGCCGCTCGACGGCGGCGGGCGATTCGGACAGGCGGACGGGGATGCCCTGCATGGGGACCCGCCCGGCCGTGGGGTGCTCGACCTCGACGATGTGACCCTGCGCGCGCAGGTCGGGGTCGGCGGCGACGTCGGCGACGGTGGCGACCCGGGTGGCCGGGACCTCGGCGCGCCGGGCCGCGGCGAGGACCTCGTCGGCGGCGTGCCGGGCCACCCAGGCGGCGACGATGCCCTCCAGGGCGTCGGCGTGGCGCATGCGGTCGGCGCCGGTGGCGAAGCGCGGGTCGCTCAGCAGGTCGGGCCGCTCCAGCATCCGGACGAGCCGCGGGAAGTGGTTGCTGTTGCCGCCGATCAGGTGGACCCAGGCGCCGTCGCGCGTGCGGAAGGTGCCGGCGGGGGCCGCGTAGCGGTCGCGGTTCCCCATGCGCGTCATGGCGCGGCCGAACAGCGCCTGCTCGGGGATCGCCGTCATCAGCAGGGAGGTGGCGCTGCCGATGAGGCTGATGTCCAGCATCTGGCCCTCGCCGGTGTGGTGGCGCCGCTCCACGGCGGCCATGATGCCGATCGCCGCGTAGAGCGCCGTGGTGTAGTCGACGACGTAGGTGCCGGCCATGGTCGGCGGCCCGTCGGCCGCGCCGGTGATCTCCATCAGGCCCGACGCCGCCTGGGCGATGACGTCGAAGCACGGCTCCTGCGCCTTCGCGCCGGTCTGGCCGTAGCCGGAGATGCGCGCCATGATCAGGCGCGGGTTGCGCGCGCGCAGGTCCTCCCAGCCGCAGCCCATGCGCTCCATGGTGCCCGGCCGGAAGTTCTCGACGAGGACGTCCGCCCGCGCGGCGAGGTCGCGCAGCAGCGCCTGGCCGCGCGGGTCGCGCAGGTTGAGCGTGATGCCGCGCTTGTTGCGGTTGAAGACCATGTAGTAGAGGGTCTCGCCGCCGACCTCCGGGGGGAGTATCCGCGTGTCGTCGCCGCGGCCGGGCCGTTCGACCTTGACGACGTCGGCGCCGAGATCGCCCAGGACCATGCTGCAGTGGGGGCCGGCGATGAAGCGGGAGAGATCGAGGACTTTCAGACCATTCAAAGCACCGGCCACTCGGGTCTCCTCTGCTGCGGCCCGGGCCCCCGCGGCGGCGGGGGCCCGGCGGCGCCAGTGTTACGCGATCCGCGCCTCGAGGAACAGGCCCTCGGGGTCGATCTCCTCGCGGATCAGGCGCAGCTCCTCGGCGCTCGGCGGCGGCGTCTCGGTCAGGCCGTCGGCGTAGCGCACGGGAAAGCCGACCGTCTCCTCCAGCGCCGCGCGGGTGACGCCGGGATGCAGGCTCTCGACCTGCATGAAGCCGTCGGCGTCGAAGCCCCACACCGCGCGGTCGGTGAACACCTTGCGCGGGCCGCCGCCGGGAACGCCCAGGCGCCGGCGGTCGCCCGGGGCGTCGCCGTGGCCGAGCGCCGAGCGGAAGTCGAGGCGCTCCACGAAGCTGCGCTTCTCCTGCACCATCATGACGAAGGTGTAGCGGGCGTAGGTGCAGTGGTCGCTCTGGGCGATGGGGCCGACGAGGCGGACCTTCGGCCGGTCGTGGGCACCGATGCAGACGGTGTTGAGGTTGCCGCGGGGGTCGATCTGCGCGCCCGAGGTGAAGCCGACCGTCATCTTGCCGCGCCGGAAGAACTCCAGGCACTCCTCGACCCGGACGTGCGCCTTGCTCGGCCAGGCGAGCAGGTAGGGATCGGCGAAGTTCCGCGGCGTCCGCGTCAGGTCGGGCTCGAAGGCGACGCCGTACTGGGTGACGAAGTCGATGCCGCGCAGGCGGCGGGCGAGCTCCGCCCCGACGGAGGGGACGCCGACCGCCAGGGTGAAGGCGCGCCCGCCGGTGCCGAGGCCGATGAAGCCGTGGCCGCCGTCCTCGAGCTCGCGGGCGACGCAGACCGTGAGGAGCTCGGCGAGGGTGTGGGAGGGGGTGGTCATGGGCGGGCCGTCCTCTTCATGCTGATGCCCATCAGCGACGCCATGCCGATCGTGTCGAGATAGGCCCAGTTGTCCGCCGGGGCGTGGACGTAGGTGTCGAGCCAGGCCTGGAAGCCTTCGGCGGTGGCGGAGGCCTCGTGGTAGGCGCGCAGATGCTCGAGGTCGTAGTCGTAGCGCGCGTCGCAGCAGCAGGGATGCGCGCCGTAGGGCGCCTCGACGACGCAGGTCACGTCGACCCGCGGCAGGATGGTGTCGATGGGCCGGCTGCGCACCGTCTCCTCGCTGACGATCTGCTCGACCGAGACGATGACCGTGCGCGCCGACTTGGCGATCATCACGTCCGGCGAGGTGTCGTGCCAGCGCTCGGCGTCGAGCTGGACGTTGCCGGCGGCGTCGGCCGCGTGGGCGTGGATGATGGCGACGTCCGGCCGGATCGCCTCGACGGCGAGCCAGGGCTCGCCGGTGAAGACGTCGGTGATCGGCTTGAGGTGCGGGTTGGTCCGCGGCAGGTCCGTGCCGATGCCGGTCTTGGTCGGGATGTAGGGGACGCCGATGGCGGTCGCCCGGAAGCGGTCCATGGCGGTGGTTTCGGAATGCTCGATGACGCGGATGCCGCCGGCCTCGGCCGCCCGGCGGTAGTTCAACGCCAGGCCGAGGCTGCCGATGCCGATGTAGGAGGTCTCCGCCGTGGCGACGCAGCCGGCGCCGATCAGCATGTCCATGTCGATGCCGTTGTTCCAGCCGACAACGTGGAGCCGCCTGCGGCCCTGGCGGACAATCTCGCGCACCAGCGCCATGGGATGGCGGCGGGCGGTGTGCCCGCCGATGGCGACGACGTCGCCGTCGCGGATGAGGGCCACCGCCTGTTCGATGGACGCGACCTTGGACTTTCCCTGAGCCATGATCCTGTCTTCCGTTTCGCCCGGCGGACCGGGCGGGGGGTCAGAGTTGCGGGGCCGCCCGGCCGACGTAGACGCCGTCGGGGTCGATGGCGGTCCGCAGCAGACGGAGCTGCTCCGCGCTCGGCACGGGCGCCTCGCCAAGCCGCTCGGACACGCCGATCTCGAAGGCGACCTCGCGGCGGACGTCGTCGACGGCGACGCCGGGGAAGAGCTGTTCGATGCGCATGCGCTTGGTGTCGGGATCGAAGCCGAGGATGCCGAGGTCGGTGATGACCCGCACCGGGCCGGCCCCCGGCAGCCCCGCCGCCTCGCGCGCCCCGGGGCCGGTGAGGAAGCCGGGCGTCGTCAGGTAATTGAGCCGCTCGACGAAGCGGCGGCGGCCGAGCCGGCAGATCACCACGAAGCGGCGGGCCATGCTGGCGATGTCGTTGGCGCCGCCGCTGCCCGGCAGGCGGACGCTGGGGGAGCGGTACGGGCCGATCACCGTGGAGTTGAGGTTGCCGTAGGGGTCGATCTCGGCGGTGCCGAGGAAGCCGATGTCGACCTTGCCCTGCTGCAGCAGGCTCAGGGCGTAGAAGGTGCCGGCCACCTTGGTCGAGCCGTGGACCAGGCGGTAGTCGCCGACGCCGGTCGCCAGCTCGACCGGCCGGGGATCGATGATCCCGGACTCGAAGACGAGGTTCACCCGGGGGGCGTGGGTCGCCTTGGCCAGATAGGCGGCCACCATCGGCAGCCCGGTGCCGATGAAGGCGGTCTCGCCGTCGCCGATCTCCAGCGACGCGGCGACCGCCATGTACTCATCGCGGCTGATGTCAGGCATGGACGGACTCCGTGCGGAGATAGCCGAGGGCCGGGTCCACCCGCAGCTTCAGCAGGCGGGACGCGCCGACCGCGTCGAGATAGGCGAAGTGGTCGGGCAGGCCGTGCACCCAGCGGTCCAGCCAGCGCGCGGCGTCCTCGGCGGTGCGGGAGGCGGCGTAGTAGTCGGCCAGATGCGGCGCGTCGTGGTCGTAGTAGCCGTAGACGCCGGTGGGGTGGGCGCCGTAGGGCAGGTGCACGACCATGTCGACCATCAGCCCGGGCAGCAGGGTCAGCTCGGGCTGGCGGCGGATGACGTCGGTGTCGACGATCTCCTCGACCGTGACGATGACGGTGCGGGCGGCGCGCGCCTGCTCCTCGACGACCGAGCTGGTGCCGAAGAGCTGGACGTTGCCGAGGCGGTCGGCCCGGGCGGCGTGGATGACGGCGACGTCGGGGCGCAGCGGCGAGACGACGGTGGCGGTGCCGTTGCCGAACGGCGAGGCCAGCCGGGCCGCCTTGGCCTCCGGCGGCTCGAAGCCGGGCTGCGCCAGGATGTCGGTCCCGCTCATCGCGGACAGCGGCATGAAGGGCAGGGCCAGGCCGCCCGCCATCAGGCGCATGACCATGCCGAAGTGGCTGTGGTCCTCGACCGCGATCGCGCCGGATTCGACGCCCTCGGAGAAGCGGCGGCAGCGGCCGAAGCCCTCGAACATGAAGTTCGAGAAGTGGGCCCGCCGCAGCATGCCGGCGGCGGCCAGGAACTCGGCGACCCAGCACTCCGCCACGCCCATCAGCGACAGGTCGCGGCGGCCGGCCCGGATCAGGGCGCGGGTGAAGGCGAGCGGCTGGTGGGAGTGGGCGAAGCCTCCCCCGGTGAGAGAGGCGCCGTCGGCGACGGCGCTGACCGCCTCGTCCAGCGGAACGAGCTTGGAGTGCAGTGGCATGGCGACACCGGCGATGAACGGTTGCGGAGGGGGCGGAGAGCGCCCGGGCGGCCCGGGCGGCCTCAGGCGGCCTCGATGCGGTTCTGGCGGGCGCCGGTGATCAGCGCCACGACGTCGTCGCCGCACAGCGACGCGGTCGGCACGTCGCCCACCTTGTGGCCGTGCCGCAGCACGACGACGCGCTGGCTCATCTCCATCACCATGGGCATGCTGTGCGTGATCAGGACGATGGCGACCCCCTCGTCCTGGAGCTTGCGCACGGCGTCCATGGCGCGCTTGGTCTCCTGCACGCCGAGCGCGGCGGTCGGCTCGTCGAGCAGGACCAGCGAGCTGTGCCACAGCTTGGTCCGCGCCAGGGCGACCGCCTGGCGCTGGCCGCCGCTCAGGCCGGCGACGTTGGCGTCGGGGTGCGGCGCGTTGATGGAGAGGCCCTTCAGGGCCGCCTCGGCCTCGCGCCGCATCGCCCGCTTGTCCAGCAGGTTGAGGAAGCCGAGACGGCGGCGCCTTTCGCGGCCGAGGAAGATGTTCTCGGCGACGTTCATG
The DNA here is from genome assembly GCF_051225715.1 of Azospirillum sp. ST 5-10. Taxonomy (NCBI): domain Bacteria; kingdom Pseudomonadati; phylum Pseudomonadota; class Alphaproteobacteria; order Rhodospirillales; family Azospirillaceae; genus Azospirillum; species Azospirillum sp. ST 5-10. The sequence continues at coordinate 319,781 of NZ_JBPJSP010000003.1, forward strand.
TTGTTGCACAGGCCGAGGTCCTGGTAGACCGTCTCGATCCCCAGCGAACGGGCGACGTCGGTCGAGCTCATGCGGACCTGGCGGCCGTCGAAGGCGATGTCGCCCTTGGTCGGTTGCACGGCGCCGGAGAGGATCTTGACGAGCGTGCTCTTGCCGGCGCCGTTGTCGCCGACCAGGGCGATCGTCTCGCCGCGGCGGATCTTGAGGTCGATGCCGCGCAGGGCCTGGACCGCGCCGTAGCTCTTGCGGATGCCCTTGGCCTCGAGCAGGACGTGGGAGGTCATGCCAGGGCCTCCTCGCGGGACGGACGCGTGGCGCGGCGCGCGACGGGTCGGGAGCGGAGCGGTTGGGGCAAGCGTCTCCTCCATGCAGCGTTGGGTCCGCGCCCGGGCCCGGCCGGGCGGGGTGCGGGACGACGGCCAAAAAAACGATTTCCCAAAAACGTTTCTTGTTTGGCAGGCTAGCCATGGCTCCCGCGGCATGTCAATGCCGAATTGTCCGAGCGCCTGCATTGCAGAGCCCGCACAGTCAGCAACCCGTACTTCTGAAGGAACGCACATGGCCGAACGCAGGCGTGTCACGATACGCGATGTGGCGCGGGAGACCGGGCTCGCCCTGTCCACGGTGTCGAACGCCCTCGCGGGCAAGCAGCACGTGAGCGAGGAGACGCGGGCGCTGGTGCAGCAGGCGACGGAACGGCTCGGCTACCGGGCGTCGGCGGTGGCGCGCGCGCTGCGCATGCAGCGCAGCTTCACCATCGGCGTGCTGGTCGCCGACGTCGCCAACCCGTCCTCGCCGGACTTCGTGCGCGGCGTGGAGGACGTGGCGGTGCGCGAGAAGTGCACGCTGCTGCTGTGCAACACCGACGGCGACGAGGAGAAGCAGCTCTGGCACATGCGCACGCTCCTCGACCGCCAGGTCGACGGCATGGTGATGATCTCCCAGCACGTCGCGTCGCCGGCGGTGCGCGCGCTGCTCGCCTCGGGCACGCCGTACGTGCTGGTGCAGCGGCGCAACCCCGAGGTGCCGGAGGACTATGTCGGGTCGGACAACGTGACCGGGCTGAGCGAGGCGATCCACCACCTGCACGCCCTGGGGCACCGGCGCATCGGCTTCGTGCGCGGCCCCGCCGATTCCAGCTCGGCCCGCGAGCGGCTGGAGACCTTCCTGGCCGAAGCCGCCGGCCTGCGGCTGAAGGTCGACGACGACCTGGTGTACCGCGGCGACTACGGCTTCGAGAGCGGCATCAGCGCCGGCCGCCATTTCCTGCGCCTGCGCCGGCCGCCGACGGCGGTGCTCGGCAGCAGCGACATCAACGCCCTCGGCCTGATCGAGGCGGCGCTGGAATCCGGCCTGGCGGTGCCGGGGCAGCTCTCGGTGGTCGGGCTCGACGACATCGCCCTGGCCGGCTTCCGGGCCATCAACCTGACGACGGTCCATCTCCAGAAGCGCGCCATGGGCGCCGCCGCCGCCGACCTGCTGATCGAGCGCATCCGCGAGCCCGGGCTGCCGCCGCGCGAGCAGATCTTCCCGACCCGCCTGGTCGTGCGCGGGACCACCGCCCCGCCAACCAAGCCCGAGACGGCCAAGCGCGAGACGACCAAGCGCGAGACGACCAAGCGCGAGGCCGCCAGGGCCCGCTCCTGACCGGGGTGCCGGCCCGCCGGCCGGGACGGGTCGGGCCGCCCCGGCCGGCGCCGGCCGCCGTCAGATCGGGTCCTTCCAGACGTTCTCCGACCCGTCGATGCGCACGTCGATCAGGAACAGCCGGTCCGAGCGCTTGCCGGCGGCGATCGCCTCGGCGAGCCGCGCCGGATCGGTCACCTTGACGCCGTCGCCGCCCATGCACTTCGCCAGCCCGGCGTAGTCGACGTCGCCGAAGTCGACGCCGATGTAGCGCTGCCCGTGGAAGTGCAGCTCCTCCTGCTTGATGTTGCCGTAGGCGAGGTCGTTCATGACGACCAGCGTCAGCGGCGCCTTCTCGCGCACCGCCGTCTCGATCTCGCCGAGGCACATGCCGAGCGAGCCGTCGCCGACGACGGCGACCACGTCCTTGCCGGGCGCCGCCAGCTTGGCGGCGATGGCCGCCGGCAGGCCGAACGCCATGTTGCCGAAGCCGACCGGCTTCATGTAGGAGCCGGGCGTGCGGATCGGCAGGAGGTGGGTCCACACGCCCGGGTTGCCGGCGTCGGCGACCGTGACGGTGTTCTCGTCGATCGCCTCGCCCAGCACCTTCATGACCCATTGCGGCTTGATCGGCGTGCTCGCCCCCATGGACTCGGCGAACACCTCGGCGGCCCAGCCGGCGCGCAGCGCCTTGGCGCCGGCCAGCCAGTCGGCCCGCGCCGGGTCGCGCGGCTCGTCCCGCAGCGCCGCGGCGATCCGCGCCATGGCGTCGGCCGCGTCGCCGACGACGCCGACGGCGACCGGATAGTTGCGGCCGATGACGGTCGGGTCGAGGTCGACGTGGACGATGTTGCGCGTCAGCGGGAAGGTCCAGCGCGAGGTCGAGGCGGCGTTGAAGCTGTTGCCCACCGCCAGCACGCAGTCGGCGCCGGCGAGCAGCTCCTTGGAGACCTTGGTGCCGAAGCGGCTGCGCGGCCCGAAGACGAGGTCGTGGGAGCCCGGCACGGCGGAGATGCCGTTGAAGGTGGTGACGATCGGCGCGCCGAGCGCCTCGGCGGCGGCCAGCACCGCCGCGGTGGCCCCGGCGATGACGACGCCGCGGCCGGCCCAGATCACCGGCTTGCGCGCCGCCTTCAGCCGCTCGACGGCGGCGGCGATCGCCGCCGCGGGGGCCTGCGGACAGTCGGTGAAGCGGTAGCGCTCCGGCGGGATGCTCTCGAAGGCGACCTCGCCGCCCTCCACCGCGTCGCGGGCGAAGTCCAGCAGCACCGGGCCGGGATTGCCGGTGGTGGCGACGCGGAACGCCTCGCGCACCGCCTGGGGAATTCCTTCGCTGTCCGGCACGAAGCGGCTCAGCTTGGTGAACTGGCGGAACAGGCTGATGTGATCGGCGTCCTGGTTGTCGTCCTGGCCGATGTGGCGGCGGCGGTTGTTGCAGGTGATGACGATGACCGGGCTGGAGTCGCGGTGCGCGCCGCCGACCGCGGTGATCAGGTTGGTGGCGCCCGGGCCGGTGGTCGCCAGGCAGACGCCGGGCCGGCCGGTCAGGCGGCCATAGGCGTCGGCCATGTGGGCGGCGGCGCGCTCGTCGCGGGTGGTGATGAAGCGGATGCCGGGCTCGTCGTACAGGGCGTCCATGATCGCCAGCGTCTGTCCGCCGGGGACGCCGAATATGAACTCCACGCCTTCGAGCTTGAGGCATTCCACCAGCGCCTGGGCGCTCTTCAGGGTTCGGCTTGCGGCCTGCGGCGTGGGCGTGACTGTCATGGCAATTCCCTCCTGGGCGTCTGCGGCGGCCCGCCGGTGGGGCCGCGCCGTCGCAAACAGGCTTACCCGATAAAAACGTTTTCGGAAATCGTTTTTTGTGTTCTTCTGACATTCCCGATGCAGAACAATGGCCTGCTTCCATGATGGGTATCCCTTCCAAGCGGCTCGGCGCCCGCGGCGCGCGGCGGCCGTCCCCCTTCGCCGGGGAGGCGTGACGCGATGCCGGTCCGAGACCTTCTCCTGGCGATCGACGCGGGCAGCAGCAGCGTCCGCGCCGGCCTGTTCGACGCCGACGGGCGGTGCCGCCGGCAGGCGTCGCGGCCGGTGGCGTCGACCGTCCAAGGCGCGCTGTGCGAATGCGATCCGGAGGCCCTGCTGCGGTCGACGCTCGCCGTCCTGGGCGACGTCCTCGCCGCCGACCCCGCCGCCGCCGCGCGCGTCGCCGCGGTCGGCGTCACCGCCGCCCTCGGCACCGTCCTGTGCGACGGCGAGGGCAGGGCGCTCGCCCCGATCGTCACCTGGCAGGACCGTCGCGCCGTCGCCGAGGCCGAGGATCTCCGCGCCCGCCTCGGCGCCGACGCGATCCACGCGGCGACGGGCCGGCGCAGCGATCCCGAGCTGACGGTGCCGAAGCTGCTGTGGTTCGCCCGCCACCAGCCGCAGCCGCTGGCCCGCGCGGCCCACGCCCTGTCCGTCAAGGACTGGCTGGTGTTCCACCTCACCGGCGAGGCGGTGACCGACCCGAGCAGCGCCTCCTACACCCTGGCCTTCGACGTGGTGGCCGGCACCTGGCGCGACGACCTGATCGCCGGCCTCGGCCTGCGGCCCGGCCTGTTCCCGCCGGTCCGCGGCGCCGAACAGATCGCCGGCACGGTGACCGCCGCGGCCGCCGCGCGGACCGGCCTGCTCGACGGGACGCCGGTGGTGGTCGGCGCCCCCGACGGCACCGTCGCCGGGATCGGCGGCGGCTCGGTCCGGCGGGGCCGCGCCATCGACGTCATCGGCACCACCGACGTGGTCTTCGCCTACACCCCCGTGCCGGTGCCCGACGCGGCGGGGCGGCTCGTCCTCAACCGCTTTCCCGTCGGCACCGCGTGGATGGTGGGCGGGCCGATGGCGGCGACCGGCGGCGCCGTGGCCCACGTGGCGGCGCTGCTCGGCGGCGACGTCGAGCGCCTGACCGAGGCGGCCCGCGGCGTCCCGCCCGGCGCCGCCGGGGTGACCGTCTCGCCCGCCTTCGCCGGCACGCGGACGCCGCGCTGGAACGCCGGGGAGCGCGCCAGCGTCGCCGGGCTCGGCTTCGAGCACGGCCCGGCGCACCTGTTCCGGGCGACCCTGGAGGGCTGCGCCTACGCCGTGGCCGACGTCTTCGACGCGCTGGCCGGCCGCGGCCTGGCCATCGACGAGGTGCGGGGGGTCGGCGGCGGCACGCGCAACGCGCTGTGGATGGCGGTCCGCGCCGCCGTGCTGGACCGGCCGATCGTCATCCCCGAGGTGGTCGAGGCGTCGTCCCTGGGCGCCGCGGTGCTGGCCGCCGTCGGCGTCGGCCTCTATCCCGACCTCGCCGCGGCCACCGACGGCATGGTGCGCATCGCCCGCCGGATCGAGCCGGACCCCGAGCTCGCCGGGCTCTACGCCGAGCTGCGGCGGCAGCACGCCCGCAGCGTCGGACACCCGCCGCCGCCGGCCGAGGCCGCCGGCGGCGCGCCGGCTCCGGGCACACCGATGCTCCGACGGATTGGTGCATGATCGAACATTGACGGGATGCCGGCGCTGTGCGAGGGTAACTGCAGAAACGTTTTCGGAAATCGTTTCAGGACGAATCGCTTCAGGACGAATCGCTTCAGGACGAATCGCCTCGGCGCCCTCGCCGCGCTCCACCGGCCGCGGCCGGCCGGCGATCGGCTCCGCCACGGCCGGGGGACGGCCGTCCCGGCACCCCGGAGGACGTGGCACGGCTCAGCACGACAAGGGGAGGAAAGCATGAACGTGCGTTGGAAGACCATCACCGTTTCCCTGATCGCCCTGGCGATGGGCGCCACCGCCGCCGTGGGGGCGGCGCACGCCGACGACCGCGTTTCCGTCGGCGGCATCATCTACGCCCGCGATTCGCAGTTCTGGCAGCAGATCGAGCGCGGCATGCAGGACGCGGCCGAGAAGTACGGGGCCGATCTCCAGGTCGGCCTCAACCGCCGCCAGCTCGCGACGGAAGGCCAGGTCGTCGAGGACTTCGTGACCCGCGGCGTCGACGTCATCGTCATGCCGCCGCTGGACCGGCAGGCCTCGGTGGCGGCGGCCCGCCGCGCCAAGGAGCGCGGCACGATGATCGTCGACTACGACGCGCCGCTGGCCGACGACGGCATCGCCAGCCACACCATCGGCGTGGACAGCCACGAGCTCGCCGCGACCGTCGGACGGGAGATCAGGAGCCACGTCGACAAGGAGCTGTCCGGCGCCGCGACCATCGGGCTGATCACCCTGCCGCCGACCAACCCCAACATGCAGGCCCGCCGCTCCGGCCTGCTCTCCGGCATCGAGGGCAGCGACTTCAAGGTCGTCGCCGAGGTGGCGGCGGCGACGCCGGAGCAGGGGGCCAACGCCTTCGAGAACATCCTGCAGCGCGACCCGGCGACCCAGGTGATCTGGGCGTCGAACTCGGGCTCGCTGGCCGGCGCCGCCGCCGCGGCGCGGCGCTCCAACGCGGCGGCCAAGCTGTACGGCATCGACATGAGCCAGGAGCTCGCCGAGATGCTGCTCGACCCCGCCAGCAACCTCCAGGCGGTGTCCGACCAGCAGCCCTACCGGATCGGCTTCACCGCCGTCGAAACCGCCGTCAAGAGCCTGCGCGGCGAGCCGCAGCCGCGCAACGTCACCGTGCCGGTCCGCCTGTACACCAAGCGCGACCCCGCCGGCGTCAACGAGTATCTGGAGCTCGTCAAGTCGCTCGCCCACTGACGGTCGCCGCGGGCGGCCGGCCGTCACCGGCCGCCGGCCGCCCCGCTCCCCAACCCCTGGACGCAAGATCATGGACGGAACCATTCAGCACAACGCGGCCGCGGTCGGCACCGGCCGCTGGAAAGCGGATCTCAGCACCTGGCGGGCGGAAATCGGCGTGGGGCTGGCCCTCGTCGCGCTCATCGTCCTGTTCGGGCTGACGGCGCCCAACTTCCTGACGCCCGAAAACTTCGTCACCCTGCTCCAGCAGACCTCGGTCGTCGCGATCATCGCCGTCGGCATGACCATGGTGATCATCGCCGGCGAGATCGACCTCTCGGTCGGCGCCACGGTCGGCCTGTCCGGAACGCTGTTCGCCCTGCTGGTGGTGCAGACCGGCCTGCCGATGGGGGTCGCCTTCCTGATCGTCGTCGCGGCCGCCGCCGGCGTCGGCTGCGTCACCGGGCTGCTGCGGGTGTTCTGGGCCATTCCCTCGTTCATCACCACGCTCGGCCTCCTGTCGGCGCTGCGCGGCACCGCCTTCTTCATCAGCGACGGCCTGACCATCGGGCCGCTGCCGACCTCGCTGGAGTACGTCTGGTACGGCGAGATCGCCGGCCTGCCGGTGCCGATCTGGATCATGGCGGCGACGATCGCCGGGGGCTGGCTGGTGCTGTCGCAGATGCGCTTCGGCCGGCACCTCTACGCCCTCGGCGGCAACGCCCTGACCGCCGCGCGCTACGGCGTGCGGGTCAGCGCGCTGCGCGTCACGGTCCTGGTGGTCGTGCAGATGCTCGCCGCCGTCGGCGGGGTGATGCTGGTCGGCCGTCTCAACGCCGGCAGCCCCACCGTCGGCGAGCTGATGGAGCTGGACGTGATCGCCGCGGTGATCGTCGGCGGCACCAGCCTGAACGGCGGCGTCGGCCGCATCGTCGGCACGGTGCTCGGCGTGTTCTTCGTCGCGGTGCTGCGCAACGGCATGGTGCTGAACGGCATCGACCCGGTGATCTTCCTCATCGCCCAGGGCATCGTGATCATCGTCGCCGTCTGGTGGAGCATGCTGCGCAACCGCCGGCCCTGGGGCTCCGCCTGAGCGGGCGGCCTCCGCCCGCCGGCGCCCCGTCTTCCCTGCAGCACGTCGGAGCCCTACCGTGACGCAACTGAAATCGAAGGTCGTTTCCCTGGAGGCGGCGGCCCGCCTCGTCCCCGAAGGCGCCCGCGTCGCGCTCGGCGGGTTCGCCGTCTACCAGAAGCCGATGGCGTTCGTGCGCGAACTGGTCCGCCAGCGCCGCCGCGGCCTGACCATCGTCGGCACCGCCAACGCCTACGACATCGACCTGCTCGCCGGGGCGGGATGCCTGGCGCGGGTCGAGACCTCGTACGTCGGCTTCGAGAAGCACGGCCTGGCGCGCAACTTCCGCCGGATGGTCGAGGGCGGCCGCCTCGAGGTCGTCGACTATCCCGAGATGGCGAGCTGGGACCGCTTCCGCGCCAACCAGGAGGGGCTCGCCTTCTGGCCCGTCGGCTTCCTCGGCGGAAACGACGTCCTCACCCACAACAAGGACATCCGCGCCTTCCCCTGCCCGATCACCGGGCGCCCGATGCAGGCGCTGCCGGCCGCCGACCCCGACGTCGTGGTGATCCACGCCGTCGCCGCCGACGAGCAGGGCAACGTCGTCGTCCCCGCCCGCCGCCTGCTGCCGCAGAGCGGCGACGTCCTGCTCGCCCGGTCCTGCGACACGGTGATCGTGACGGTCGAGAAGATCGTGCCGAAGTCCTTCATCCGGCGGCACGCGCGGCTGGTGGAGATCCCGTCCTACCGCACCACGGCGGTGGTCGAGGCGCCGTGGGGCGCCCATCCCACGCCGGTCCTCGGCCGCTACTTCGCCGACGACGAGCACGTCGCCGCCTACGTCGCGGCCTCGGCCTCGGAGGACGGCTTCGCCGCCTACCTCGACCGCTACGTCTTCGGGCCCGCCGACCTGTTCGCCTACCTCGACCTCATCGGCTCCGAGCGGCTGGCTCGGCTGCAGGACATGGACTCCCTGGCATGAACACGCAGGCAACACTCTACGAGATCCTCGCCGTCGCGCTGGCGCGCGACTTCCAGGACGACGAGGTCGGCTTCACCGGGCTGCTCACCGGTCCGATGGCCGCGGTGTTCGGGACCGGGGTCCCGCTGGCGGCGATGGAGCTGGCCAAGCGGACGCACGCGCCCGGCCTGACGATCCTGCTCGCCGGCTGCTACCACAACCCCGACCTCGGCGCCCTCGACGCCCTGCCGGACTCCGAGCACGACGCCGTCCTGCGCGACCTGCCGTGCGAGTCGCAGATGGTGAACTATCCCGGCCAATGGGCCCTCAAGCGCGGCGACATCGACTTCGGCTTCAGCAGCGCCGTCCAGGTCGACCGGGTGGGCAACATCAACAGCGTCTGCGTCGGCCCCCACGACCGCCCCAAGGTGCGGCTGGTCGGGCCGATCCTGCAGCCCGAGCACATGACGCTGTTCGGGCGCGAGTACGTGATGATGCCGCACCACGAACGCCGCAACTTCGTGGAGAAGGTCGACTTCGTGTCCGGCGTCGGCTATCCCGGCGGCCGCGAGGGCCGGCGGGCGCTCGGCATCGAGGCCGGCGGCCCGGCGCTGGTCGTCACCCCCAAGTGCATCTTCGGCTTCGACCGCGCCTCGGGCGCGATGACGGTCCGCTCGATCCATCCCGGGGTGTCGCGCCGGGCGCTGCAGGACGCCACCGGCTTCGACCTGGGGGATCTCGCCGGCGTGCCCGAGACGCCGCTGCCGACCGACGGCGAGCTGCGCATCCTGCGCGAGCAGGTCGACCCCCGCCGCATCCTCCTGCCGCGCGACCGTTAGGCCCGACGCCGCGCGCTCCGCCCCCGCCGCGATCCTCCCCGCCCCGCGCGCGTGGGCGAGGGCGGACGCCGCACGCCCCCGCCCGAGAGACAGCCGAATGAGCCACACCGAGGGCGCGCGCCACGGCGGCGCCCGCATCCTGGTCGCGCTCGCCATCGCCACGGCCCTGCTCAACAGCACGGCGCCGTCGCCGCTCTATCCCCTGTACCGCGACGCCTGGGGGATCGACGCCCTGACCCTGACGGCGGTGTTCGCCGTCTATTCGCTGGGGACGCTCGGCGCCCTGCTGGTGCTCGGGCGCCTCTCCGACCGCATCGGCGACCGGCGCCGGGTGATCGTTCCCGGCCTCCTCGTCGTCGCCGTCGGCGCGCTGGTGTTCGCCGCCGCCGACGGCGTGGCCTGGCTGCTGTGCGGCCGGCTGCTCGCCGGGATCGGCACCGGGACCCTCACCGGGGCGGCGAACGCCGCGCTGGCCGAGCTCGATCCGGCGCACGACGAACGGCGGGCGGCGGTGATCGGCGCGGTGGCGCTCACCGCCGGCTGCACCTTCGGGCCGGTGCTCAGCGTCGTCGCGCTGCAGGCCGGCGCCTGGCCGCCGGCCGTCCCCTTCGCCGTCATCGCCGCCGCCGCGGTCGCCGGTGCCGCCGCCATCGCCGGAATGCGCTGGCCGCCGCCGTGCCGCGCCGCGGCGCCGCCGGCGGCGGCGCCGGGCCGGCGGACGGCGATCCTCCTCCTGCCGGGGTTCCGGCTGGCGGCGGCCGGCCTGTTGCTGTCCTGGTGCGTCGGCGCCGTGTTCATGGCGCTGGGGACGACGATCGCGCACCAGGTCCTCGGCATGCAGGGCGCCGCCGCGCCCGGCCTCACCGTCGCCGCCTTCCAGTTGCTGGGCGGCGTCAGCCAGATCTGGGCGCGCGCCTGGGAGTCCCGCCGCGCCCTGGCGCTCGGCGCGACGGTCCTGGCGGCCGCGCTGGCCGTCGTCACGGCCGCCGCCGGGCTGGGCGCCACGGCGCTGTTCTGCGCCGCCACCCTGGCCGCCGGCTTCGCCTACGGCATCACCTTCGTCGGGGCCGCCGGGATCGCCAGCGCCGCCGCGCCCGACGACCGGCGGGCGACCGCCATGTCGCTCTTCTACCTCTTCGGCTATCTCGCGAACCTGCTGCCGGTGATGGCGTTCGGCGCGGCCGCCGACGCCCTCGGCCTGTTCACCGCCCTGCTGGGTTTCACCGGCATCGTCGGCGTCGCGGCGGCGTCGATCGTCGCGCAGGCCTGCCGGACGCGGCCCCGGCGGGACGCCCGATGCGGCCGGCCGGCGGCGGTGGCCGGCGCCGGCGCCCACACCCCAAAGGAGTGCCCATGACCGTGTGCGACACGCTGCTGTCCCGGCTGACGGACAGGACCCTGGTGCGCGAGGCCGGCTTCGTCGGCGGCGCCTGGCGCGCCCGCGCCGGCGGCGGCGACGCCTTTGCCGTGACGAACCCGTCGACCGGCGCCGCCCTCGCCGTCCTGCCCGACATGGGCGCCGACGAGACCAGGGCCGCCGTCGACGCCGCGCACGCCGCGCAGAAGGCGTGGGCGGCGCGCACGGGCAAGGAGCGCGGCGCCGTGCTGCGGCGCTGGCACGACCTGATGGTCGCCCACCGCGACGACCTCGCCGCCATCCTGACGGCCGAGATGGGCAAGCCGCTGGCCGAGGCCCGGGGGGAGATCCTCTACGGCGCGTCCTACGTGGAGTGGTACGCGGAGGAGGCCAAGCGCATCTACGGCGACGTCGTTCCCGGCGACCGGCGCGGCCACCGCCTGATCGTGCTGAAGCAGCCGGTCGGCGTCGTCGCCGCCATCACGCCGTGGAACTTCCCCAACTCGATGCTGGCGCGCAAGCTGGCGCCGGCGCTGGCGACCGGCTGCGCCGTCGTGGCCAAGCCGGCGGCGGAGACGCCCCTGTCGGCGCTCGCCCTGGCCGTCCTCGCCGAGCGGGCCGGCCTGCCGGCGGGGCTGCTGAGCGTCGTCCCGACCCGCGACGCCCAGGGCTTCGGCGAGGAGGTGTGCCGCAACCCCAAGGTCCGCAAGCTGACCTTCACCGGCTCGACGCCGGTCGGGCGCCGGCTGATGCGGCAGGCCGCCGACCGGGTGATGAAGCTCGGCCTGGAGCTCGGCGGCAACGCCCCCTTCATCGTCTTCGACGACGCCGACCTCGACGCCGCGGTGGAGGGCGCCATCGTCTCGAAGTACCGCAACGCCGGCCAGACCTGCGTCTGCGCCAACCGGATCTACGTGCAGTCCGGCATCCACGACGCCTTCGCCGCCAGGCTGGCGGAGCGGGTGGCGGGGCTGACGGTGGGCGACGGCTTCGACGAGGGCACCGTGGTCGGCCCGCTGATCGACGAGCGGGCGGTCGCCAAGGTGCTGGGCCACGTCGCCGACGCCCGCGCCCGCGGCGCCCGGGTGGCGGTCGGCGGCGGCGCCCACCGGCGGGGCGGGCTGTTCGTCGAGCCCACCGTGCTGACCGGCGTCACCATGGACATGGCGGTGGCCCGCGAGGAGATCTTCGGTCCCGTGGCGCCGCTGCTGCGCTTCGACCGGGTCGACGAGGTCGTCGCCATGGCCAACGCCACGGAGTACGGCCTCGCCGCCTACTTCTACGCGCGCGACCTCGACAAGGTGTGGGCGGTGGCCGAGGCCCTGGAGTTCGGGATGGTCGGCGTCAACACCGGCCTGATCTCCACCGAGGTCGCCCCGTTCGGCGGCATCAAGCAGTCGGGCCTCGGGCGCGAAGGCTCCCGGTACGGCGCCGACGACTACCTCGAGCTGAAGTACGTCTGCATGGCCGCGGCCGACGTCACTCCCTGACCGCGCGGCCCACCCTCTGGAGCCGCATACCGGGCTCGTTCGGCGCTCCACGTCTTCTCCCCGCGGGTCGTGCCGTCGGACACGGAGACCGTGACCCGCGGGGCCATGGCCGGTCAGGACGGCAGGATCTTGCCCGGATTGAACAGTCCGGCCGGGTCGATCGCCGCCTTGAGCGTCCGCATCAGGGCCACCGCCTCCTCGCCGAATTCGGGGACCATGAACTTGACCTTGCCGTAGCCGACGCCGTGTTCGCCGGTGCAGGTTCCGCCGAGCGCGATGGCGTGCAGCCCGAGCCGGGTCGAGAGATCCTCGGCGAGGCGGCGCTCGTCTGCGTCGTCGGGGTCGATGACGTAGCCCATGTGGAAGTTGCCATCACCGACGTGGCCCAACGCGGCCGCCGGGAACGGCGCCTGCGCCGCATCGCGCTTGGCCAGGTCGATGCACTCGACCAGCCTCGATATGGGAACGCACACGTCGGTGCCCCAGATCTTGCCGCCGGGGCGCAGCGCCATCAGGGCGTAGTGGAAGTCGTGCCGCGCCTGCCAGAGCCGGTTCCGGTCCTCGGTGCTGGTCGCCCAGGAGAAGGCGGACCCGCCGTTCTCCAGCGCCACCTCGCCGGTGCGCCGGGCCTGTTCCTTGACGCCTTCGTCGGAGCCGTGGAACTCGAAGAACAGGGCGGGGGAGGGCGGGTAGTCGAGACCGGCGAAACGGTTCACGGCGGCCATGCCGACCTCGTCGACGAATTCCACACGGGCGACGGGAATGCCCGTCTGGATGACTTGGATGGCCGTCGTCACCGCGCTTGCGGCGTCGGGAAAGGAGCAGACCGCCGCCGTCACCGCCTCCGGCACGCCGTGCAGGCGCAGCGTCACCTCGGTGATGACGCCCAGGGTCCCTTCGGAGCCGACGAACAGGCGCGTCAGGTCATAGCCGGCCGCCGACTTGCGGGCGCGGTTCGCGGTCTTCACCACCGATCCGTCCGGCAGCACCACGGTCAGCGCCAGGACGTTCTCGCGCATGGTGCCGTAGCGCACCGCGTTCGTTCCCGAGGCTCGCGTCGCCGCCATGCCACCGATGGTGGCGTCGGCCCCGGGGTCGACGGGAAAGAACAGACCGGTGTCGCGGACGTAGCTGTTCAACTGCTTGCGCGTCACGCCCGCCTGCACGGTCGCGTCCATGTCCTCGGGCCGGACCTCGAGAACCGCGTTCATGCGGCCGAGATCGATGCAGATGCCGCCGCGCAGGGCGGCGGTGTGACCCTCGAGCGACGTTCCGGCACCGAAAGGGACGACCGGCGTGTTCGTCTCGCGCGCCAGCCGGACCACCGCCGCCACCTCGGCGGTGGTCTCCGGGAAGCAGACGACGTCGGGCGGCCGCGACGGGTGGTAGCACTCGCCCTGGCCGTGCACGATAAGGTCCGCCGGCTTGGTCGAGACCCGGCCGCCGACGATGTCGTGCAGGCGGCGCGCCGTCTCGGGGGCGAGGGCGGAGGGGCGGGATGACTGGTGGGACTGGGGCATCGGGGGGCTCGCTCGTACCGGCGGGGTCAGTGGAGGCCGAACAGCCGTGGCAGGGTAAGCACGGTTGCCGGAATGTAGGTGATGATCAGCAGCACGGCGACCGCGGCCAGCATGAAGGGCCCCATGCTGCGCACGATGCGCTCCAGCGGCACGCCGGTGACGATGGAGCCGGTGAACAGCGCGGCGCCGTAGGGCGGCGTGATCAGGCCGATCACCAGATTGAAGACCACCACCACGCCGAAATGGATGGGGTCGACACCGAGCTTCACCACCAGCGGCATCAGCATCGGCACGATGATGAAGATCGCCGGAAGCATGTCCATGACCAGCCCCCAGGCCAGCAGGAAGACGTTGATGATGAGCAGGATGACGTAGCGGTTGTCGGTGATGCCGAAGATCGCCGCGGCGACGAGGTCGGGAACCTTCTCGGCCGCCAGCACCCAGGAGAAGACGCTGGAGGCGCCCGACAGCAGAAGCACCGCCGCCGCCAGCGTCCCGCTGCGGATCAGCAGACGGGCGAGCATGCCCAGGTCGAGCCGGCCGCGTCGGCTGACCAGCAGGAGCACGATTCCGTAGCCGACCGCGGCGGCGGAGGCCTCGGTCGGCGTGAAGACGCCGGACAGGATGCCGCCGAGAATGATGAAGGGCATGGCGAGAAACGGCACCGACTCCATCATGATGCGCGCCAGCGCGCGCAGGCCGAGCGGCTCCCGGCGGGCCGGCTCCATGCGCCGCGCGGTCAGGAAGATGACGACGGCCATGGCGATGGCCACCAACACCCCCGGGACCGCGCCGCCGACGAGCAGACCGCCGATCGAGGTGCCGGTGATGGCGCCGACCAGCACCATGGGAATGCTGGGCGGGATGATCGCCCCCTTGATGGAGGCGGCCACCGCCAGCGCGGTGCTGAACGGCCGGGAGAAGCCGCCGCCCTCCATCATGCGCACCTGCATCCGCCCGAGTCCGGCGATCTCCGAGATCGCCGAGCCCGAACAGCCGCCGAACAGCATGCTGGAGACGATGGTGACGTAGCCCACGCCGCCGCGGAAGCGGCCGACGACGACGTTGGAGAAGGCCAGCATCTTCTCCGCCGTGCCGGACACCACCATCAGGTCGCCGGCCAGCATGAAGAAGGGGATGGCGAGCAGGGTGAAGCTGTCGATGCCGATGAAGAACTGCTGGACGACGAGGTACAGCGGCTGGCCGTCGACAACGAAATAGACGACGGTGCTGGCCAGCATCGCGAAGGACAGCGGCATGCCGGCGAGCATCATGGCGGCGAAACTGACGAGCAGGATGGCGAGGGGGGCGGACATCACGCGTCGCCCTCGTGGTCGAAGCCGGCCGGCAGTTCGGCGCCGGCGCGGCGTCCCACCACCTGGAACAGCGCCAGGACGGCGCCCAGGGGATAGGCCAGATAGATCCAGAAGTAGGAGATGCGCAGCGAGGGTGTACGCATGATCGCCTCGTCGAAGGCCAGCGCCGCGCCATGGACGAGCAGCACGACCAGCGTGCCGAACACCAGCACGTCCACGGCGAACCGCAGGGCCTGCCGCGCGGCGCGCGGCAGCATGTCGGCGAACAACGTCAGGCGCGGGTGATGATCGAGGCGAAGCGCCAGCGCGCCGCCGATCAACACCAGGAAGAACATCATGAGCCGCGCGGTCTCCTCGCCCCAGAAGATCGGGGCGTCGAGGGCATAGCGCGCCACCACCATCCAGACGACCAGGACGGACATCGACAGGAGCACACCGCCGGTCAGCACCGCCGTGGTCCAGAACACGATGCGGTCGGCAACCCGATACAGCGAATTCAACCTCGTCATCTCGGTACTTCTCCCGGCCGCGGCGCCGACGCGAGTGCGCCGGCGCCCGGCTTCCTGCGTGGCGGTCAGTGCGAGACGTCGGCGACGTGGGCGAAGAAGCCGTCGACGAACTCCTTGCCGTATTCCTTCTCCGCCCAGGCGCGCACGGAGGCGGTGGTGGCCTTGCGGAAGGCATCGAGCTGCTGCGGCGTCGGTGCGTACACCGCCATGCCCTCGTCCTTCAGCGTCTTCAGGGCGAGCACGTCCTGGACCGCGCCGACACCGGCATAGGCGAGCGACGCCTCCGCGTGCGCGGCGCGGACCGCCTGCTTCAGGTCGGCCGGCAGCCCCTGGTACCATTTTTCGTTCACGAAGATGGCGGCGATGGTCATCAGGTGGCCGGACAGGGTCAGGTTCTTCTGAACCTGGTAGAATTTCTGCTGCAGGATCGTCGCCAGCGGGTTCTCCTGCCCGTCGACCACGCCGGACTGCAGCGCGGCGTAGAGCTCCATGAAGGGGATCGGCGTCGGCGTGGCGCCCAGCGCCCGCATCATCTCCTGGTGCGGCACGATCTCCTGGGTGCGCATCTTCAGACCCTTCAGGTCGGCCGGCTCGCGGATCGCCTGGGCCGCCGCAGTGAAGTTCCGGAACCCGTACGGCTCGAAACCAAGGATGCGTACACCGGTTTCCTCGGCGATCGTGTCGACCAGCGAGGCGATGTAGGGGGACTTGGTGGACAGCGCCTCGACCATGTCGGCGCGGGTCGTGTACAGGAACGGCAGGTCGATGATGCCGAGCTTCGGGTAGTAGAGCGAGGCGAACACGCCGGAGGAGAAGCTGGCGACGCCGAGCGTGCCGCGGCGGATCTGTTGCGCCATGGACTTCGCATCGCCGAGCTGACCGTTGGGGAAGAGATCGACGGCGATGCGCCCGCCGCTCAGCCGTTCCAGCGCATCCTTGAACACGTACGCGTGCGCCGCCGCAGCGTTCTCGCCGGGCTGGTCGACATCGGCGAACGAGTACTTGACCCGGTACTCCTGCGCCTCGGCCGGCGGCGCGGCGGCGAGCGCGAGGGAAAGGACGACACCTGCGACAAACGACTTCATGGATTGCCTCCCGAGGGATGTTCGGCGCCACCGGTCGTGGCGCTTCGTTTGGGATTTCTCGTCCGCCGGGGCCGCCCGGCGCGTCAGTGCCGGCCGAGGTCGCCGTCGACGCGGCGCCACAGGCCGAGCGGGTTGCCGTCGCGCAGGGCCTCCGGCAGCAGCTCCGCGGGCACGTCCTGGTAGCAGACCGGGCGCAGGAAGCGGTGGATCGCCAGGGTGCCGACCGACGTCGTCCGGCCGTCCGAGGTCGCCGGGAACGGGCCGCCGTGCACCATGGCCTCGCCCACCTCCACCCCCGTCGGCCAGCCATTGAACAGCACCCGCCCGGCCCGGCGCTCGAGCACCGGCAGCAGCCGGCGTGCCGCCTCCAGGTCGCCGCCGCCCGCGTGAACGGTGGCCGTGAGCTGGCCCTCCAGCCGCTCGGCCACCTCCGCCATGGCCGCCACGTCGGCACAGCGGATCACCAGCGAGGAGGCGCCGAACACCTCCTCCTGCAGCGCCGCATCCGCCAGCACCGCCGCGGCGTCGGTGGCGAACAGCGCCGCCCGGCACTGGTGCGGCCCGGCGCAGGCCTGGCCGCGCGCCACCTCGCGCACCCGCGGGTCGGCGGCGAGGCGCCGCACGCCCTCGTCGTAGGCGGCGTGGATGCCCGGCGTCAGCATGGTCGCCGCCACACCGCCGCCGACCGCCGCCGCCGCGGCCTCAAGGAAGCGCTCCAGGTCCGGCCCGTCGACCGCCAGCACCAGGCCGGGGTTGGTGCAGAACTGCCCGGCCCCCAGGGTCAGCGAGGCGACGAAGGCGGCGCCCAGGTCGGCGGCCCGTTCGGCCAGCGCGCCGGGCAGCAGGAAGATCGGGTTGATGCTGCTCATCTCGGCGTAGACCGGGATCGGCTCGGGCCGCGCCGCCGCCACCTGCATGAGCGCCAGGCCGCCGCGGCGCGAGCCGGTGAAGCCCACCGCCTTGATGCGCGGGTCGGCGACCAGCGCCGCGCCCAGCGCGGTGCCGGCGCCCTGCAGCAGCGAGAACACCCCCTCGGGCAGGCCGCAGGCGGCCACCGCCGCCCGCACGGCGCGGCCGACCAGCTCCGACGTGCCGGGGTGGGCGGGGTGGCCCTTGACCACCACCGGGCAGCCGGCGGCCAGCGCCGAGGCGGTGTCGCCGCCGGCCACCGAGAAGGCCAGCGGGAAGTTGCTGGCGCCGAACACGGCGACCGGGCCGAGGGCGACGTGGCGCAGGCGCAGGTCGGGGCGCGGCAGCGGCGTGCGGCCGGGCAGCGCCGGGTCGATGCGGGCGCCGATCCAGCTCCCCTCGCGCACGGTGCGGGCGAACAGGCGGAGCTGGCCGACGGTGCGGGCGCGCTCGCCCTCGATGCGGGGGCGCGGCAGGCCGCTCTCGGCCACCGCCCGGTCCACCAGCGCGTCGCCGAGGCCGAGGATGCCCTCGGCGACCGCCTCCAGGAAGGCGGCGCGGGCCGCCAGGCCGGTCTCCCGGTAGGCGTCGAAGGCGGCCTGGGCGAGCGCGCAGGCGCCCGCCACCTCGCCCGCGCCGGCGCCGCCGAAGGCCGGCTCCAGCGCCTCCCCGGTCGCCGGGTTCACGGCGCGGAAATCCCCCGCGCCGCCGCGCACCGCCGCGGCCCCGATCAGCATCTCGCCGGTGATGGACACAACGGGTCTCCTTGGACTGCGGATGGAACTGCGGACGTGAGGCTGGGGCGGGGACGGGGGCGGCCGGGTGTGCCGCTCACGCCTCCGGCGGTTCCTGCGCCGCCGCCAGCAGGAGGCAGGCGGCGAGCATGCCGGGATCGTCGTGGCCGACCGACTTCGCGCCGTAGACGCGCGCCCGGCCGAGACGGGATTCGCGGTCCCGGAAGGCGTCGAGGGCGCTCCCGGCCGCCGCGGCCGCCACCGCCAGCGGCGCTCCGGCGCCGGCCTCCGACGCCAGGGCGGCCTGCACCGCCACCACGGAGTCGAGCACGCTCTTGTCGCCCGGCGCAGCGCCGGAGCGTGCGGCGATCGCCTCGACCGCCGCCTGGAGAAGCTGCGCCACCCCGGGGCGG
Source organism: Azospirillum sp. ST 5-10 (assembly GCF_051225715.1). Classification (NCBI taxonomy): domain Bacteria; kingdom Pseudomonadati; phylum Pseudomonadota; class Alphaproteobacteria; order Rhodospirillales; family Azospirillaceae; genus Azospirillum; species Azospirillum sp. ST 5-10. The sequence goes on from NZ_JBPJSP010000003.1 coordinate 338,313, forward strand.
TCCACCGCCTCCCGGCCGCGCGCCGCCTTGGCGGCGGCCATCAGCCCGATGGCGACGACCGACGCCAGGCTCGACCCGCTCGCCTGCGAGCAGGCGCGGCTGCACGCCGCCAGCACCAGGCCGACGTCCGCCGGCGGTTCGGCGACGGCGGCGTGCATCGCCTCGACGATCCGCGCCACCGTCATGCCGGTGTCGCCGTCGCCGAGCCGGGAGTCGGCCGCGTTGAGACGGTCCCGGACCTCGGCCGCGCGCGCGTTCATGCCGGCGAGAGCCCGGGCGAGCGTGGAACTCGTCAGCATCGTCTCAGCTCCGCCAGAACGGGCAGTCGGTCGGCGCGGCGAGCAGCCGCTCCAGCTCGTCGTCGCAGTGCAGCAGCGAGATCGAGCAGCCCGCCATCTCCATCGAGGTGACGTAGTGCCCGACGTGGCTCCGCGCGATCGCCAGCCCGGCCCCCTCGAGGCGGCTCCGCACGCGGCGATGGACGATCAGCAGCTCCTCCAGCGGCGTCGCCCCGAGGCTGTTGACCAGCACGGCGACGCGGCCCCCGGCGGCGGCCGGCGCGTCGTTCAGCAGGTGCTCCAGCATGGCGTCGGTCACCGCGTCGGCCGGCTCCAGGGCGCGGCGGTCGATGCCGGGCTCGCCGTGGATGCCCATGCCGATCTCCATCTCGTCCGGCCCGAGGGCGAAGCCGGGGGCGGCGGCGCCGGGGATGCGGCAAGCCCCCAGCGCCACGCCGATCGAGCGGGTGCGCGACGCCGCGGCCTCGGCCACCCGCGCCACCTCGTCCAGCGGCGCGCCGGACTCCGCCATGGCGCCGGCCGCCTTGAAGGCGAACACCATGCCGGCGATGCCGCGCCGCTTGTGCGCCTCGGCGGCGGGGGCGCTGGCCACGTCGTCGGCGACGATCACCGTCCGGGTGGCGACGCCGTCGAACTCGACCTCGTCGCAGGCGAGGCCGAAGCTCATGCGGTCGCCGCCGTAGTTGCCGAGCACGCACACCACGCCGGCGCCGCCGTCGGCGACCCGGATGGTGTCGGCGCAGACGTCGGCCGGCGGCCCGGCGAACACCTCGCCGACGGCGCACGCGGTCAGCAGGCCGGAACCGACGTAGCCGGCGAAGACGGGGAGGTGGCCGAAGCCGCCGCCGGTCACCACCCCGACCTTGCCGGGCCCGGCGCCGGCGCGCCGCACGACGACGCGGCCCTGGCGCCCGGCGCGGGCGAAGGTCGGAAAGGCGGAGCACAGCCCGTCGAGCGAATCGTCGACGTAGCGCGAGGGATCGTTGATCAGCTTCTTCATGGTCGTCTTGTCGTCCTGGCGGGCGTGGAGGACGGCGCCGGTCACTTGCCGTAGCCGATGGCGTCGATGACGCGCTCGGTCATGGCCTCGTGCTCCTTCATGAAGGCGACGAGCTCGTCATGGCCGCGCCACTGCGTGCCGAAGCCGCGCTCCTTCATGCCGGCCTGGAAGCGCTCGCTCTCGTAGGCCGCCTTGACCGCCGCCTCGATGGTGGCGACCAGCGCCGCGTCCATGCCGGCCGGTCCGGCCACCGCGCGCCAGGTGCCGCCCTCGTAGGCCTTGCCGACCTGCTCGGCCACCGTCGGCACGTCGGGGTAGCGCTCCAGGCGCTCGCCGCTCATCACGCCGACGCTGCGCACGCGCCCCGCGGCGGCCAGCGCGTCCGTCTCCGGCAGCGAGCACAGCACCACGTCGACGCCGCCCGACACCAGCTCCTGCAGGCCGGCGGCCGACCCCGCCGCCGGGATCAGGCTGATCTTCGAGACGTCGACGCCCTGATCCAGCAGCAGCGACACGAAGGGGATGTCCCAGCTCGCGTTGCAGGTGCCGCCGCAGGAGATCTTCAGGCTGGCGGGATCGGCCTTCAGGGCGGCGACGATCTCCGACACGCTCTTGAAGGGGGCGTCCTTGGCGACGTGGACCGCCGCGGGGTCGGCGTTGAACTGGCCGACCGGCGTGTAGCTGGCGGTCGTGAAGTCGGCCTGGCCGAGCAGCCGGTACTGGGCGAAGGGGGAGAGCTGGCCCAGCGTGTAGCCGTCGGGCTTGGCGTTGACGTAGGTCGTCATGCCGACCACGCCGCCGCCCTGGGCCTGGTTGACCACGCTGAAGGGCTGGCCGGTCCGCTCCTCGAGCTCGCGGGCCAGCAGCCGCATGGTGTAGTCGCTGCCCCCGCCCGCGCCGGCGATGACGATCAGCGTCACCGGCCGCTCCGGCCATTGCGCCTCGGCCGCCGCCGGCGCACCGGCGGCGAGGGCCAGGACGGCAACGCCCCACAGGGCCGCCCGGCGGGGACGCTGGGTCAAACGGCTCATCTTCTCCTCCCCCTTCTTCTCGAGCTTGAAATCCCATACTGCGGGATGAACGAGCGGACCGTCCCACAAAGCGGGAAAGCTGTAAAGCGGATTTTCCGCGGACTGAGCGTCTTGACACCGGCCGTCCGCCAGGATATAGCCCGCATTGTGGGATACATTGAAACCCGCATTGTGGGATAAAACTGGAGATCGCACCCCATGTCCGCAGCCCCGACCGGGATCATCCCCCCGCTCGTCACCCCCTTCACCGCCGACGGCGAGATCGACGAGGCCGCCTACCGCGCCGAAGTCCGCTTCATGCTGAGCAAGGGGGTTCACGGCCTCTGCGTGGGCGGCAGCACCGGCGAGGGGCACACCCTGTCCACCGAGGAGCTCGTCCGTCTCGTCGCCGTGTGCATCGAGGAGGTGAAGGGCGCCGTTCCGGTGGTGGCCGGCATCATCGTCAACAGCACCCGCGACGCGGTCGCCAAGGCCCGGGCGATGGCGCACCTGCCGGTCGCCGCCCTGCAGGTCACGCCCGTCCACTACGTGTTCAAGCCCGACGAGGACGCCACCTACGCCCACTTCGAGGCACTGGCGGCGGCCACGACGACGCCGATCATCATCTACAACGTGGTGCCCTGGAACTACCTGCCGCCGCCGCTGCTGATCCGCATCATGAAGGGGATCGACGGCGTCGTCGGCGTCAAGCAGAGCGCCGGCGACCTCAAGCTGATGGCCGATCTGCTGAACGCCGAGCTTCCGGGCAAGTCCGTCTACACCGCGGTCGACGCGCTGCTCTACCCGTCCTTCGCGCTCGGCGCGCACGGCACCATCGCCGCCAACCCGGCGGCGGTCCCCGGCGTCACGGTGGCCTTGTGGAACGCGGTCCAGGCCGGCGACCACACGCGCGCGCTCGCCATCCACAAGGCGCTGCTGGCGTTCTGGAACACCATCAACGGCGACAACCTGCCGGCCTGCGTCAAGCACGCGCTGAGCCAGCAGGGCTGCCCCGGCGGCCTGCCGCGGGCGCCGATGCCGGCCCCCGACGCGGCGCGCAAGGCGGCGATCGACGCGGCGCTGCGCCGCGTGCTGCAGTACGACACCACCGTCGAGCGTTCCGCCGCGGTGGCGTGATCCACCTTCGTCGCGGTCGGTCCTCCCCGGCGAACCTCCAGGCGGCAAGCGTGCTTGCCGCCTGCCTTTTTTTGCGGCGTTCCCCGGCAGGCGAGCGGAGCCGTGACCCGCGGGCAGCGACGGTGGTAGGATCGGACGGATCGGGACAGAGGAACCAGCCTCTTGCAGACCAAGAACGTGAAATCCGCCGGCAAGCTGCTTGCCGTGCTCGACTGCTTTTCGATCCTCGACCGCCGCCTTTCGGTCACCGAGATCGCGCGCCGCACCAAGCTGCCGCGCAGCACGGCGCACCGCCTCATCCTGGCGCTCAAGGAGATCGGCTTCCTCGAACAGGACCGCTCGCGGGACGAGTACCGCCTCGGCATGAAGCTGTTCGAGCTCGGCTCGATCGTGCTGTCCAACATGGATCTGCAGCGCGAGGCGCGGCCCTTCGTGGAGGCGCTGGCGAGCCTGACGCGCGAGGCGGTCCATCTCTGCATCTTCGACGGCTCGCGCATGGTGTTCGTCGAGAAGACGACCGGCGGCCGGACGGGCCAGAACAACGCCACCATCACCATGGAGACGACGGCCTGCCACTGCACCGGCGTCGGCAAGGCGGCGCTCGCCTTCCAGCCCGAGGCGGTGATCGAGCGGGTGATCGGCCTCGGCCTGCCGGCCTTCACCGGCAACACCATCACCGATCCGGCGCGCCTCAAGACGGAGCTCGCGGACACCCGCGCCCGCGGCTACGCCCTCGACTTCGGCGAGATCGAGCTCAACCGCAACTGCGTCGCCGCCCCCATCCGCAACACCGGCGGCCAGGTCTTCGCGGCGATCTCCGTCAGCGGGCCGGCGACGCGCCTGCGCGCCGCGCAGCTGGAGCAGATCGCCCCGATCATCGTCAGCCACGCCGATTCCATTTCCCAGCGCCTCGGCTTCAGGGCGGGCGCGGCGGACGCCGCGGCGGCGCCGAGCGGCGACGGCGACGCGCCGCTCGACGCCCGCAAGATCGCCTGAGCAAGCTTCCCCGGGCAAGATCCCCCGACGGCGGCGGCCGGACGCGCCGGCACGGGAACGCCCCCGCCCGGGCGCGGCCGGGCGGGGGCGTTCGTCCGTGGCGCCGGGGTCAGCGCAGCGCCGGCTCCCCGTCCGGGCGCCGCGACGGCAGGAGCCGCAGCCCCATGATGACCAGCCAGGCCAGGATGGTCAGCGCGCCGATGGTGCCGCCGACCGGGCGGTCGAAGAAGATGGCGAGGTCGCCGTTCGACTTCAGCATGGTGGTCATGAAGGTCTGCTCGATCAGCGGTCCGAGGATCAGGCCGAGAATGGCCGGCGCCACCGGCACGCCGTTGGCCTCCATGAGGTAGCCGAGGACGCCGACCGCCCCGACGATGCCGACGGCGAACAGCGTGTTCTCCACCGAGAACGCGCCGAGGATGCAGAACATCAGGATCAGCGGCGAGACGTAGGCGGCCGGCAGACGCAGGATCACCCCGAAGGCGCGGATGCTCAGGATGCCGAGCGGCACCATCAGGATGTTGGCGATGAAGAAGATCGCGAACACCGTGTAGATGACGCCGGGGTTGTTGAGGAACAGCGTCGGCCCGGGGGCGATGCCCTTGAGGAACATGACGCTGATGACGATCGCCGTGATGGCGTCGCCGGGAATGCCGAACACCGTGGCGGGGATGTAGGCGCCGCCCAGGCTGGCGTTGTTGGCCGCGCTGGCCGAGACGATGCGCTCGACGGCCCCGTCGCGGTCGTCGGCGCGGCCGCTCCGCGAGGCGCGCCGCGCGATGGCGTAGGAGATCCAGGCGGCGATGTCGGAGCCCGCTCCGGGCAGCGCCCCGACCAGCGTGCCGATGCCGCTGCCCCGCAGCACCCCCAGCCGGTGCCGCCACAGGTGCGGGACGGTGCTGCGGGTGATCGGCCCGATCGTCGAGGGGGCCGGATCGGCGTGGGGATCGGCCAGCGCGCCGCGCAGCAGCTCGGAGATCGCGAACATGCCGATCAGCACCGGGATGAGGCCGAGCCCGCCCAGCAGGTTGGTGATGCCGAAGGTGAAGCGCGGCGCGCCCGACACCGGGTCCATGCCGACCATGGCGAACGCCAGGCCGAGCAGCAGCGACGCCAGCCCCTTGAGGAGCGACGGGCCGGCGACGAAGGTGGCGCAGCTCAGGCCGAGCACCGCCAGCCAGAAATACTCCACGCTGCTGAAGGACAGCGCGATGTCAGCCAGCCAGGGGGCGGCCAGCACCAGGACGGCGGCGCTGATCAGGCCGCCCAGGGCCGACGCGAACAGGCCCGCCCCCAGGGCGAGCGCCGCGTCGCCGGAGCGGGTGAGGCCGTAGGCGTCGTCGGTGTAGGCCGCCGACGCCGGGGTGCCGGGCATCCGCATCAGGGCGCCGGGAATGTCGCCGGCGAAGATCGCCATGGCCGACGCGGTGATGATCGAGGCCACCGCCGGGATCGGCTCCATGAAGATGACGATCGGCACCAGCAGCGCCGACGCCATCAGCGCGGTCAGCCCCGGAATGGCGCCGAGCACCAGGCCGTACAGCGCCGCCCCGGCGATGACGAGGAAGAGGTTGAGGTCGGCCAGCCGGCCGATCACGTCCTGGACGATCACCATATCAGCCATCCCGACACGCTCTGGAGGGGCCCCCACGGCAGGGGCACGTGGAGGACCGAGGCGAAGACGACGGTCAGCGCGGCGGCCGACGCCACGCCGACCGCCAGGGCGGCCGGCGGCCGCATGCCGGCGACGACGAACAGGGCGAGCAGGATCAGCGTCGCCGTCAGCAGGAAGCCCAGCGCGTCGACCAGCAGGACGTAGGCGGCGATGGCGGCGAGCAGCGCCGCGAAGCGCCACCGCCCGCGCGGGTTGGCCGCCCAGTCCGGCCATTGCCACAGCGGCGCCGTGCGCACCGTCCTGAGCGCGGTCAGGACGATGCCGCCGCCGACGAGCATCATGGCGGTGCCGATCAGCGACGGAACGAACCCGGGGCCGTATGCGAGATGGCGCGGCGGCGTCAGCGTCGCGGCGTAGGCGGCGACGAAGGCGCCGGCCGCGAGGAAGAAAAGGCCGACGAAGACGTCGTGGACTTTCATGAAGGGCACTCGTTCTGGGCATCGGCCGCGCGCGGCGGCCGACGCGGTTTTGCCGTGGCGCAGGCGCGTCCGGGCCGGCTCACTTGCCGTAGCCGAGCGCCTTCATGACGCGGTCGGTGTCCGTCTCGTGCTGGCGCATGAGCGCGTCGAGCCGTGCGCCGTCCAGCCATTTCACGCCGAAGTTCGCCTTGCGCATCGCCTCGCGGAAGCCGTCGCTGGCCACCGCCTTGCGGATCGCCTCCTCCCAGGCCGCCCGGGCGTCGTCGGGCAGGCCGGCCGGGCCGCCGATGGCGCGCCACGTGCCGCCGTCGATCGTCCTGCCGATGGCCTCCGTCGTCGTCGGCACGTCCTCGAATCCCGGCACCGGCGTCGGGCTGAGCACCGCCAGCGGGCGCACGCGCCCGGCCTTGATGAGCGCCGCCGCCTCCGGCAGCGAGGCGGTCTGGAAGTCGACGCCGCCGGACGCCAGCTCGGTCAGCCCGGTCGCCGCGCCCTGGCCGGGAATCCACGCCACCTTGTCCACGGCGATGCCGTAGTCGAGCATCATGCCGGCGACCGGAACGTCCCAGACGCTGCCGCAGCCGCCGCTGCAATGGACCTTGTAGCGGCCGGGATCCGCCTTGACCGCGTCGAGCGCCGACGCGAGGTCGCGGAAGGGCGAGTCGGCACCGACCAGGAGGGCGGAGGAATCGCCGTTGAAGTTGGCGATCGGCGTGAAGTCCTGGCGGGTGAAGTCCGCCAGCCCCATCGCCTTGTAGCCGGCGTAGGGGAACAGCAGGCCGACCGTGTAGCCGTCCGGCTCGGCGCGGCGGATGGACGTCAGGCCGACCACCCCGCCGCCCTGGCCCTGGTTGACGATGGTGACGGGCTGGCCGAACGCCTTCTCCACCTCGCGGGCGAGGATGCGCGTCGTGGTGTCGCCGCCGCCGCCGGCGGCGGCCGGGACGATGATCGTCAGCGGCCGCTCCGGGAACGCCGCGTCCGCCGCGGCCGGCGCCAGCAGCAGGCCCGCAAGGGTGGCCAGGATCGTCGATCGGATGGGCATGGTTTCCTCCGCCTTTTCAGCTTTCCCGACATTGGACTATCGGCTGCGCGCCGAAATGTCAATCCCACGATGCGGTCGCGTTTGGCGCACGAATGGCGGCTCTACCGACATGAAGCAAGTCAATTCAATCCCGCATTGTGGTACAGAACGCCGAACGGAGGGGATCGGGCACGACGCGAGGCCGGCCGCCCGCGGACGGGCGGCCGGCCGGCGGATCACGCCGGGTGTCGGACCCAGCGGCGGTAGAGGGCGCCGGTGGAGACGCCGAGGCACAGCCAGAACAGCAGGCTGGTGACGGTCGCGGTGACGATGAAGCGGTGGACGAGCGCCGCCGGCGCCACGGTCGCATGCTCCGCCGGCTGCGGGGCGCCGACCAGGTGGGGCAGGACGATCGCCGCCACGGCGACGGCCGCCCACAGGGGGCGGCGGGCGAAGGCCAGCAGCCACAGGCCGCCACCGGTCAGGAGGGCGGTGGCGCACCACCAGACCTGACGGTCGAGGAGCGGCGCGGCCGCGGTGCCGGGCACCTCGGGCGGCAGGCCGAGCCCCGGGGCGAGCGTGAAGGTGGCGAAGCCGGCGAGGCCCCAGAACGCGCCGCTGCGCCAGGTCACGGCGCCGCCGGCGACGGCATAGCCCGCCACCAGGAGCAGGGCGAAGGCGACGCCGGTCAGGACGTTGGCCAGACCGGTGAACGCCGTCCGCTCGACGCCGTCCGCCGGTTCCCAGGCCTCGCCGCCGTGGTCGTGCGCGGGGGCCCCGGCGGCGTGCTCGTGGGCGGCGGGCCCGGCCGCCTCGGCCGCCGCTTCGAAGGTTTCGGCTTCCAGGATGATGGGAACCGCGCCGACCTGGTGGGCCGCCGTGACCAGCAGGCCGGACAGGACGCCGGCGCACAGCGCCACGAAGAAGAGCTTTCGGAACTGGCTCATGACCGGCTCCTCAATGGCAGGGGAACGCGTTGGCGTGACGCGTGTCGTGGGCCGCGTTGTGGACCGCGTCGATGTGCGAGAACCCCACGCCCCACAGCAGGAGCAGCCCGAGACCGGCCGCCGCCGCCGCGGGAAGGAGGGCGCCGCGCCCGGCCGCTGAAGCATGGGTCGCCGAAGCGTGGGCCGCCGAAGCGTGCGGTGCCGTGCCGGGAATGGATTGGGTCTGCATGGAAGTCGCCTCCGTCAGAATGGATCAGGACGAAGACGGGAAACCCGTGCGGATCGGTGGCGTCCGGCTCGCGGTGCGTCGCGTGACGCGGTGCCGCCGGCGCGCCCTGTCGATCACCGCCGTTGGGACACCCCGCCCTGCGTGCCGGTTCGAACAAACGATGGCAGGTCTCCTGGCTCGCGGGTCGCCGCCGGTCGCCGACCTTCCCGGTTGCCCAGTGGTCGTGATGTGGCGACAGGCTCACCGCTCACAGTTGCGGGGGCAGCCACGGACTTGGCCCCTCGCGCTCGGGCCGCACCGTGTTCCCTATTAATCCCCTGGCCAGACGGCGTCGGGGAACCATCGCCGCCGACTGTAAGCGTGGCCGCGGAGCGCGTCAACGCGCGACGGACGGGGCGTTGCCGGTGCCTGCCGGGCCGCCGCCGCGCCCGGCTACAGCGTCCCGCGCCGTTCGCGCAGCTCCGCCGGGACGGCGTTGCGCCGCGGGTGCCACAGGCCGCGCTCCCGCGCCTCGTCCAGCCGGTCGAGGATGTGGCGGGCGGCCGCCGGGTTGGCCTCGGCGAGGAAGCGCCACACCGCGGGGTCGGCGACGTAGGCGCCGTGCAGCAGGTCGAAATGGTGGTCGCGCACCGCCCGCGTCGTCGCCGCGAAGGCGAACAGGGTGTCCACGGTCACCGCCATCTCGGCGGCGCCGCGGTGGCCGTGGCGCATCATGCCGGCGATCCAGCGCGGGTTGGCGGCGCGGCCGCGCAGGGTGCGGGCGATCTCCTCGCCCAGGGTGCGCACGGCGACCCGCTCCGGCTCGGCGCTGTCGAGGTGGTAGAGCGCGGGGTCGGCGCCGTCGAGCGCGGCCGCCGCCGCGAAGCCGCCCTCGAACTGGTAGTAGTCGTCCTGCGACAGCACGTCGTTCTCGCGCTGGTCCTGGTGGTGGACGAGGGCGTCGGCGGCGCCGACCCGGCGGCGGAACAGGCCCGGCAGGGCCACGCCGTCGAGCCCGGGACCGTAGGCGTGGCAGCCGCCCTCCAGGTAGGCCGTGCCGAAGGAGGCGCGGTCGCTCCAGTCGCCCCGCGCGACCATGTCCGACAGCGCGGTGCCGTAGCCGCCGGGCGGCGCGCCGAAGACCCGCGCGGTGGCCCGGCGCCGGGCCGTGCCGGCGTCCAGCCCGGCGGTCGCGAGGTCGGCCGCGTCGCGCCGCGCCGCGGCGGCCAGCGGGTTGACGTCGTCCCCTTCGTCGAGGGCGGCGACGGCGCGGACCGCCTGGTCGAACAGGGCGATCTGCTGCGGGAAGACGTCGCGGAACAGGCCGGAGATGCGCAGGGTGACGTCGACCCGCGGGCGGCCCAGCACCCCGGCCGGCATGGTCTCGAAGCCGGTGACGCGGCCCGATCCGCCCTCCCACACCGGGCGCACGCCCAGCAGCGCCAGCGCCTGCGCCAGCTCGTCGCCGCCGGTGCGCAGGGCGGGCGTGCCCCAGCAGTCCACCACCAGCCGCCGCGGCCAGTCGCCCTGGTCCTGCAGGTGGCGGGCGAGCAGGGCGCCGGCCGCCTGCCAGCCCAGCGTCCAGGCGGCCGGCGTCGGCACGGCGCGGGGGTCGAGGGCGAACAGGTTGCGGCCGGTCGGCAGGGTGTCGGCGCGCCCGCGCGCCGGCGACCCGCCGGGGCCGGGCCGCACGAAGCGGCCGTCCAGCCCGTCGAGCAGCGCCGCCATCTCGGCCGGGCCGCAGGCGTCGACGGCGGGGGCGAGCTCGCCGGCCAGGGCGGCGAGGACGGCCGCCGTGCCGGTCCAGTCCGGCGGGCAGGGGCGGGCGCCGGCGACCAGCCCGGCGGCGATGCCGTCGAGCGCGGCCCGCACGTCGCCGACCGTGCGGCTGCGCGCGCCGGGAACCGGCGGGCCGTCCCAGCGCGCGCCGGGATCGGCCGTGAACAGGGTCTGCGTCGGCAGGCCGAGGTCGCCGGCCAGGGCCCGCGGCAGCGCGGCGTCGCCGCCCTCGCCGCGCCGGCGCGGGAAGCGGGCGACCGAGGCCAGCAGGCGGGCCCGCGCCGCCGCCGGCGGCGTCGCGCCGAACACGTGCAGGCCGTCGCGGATCTGCATCTCCTTGACGTCGCAGAGATGGGCGTCGAGCCGGCTGAGCACCGTGTCGGCGTCGTCGTCCGGCCGCAGGCGGCAGTCGGCGGCGACGCCGGAGCGCCAGGCGAGGTCGAGGATGGTCTCGCGCAGCACCCCCAGGCGGCGCGGGTCGAGCCCGTCGGCCTGGGCGTACTCGTCGACCGCCTGCTCCAGCTCGGCCAGCGGGCCGTACAGCCCGGCCTGGACGGGCGGCGGCGTCAGGTGGCCGATCAGGACGGCGCCGCCGCGGCGGCGCGCCTGCACCCCCTCGCCGGGGTTGTTGACGATGAAGGGATAGAGGCAGGGCAGCGGGCCGCCGACGATCTCCGGCCAGCACTCGGCCGACAGGGCGACCGCCTTGCCGGGCAGCCATTCGAGCGTGCCGTGGGCGCCGACCTGGACGAGGGCGTGGACCTCCGCCCCGTGGCGAAGCCAGAGGTAGAAGGCGAGGTACGCGTGGCTGGGCGGCGTCGCCGGGTCGTGGTGCTGGGCCGTGGTGAGCGGGCCGTGGCCGCGGCTCGGCTGCACCGCCACCAGCGCGGCGCCGCACCGCACCAGCCGGAAGCGGAAGGCGCCGGCGGCGGCGAGCGGGTCGGCCTCCTCCGCTCCCCAGGCGGCGGCGATGCGCGCCCGCACCGCGGCCGGGGCCAGCCGCCGGTAGTCGACGAGGCTCAGCGCCGCGGCGGGCGGCGCCCCGGTGAGCGCGCGCATCAGCGACGCGCCGTCCGCCGGGACGGCGTCGACGGCGTAGCCCGCCCCCGCCAGCGCGCCGAGGATGGCGAGCACGCTCTCCGGCGTGTCGAGGCCGACCGCCCGGCCGACACCGCCGCCGCCCAGGCCGCCGCTGGGATAGTCGGAGAGGACCAGCGCCACCCGCCGTTCCGCGCGCGGCGTCCGTCCCAGGCGCACCCAGGCGGCGGCGCGGTCGGCCGCCGCGGCGACGCGGTCCGCCACCGGGCGGCTGGCGATCTCGGCGTACTGCAGCGCCGGGTCCGCGGTCCGCGGGGCCTTGAAGGCGACGGCGCCGGCGAGGATGCGGCCGTCCATCTCCGGCAGCACGACGTTCATGGCGAGGTCGGCCGGGCCGAGGCCGCGGGAGGAGGCGCGCCACGCCTCCTCGCCGCCGGTGGACAGCACCACCTGCAGGACGGGCACCCCGGCGGCGTCGAGAGGCGAGCCGTCCTGCTCCGGCAGCCGGGCCGAGAAGCCGGTGGCGTTCACCACCACCGCCGGCGCCAGCGCCCGCAGGGTGCGGCGCATCCAGGCGGCGGCGTCCGGCTCCTTCAGGCTGGACACGTGGAAGAGACGGGGGGCCAGGCCGCGCGCGGCGAGCGCGTCGGCCAGGGCGTGCAGGGGGGCGAGGTCGCCGGCCTGGAGATAGGCCCGGTAGCACACCAGCGCCGCCGCCGGCGCCGCCGCGTCGACGGCGCCGCGCCAGCCGTCGTAGGCGCCGAAGCGCGGCACCGGCGCCGGCTCCGCGAAGGCCAGCGGGCGGCCGGCCAGGGTGGCGGCGCAGGCCAGCAGGCCGGCCATGTTGGCCGGCCCGCCCTCGGCGAAGTAGCGGTGGAGGCGCCGGGACTCGGCGGCGGGCAGGGTGCCGTAGCCCTCCAGGCCGGGGTCGGGCCGGGCGTCGCCGGGCAGCACGGCCAGCGGCACCCCGGCCTCGCGGCAGGCGGCGGCGACCGCCTCCAGGCCGTAGCGCCAGTAGCCGGCGCCGCCCATCAGGCGCAGCACCACCAGCCGGGCCGCGCGGATCACCCGGTCGACGTAGAGGTCGACCGACAGGGGATGGCCGAGCTCCCCCAGGTTGGCGAGGCGCAGCGAGGGCAGCCGGTCGCGCCCGGCGGTCCAGGCCGCGGCCAGGGCGCCGAGGTCGCTGTCGGAGAACGAGAGGACCACCAGGTCCGCCGGCGCGTGGCCGAGATCGACGGCCTGCGGCCCGGCGTCCAGGTCCTCCTGGCGCGCGGCGAGCAGATGCATGGCTCAGCCGGCGGCGCTGGCGGGGGGGTTCGGGACGGCCGGGGGAACGGCCGGGGGAACGGCCGACGGATCGGCGGCGGGCGGCATCGCGGGCTCCTTGTCTCCGCCACACCCGGCGGGCTGGATCGATCGGCGATGGCAGGTTTCCTGGCTCGCGGGTCGTCGCCCGCCCTCCGGCCTTCCCGGCCGCTTCCGGCCAGTGGCGTCGTCGAGAGGGGGGCTCGCCGCTCACAGTTGCGGGGGCAGCCGCGGATTCGGTCGGGCCGACCTCACCGCGTTCCCTGTTCCTCCGGACCGGCCGGTCCGCAGGCACCATCGCCGCCATCTATGCCGCACCCCCGGCGAATTGCAAGCGCGCCGGCGCCGCCCTCCTCAGGGCGGCGGATCGCCGTCCCCGCCGCCGCCGCTTGCGGCGGGCGATGCCGCGCCGGGACCCGGGGAGCGCCGCAGCCGCACGGTGTAGGTGAAACGGTCCGCCGGCAGCACGCTGATGGCGATCTCGATCACCCGCTCCTGCGGGTCCAGGTAGCGCCTGGTCAGCTCCAGGCCCCGCGCCCCCGGCTCGACGCCGAGATGGGCGGCGACGGCGGCGGGCACGCCGACCGCCCGGATCTCCTGCCGGATCTCCTCGACGCAGACGCCGAAGCGCTCCTCGATCAGGTCGCAGACCAGCCCGGGATAGCGCCGGACGACCCGGCGGATGTCGGCGTAGGCGCTGTCGACGTACACGTCGGTCCAGCAGACCGCCAGGTCGGTCGCCGGCTCCAGGCGGCGCTGCGCGATGTGCAGCCAATGACGGCCGGGGCGCCCGTCCAGGCGGGCCGCCAGCGCCTCGTCGGCCACCACGTCCTCGATCCGCTCGACGGCGCGCCTCGCGTCGCCGGCGAACTGCATGATGTCGTCGATGGGGGTCACCGTCTGCCGGAAATGGGTGCCGGCGCGCACCGCCTCCACCCGGGTGCCGAGACCGCGGTGGCGGGACACGAGGCCCAGTTCCTCGAGATGGTCGAGGGCCGCCCGCACCGTCGCCCGGCTGACCCCGTGCTGCTGCGCCAGCTCCACCTCGCCGGGCAGCAGCGAGCCGACCGGCCACTGGCCGGAGCGGATGGCCTGAACCAGCACCTGGGCTAGCGCCGCATACCGAGTCTTCATCCCAACACCCCGCCATCGCCGGTCCACGCCATGGAAAACATGCTTGACAAGCCCATCATACGTCCCCCTAATTGTCCGAACAAGTGAAGTTGTACGGACAACTGGCGGCGCCGGGGCCGGAGCCGCCCACCGGGAGGGAAGAGATGTCCGGAAGCCACTCCGACACCGCTGCGCACGAGGCGGCCGACAGCGCCGACCGTTTCGATTTCGGTGCGCGCGTGCGCGATCTCGCGGTCTGGCAGCGGGTCGGGCTGTTCTGGTGCGCCATCGCCTACACCGTGTTCCACCTGGTGGTGCTGAACTTCGTAGCACTCGACGAATGGCTGTTCCGGGCCGTCCATGTCAACGCCGGCGCCGGCATCGCCTTCCTGCTCTACGCCACCTGGAGCGGCGAACGCCGCCGCGGCATCCCGGCGCGGGACGGGCTGGCGGCGCTGGCGGCGCTGGGCTGCACCGCCTACATCGCGGTCGAGCTCGACGCGCTGATCATGCGCACCGGCGTGATCACCACGCCGGCCGACTTCGCGGTCGGCTTCGTCGGCACCCTGCTGACGATCGAGTTCGCGCGGCGCACCGCCGGGCTGGTGCTGCCGCTCCTGGCGGCGGTCTTCATCGCCTACGCCTTCGCCGGCCCCGTCATGCCCGGGGTGCTCCATCACAGGGGCTTCGAGGCCAGCCATTTCTTCTCCTTCATCTACAGCCAGGAAGGGATCTTCGGCATCACCACGGCGGCGTCCTCGCAGTACATCGTGCTGTTCGTCGCCTTCGCGGTGTTCCTGCAGCTGTCCGGGGCCGGCGCCTACTTCATGGACCTGTCCTTCGCCCTGTTCGGCTGGATGCGCGGCGGGCCGGCGAAGGTGGCCGTCGTCTCCGGCGTCCTGTTCGGGACCGTCAGCGGCAGTTCGGTGGCCAACGTGGTCGCCAGCGGCGCCTTCACCATCCCGATGATGCGGCGGGTCGGCTATCCCCGCGCCTCGGCCGCGGCGATCGAGGCCACCTCGTCGACCGGCGGCCAGATCACGCCGCCGATCATGGGGGCCGGCGCCTTCATCATGGCCGAGGTCACCGGCATCCCCTACGCCGACATCGCGCTCGCCGCGGTCCTTCCCTGCCTGCTGTTCTACGTCGCCAACTTCGCCCATGTCGACCTGGAGGCGCTGCGCCACGGCATCCGCGGCCTGCCGCGCGCCGAGCTGCCGGCGTTGCGGCCGCTGCTGCGCCGGACGCTGCTGCTGTTCCCGCTGGCGGTCCTCCTGGTCCTGCTGGTCGCCGGCTACTCGGTGGTGGCGGCCGGCACCTGGGGCATCGCCGCGTCCGTCCTGGTGATGCTGCTGTCGCGCCTGGACCTGCACCCGAACCTCCTGGCGGCCCCGCTCGCCCTCCTCGCCGCCCTGTGCGCCGCCGGCCTGCCGGTCAACGCGGTGGCAGGGCTGTCGCTCGGCGGCGGCGCGGCGCTGCTGCTCGGCGCGGCGGCGGCGCGGGCCGGCACGGCGGCGCTCGGGCCGGCCCTGCGCGGGATGGCCGGCGACGTGCTCGACGCGCTCGACCGCACGGCCCGGCAGTCCTTCCAACTCGTCGCCGTGTGCGCCTGCGCCGGCATCATCGTCGGCGTGCTCGGGCTGACCGGCCTGGGCGGACGCTTCTCCGCCCTGATCCTGGCGGTCGCCGGCGACAGCCAGCTGCTGGCGCTCGCCTTCGCCATGGTCATCGCCCTCGTCCTCGGCATGGGGATGCCGACGACCGCCGCCTACGCCATCGCCGCGTCGGTGGTGGCACCGGGGCTGCAGCGTGTCGGCGTCGACCCCCTGGCGGCGCACATGTTCATCTTCTACTTCGCCGTCATCTCCGCGATCACCCCGCCGGTGGCGCTCGCCTCCTTCGCCGCGGCGGCCCTGGCGCAGAGCAATCCGTGGGTGACCGCCTTCCGCTCGGTGCGCTACGGGCTGGCGGCGTTCATCGTGCCGTTCCTGTTCTTCTACCATCCCGAGATCCTGTTCCGGGGCGACGGCCTCGCCATCCTGCAGGTCGGCCTGACCGCCACCTTGGGCGTGCTGCTGCTGGCCTTCGCCAGCGAAGGCTGGCTGTTCGGCGTCCTCGGGCCGCTGCCGCGCGTCCTGCTGGCGGCGGCCGCCTTCCTGCTCATCGACGGCGGCGCCGTCACCGACGCGGCGGGCTTCGGCCTCGCCGGCCTGATGGTCCTGTGGCGCCTCGCCACGCGGCCGGCGCGGGCGGTGCAGACCCGGGGCTGAGCGCCGGCGGCGGCCGGCCGGCAGGGCCTTTCCCGACCACGACACACACCAGAGGAGACGACGCTATGCGACACGCAGGACTGGTCCTTTCCACCGTTCTGGCCGCCCTGGCGGCCGGCGGCGCCGCGGCGGCCGAGGGGCGCGACGGCTGGCCGCAATCCCTGACCATCGCCACCGCCTCCCCCGGCGGGCCGTTCGCGATCTACGGCCAGGGCGTCGCCTCGCTGATCAGCGACGTCGTCCAGGTGCCGACCTCGACCCAGCAGACGCAGGGGCCGAACCAGAACATGCTGCTGGTCGACGCCCGCCGCACCGACTTCGGCATGACGACCATGGGGCCGGCCCACGAGGCCTGGAACGGCAAGCTCGAGCTGAACCCCGGCGTCGAGCACCGCAACGTGCGCGCGCTGTTCCCGATGTACCAGACGCCGTTCCAGGCGATCGCCCTGGCGCGTTCGGGCATCGCCGGCCTGAAGGACCTCGACGGCAAGGTGGTCGGGGTCGGCCCCAAGGCGGGGACGGGCGGCACCTACTGGCCGCGCTGGTTCGAGGCGGTCGGCATCGACGTGACCGAGCGCAGCGGTCCCATCGGCGACCAGGGCTCGCAGCTCGGCGACGGTCGCCTCGACGCCATCGTCACCGCCGGCGGCGCGCCGCACCCCACCTTCGTCGAGCTGGAGGCGCAGAACGACGTCGTCGTCTTCTCCCTCGGCACGGAGGAGATCGCCAAGATCCTGCCGACCAGCGACTATCTCAGCCCCTACGAGATCCCGGCCGGCACCTACAAGTCCCTGGCCAAGCCCCTGCCGACCGTGGCGATGTGGAACTTCTTCATCGCCCACAAGGACCTGCCCGAGGACCTGGTGTACGAGGTGGTGAAGGCGGTCCACGCCAACCATCCCCGCCTCCTGCAGGTCCACGCCGTGGCGGCGGAGACGCTGCCGGAGAACGTCGCGCACAACAAGTTCATCTGGTTCCATCCGGGTGCCGTCCGCTACTACCGCGAGCAGGGGATCGACATCCCCGCGGCCCTGCTGCCGCCCGACATGAAGAGCTGAGCGGGCAGCCGCGCCATGGCCATCAGCCTCGTCGATTCCCACCTGTTCCGAAGCCTGTTCGGGACCGACGCCATGCGCTCGGTCTTCTCCGAGGACGCGCTGATCGCCCGCTTCGTCGAGGTCGAGGTGGCGCTCGCCCGCGCCCAGGCGCGGCTGGGCGTCATCCCGGCCGCGGCGGCGGCGGCCATCGCCGAACGGGCCCGGCCCGAGGCCCTCGACCGGACGGAGCTGGCGCGCGAGACCGGCGTCGTCGGCTACCCGATCCTGCCCCTCGTCCACCAGCTGTCGGCGCTGTGCGGGGAGGCCGGGCACTACCTCCACTGGGGCGCCACCACCCAGGACGTCATGGACACCGCCGTCGTCCTGCAGGTGCGCGACGCCCTGCACCTGATCGAGGCCGACCTCGAGCGGGTCCGCGCCGCCCTGGCCGGGCTGGCCCGGCGCTACCGCGACACGCCGATGGCCGGGCGCAGCCATCTCCAGCAGGCGCTGCCGGTCACCTTCGGCTACAAGGCGGCGGTGTGGCTGTCGGCGCTCGACCGCCACGCCGACCGGCTGGCCGAGCTGCGGCCGCGCGTGCTGGTCGGGCAGTTCGGCGGGGCGGTCGGCACGCTGGCGTCGCTGGGGGCGGACGGGGTCGCCGTCCACCGTGCGCTGATGCTGGAGCTGGGGCTGGGGGAGCCGGCGATCGCCTGGCACGTCGTGCGCGACGGGCCGGCCGAGACGGTCCAGGTGCTGGCGCTGATCGCCGGCTCGCTGGGCAAGATCGCCTGCGACGTGATGCTGCTGATGGGAACGGAGACCGGCGAGGTGTTCGAGCCCTACCTGCCCGGCCGTGGTGCCAGTTCGACCATGCCGCAGAAGCGCAACCCGATCGCCTGCGAGGTCATCCTCGGCGTCGCCAGGATCGTCCGCCAGCACGCCGGCCTGATGCTCGACGCGATGGTCCAGGACCTGGAGCGGGCGACCGGTCCCTGGCCGGCGGAGGCGCTCGCCCTGCCCGAGAGCTTCGCGCTGACGGCCGCCGCCCTGCACCACGCCCGCCTGATGCTGGAGGGGCTGGAGGTGGACGAACGCCGCATGGCGGCCAACCTCGCCCTGACCGACGGGCTGATCGCCGCCGAGGCGGTCATGATGGGGCTGGCCCCGCAGCTCGGCCGCGGCCGCGCCCACGACCTGGTGTACGAGGCCTGCCGCAAGGCCCGTGCCGGGAGGCGCACCCTGCACGCCGTCCTGGCCGAGGATGCGGAGGTCGTGGAGCGGCTCGGTGCGGACCGGCTGGCGCGGCTGACCGATCCCGCCAACTACCTGGGGGCGGCGCGGGAGATGGTGGACCGCCTGCTGGCCGACCGCCCGCGCCCGGCGGCCGGTTCCTGAGCAGAGTGGTGCTGGCTCCGCATCAGTCCTCGACGCGACGGGCGTGCGTCACCCGGCGCTTGACGGCGAGGGTTGCGCCGCCCGCCACGACGACGCAGGCGGCGTCGGCCAGCCAGCGCAGCAGGCCGTCGGCCGCCGTCGCGGGTTCGCCCAGCGCCAGCCCCATGCCGCCGATCGCCGCTCCCGGCACCAGCGCCAGGGCCACCATCACCCCGGCGGCGAACACCGTGCGGCGGGAGGTGAGGATGGCCGCGCCGGCGATGCCGGCGAGGGTCGCGACGAGCAGGCCGGTGGACCCGACCCCGGTCCAATAGGCGACCAGCTCGAGGTCGGCCAGGCGGCCGGGCGGCATGCGCCCGAGGGCCTGCACGACCAGCGCGCCGCCGGCCGCTCCCGCCGCCAGCGCGGCGTATCCGGCCAGCGTGGAGCGGACGCCGCTGGCCGCGCCAGTGCCCCGTCCGCCGGTCATGGCGCCGAAGACGACGCGCAGGATCGGCTCGAACCCGGGGGCGAGAAGCATGGCGCCGACGACGATGTGCATCGTGCCCTCGACGATGCCGACCGCGGCGACGGCTCCGGCGACCGCCATCAGGATGAGGAAGTTGGGGCCGACGTTGGTGTCCCGCCGGAACAGCGCGGCGATCTCCTCCCAGACGGCCTCGTTGCTCTCGCGGTCGACGAGCTCCTGGTCGGCCGGGGCGAGCAGCGCCGTCGGCTCGCTGATCGCCGCCGATCCGTCGTCGAGCACGCCCAGCTCGCCCAGCCGCTGCAGCACGACCCGTGCGGCGTCGTTGCTGACCTGGACGGTGACGATGTCCCCCGGCGGCGCGAGCGAGGCGCCGGGCAGGACCGACACGCCGACGACTCCCGCGGTTCCCTCCAGGCGCTCCAGGAACCGCGCCCGCTGCTGCGCCGACATGGCGGCTTGGATGATCCGCGCCATGGTCCCTCCTTGCCCTCCCGGCCTTCCCCTGCGGATGGACGGTCATCCACCACGACGCACGGCGGCCGCCCCGGGTTCCCACCCCTGCACGACCGGCATGCCCCGTCCGTGGCCTCGCGCCGCGCCGGCACGGTTCACCCCGCCCGTGGCGCGGCGCCGCCCCGACCGTCCTGCCGCGGTCCGCCGCCGGGAGCGCCCGCTCAGGCCGCCGCCCGCTCGCCGCGCCGGCCGCCCAGGCGGGCGAGCAGCGCCGGCTCGATGGCGACCTGGAGGTGGGCGTGCTCCGCGTCGTCGCGCCGGCCGACCACCTCGCCGTGGGCGTAGAGCCAGGCGAGCGTGGCGCCGTCGCCGTGGGCGACGTCCAGGTCGACCACCGTACGGCCGGCCGTCATCCGCCGGTCGAGCAGGGCGAACAGCCGGTCCAGGCCCTCGCCCGTCGCCGCCGAGACGGCGCAGGCGTCGCCCGCGTCCCGGGTGCGGGCGAGGGCGGCCGCACGCTCCCCCGCGTCCAGGCGGTCGATCTTGTTGGCGACCTCGATGACGCGCGGATCATGCTCCGGATCGATGCCGAGGCCGCGCAGGATGCCGTCCACGTCGGCCTTCTGGGCCTCGCTGTCGGGGTGGGAGACGTCGCGCACGTGCAGGATCACGTCGGCCGCCTGCACCTCCTCCAGGGTGGCGCGGAAGGCGGCCACCAGGTGGGTCGGCAGGTCGGAGATGAAGCCCACCGTGTCCGACAGGATGACCTTGCGGCCGGTCGGCAGGGCGATCGCCCGCATGGTCGGATCGAGGGTGGCGAACAGCAGGTCCTTGGCGACCACGTCGGCGCCGGCCATCCGGTTGAACAGGGTCGACTTGCCGGCGTTGGTGTAGCCGACCAGCGCCACCACGGGGTAGGGCACCTTGGCGCGCGCCGTGCGGTGCAGGCCGCGGGTGCGCCGCACCTCCTCCAGCTCCTTCCTGATCTTGACGATGCGGTCGCCGATCAGGCGGCGGTCCATCTCGAGCTGCGATTCGCCGGGGCCGCCGAGGAAGCCGAAGCCGCCGCGCTGGCGCTCCAGGTGGGTCCACGACCGCACCAGGCGGGAGCGCTGGTAGCTCAGCGCCGCCAGCTCGACCTGCAGCTTGCCCTCGTGGGTGCGGGCGCGCTCGCCGAAGATCTCCAGGATCAGGCCGGTGCGGTCGATCACCTTGGCCCGGAACGCGGTTTCCAGGTTGCGCTGCTGCACCGGCGACAGCGCGTGGTCGACGACGACGAGGTCGATGGCGGTGCCCGCCGCGCGGGCCTCCTCCAGGAGGGTGGCGTAGGTCGCCACGGCCCCGCCGCCCAGCAGGGTGGCGGGACGCGGCTGGCCGACCTTGACGACGGCGGCGTGCGCCACCTCCAGCTCGATCGCCGCGGCGAGGCCGACGGCCTCGTCGAGGGAGGCCTGCGGGCTGCGGGCGGCGGCGCCGCCGCGCAGGACGGGGTGGAGGACGAGGGCGCGGCCCGTGCGGACCGGCGCGGCGTTGCCCGCGCGGGCTCGCGCGTCGTTGGAGCGGGCTCGCGCGTCGTTGGATGTGTGGTCGTGCATGTGTTCCTTTCCGGGCCGGCGCGTCAGGCGCGGGCCATGGCGCGGCCGGTGTCGGCCGCCGCGGTGATCTGCTGGGCCCGGGCGCGGGCCATGACCGCCTTCTGCACCTTCTCGAAGGCGCGGACCTCGATCTGCCGGATGCGCTCGCGCGACACCTGGAAGCGTTCGCCCAGCTCCTCCAGCGTCCGCGGCCGGTCGGTCAGCCGGCGGGCGACGAGGATCGCCCGTTCGCGGTCGTTCAGCGCGTCGAGGCCGAGCTTGAGGAAGTCGAGGCGCTGCCGGCGCTCCTCGGCGTCGGCGACGGTGCTCTCCTGGCTGGCGCGCTCGTCGGCCAGCAGGTCCAGGTGCTCGTGGTCGCCCTCCACGCCGACCGGCGCGTTCAGCGAGGCGTCGGCCGAGAGCCGGCGGTTCATCTCCACCACCTCGTCCGGCAGCACGCCCAACTCGGTGGCGATCGACGCCGCCGCCTCGGGCGTCAGGTCGCCGCCGTCCAGCTCCTCCATGCGGGCCTTGAGCCGGCGCAGGCTGAAGAACAGCTTCTTCTGCGCCGCCGTGGTGCCGATCTTCACCAGCGACCAGTTGTGCAGGACGTATTCCTGGATCGCCGCGCGGATCCACCAGGTGGCGTAGGTGGCGAAGCGGAATCCCTTGTCCGGGTCGAACTTCTGCGCCGCCTGCATCAGGCCGACGTTGCCCTCGGCCACCAGGTCGGCGAGCGGCAGGCCGTAGCCCTGGAAGCCCTTGGCCATCTTGACGACCAGGCGCAGGTGGGCGCCGACCAGCGCGTCGAGCGCGGCCGCGTCCTGCCCGCGGCACCAGCGCGACGCCAGGTCGCGCTCCTGCTCGGCGGTGAGGTAGGCGTAGTGCCGGGCCTCCTGCAGGTAAAGCTGCAGCGGTTCGGTGACGATCGTGTGCGTGTTCATGGGCCGGCCTCCCTGCCGTGCGTTGGTCTGCGGGTCGTGTCGGCCGGCCTTCGACGCGGCCGGCGGGCGTGCATCGCGCGCGATGCGGAGGGGCTCCCCTGCGGCGCGGGCGGCGCCCGGGTCCGGGCGGCCGGCACGGCCGGCAGAGGTCGGGACGGACAGCCGCGCGGCCGCCGATCCGATGATGTCGAGACATGGAAAGGGCCGGACCCGAGGCCCGTGGCCGCGCCTCCGGTCGGGAGGCGGGGGTGGGCTCGGTCGTCCGGCTGGGGGGTCCGGTCGGCTCGACCCCGGCGATCGGGGGAGTCATCGGACACGTCGTGCTACGTCATGACGTCCCATATGGGGCCCCGGCGCCCGGTTTCAAGAGCGCCGCCGACCACCGGCACGCAGCGGGCCAGACGTTTCGCCCCACCGCGACCCATGCAGCCCGCCGCAGCCGTGTATTGGCGATGATCCCATCGGGCAGGCGGTCAAGGCTCGTCAAGCGACCGTGAACGGCGCCGTGGACGAGAGCGTCCAGTGGCAGCATCGAGGGCCGTGCCCTGGCCCGGGCAAACCGCAAGCGCTTCCTGCATGGACCGCCGGTGGCGTCGCTCGACACGCCGTTCGGATCCGGCTCGATTGCTGATGGCGATCGGGCTGTGGGTGCCCGAGCACCAGGCCGGCGGTGTGGTCCCACCCAGTGGCGTCGCGGCCGCACGGTTCGGCCGGATCCTCGCCGCGTTTCCCCCGCCGACGATCCCGAGCGCCTCCTGGCCGCCGCGTGGTTCCTCGCTCGGACACAAATCGCCGGCATCCCCGGCCGAGGGAGCCGTTCAGAGCCGTCGCCATGAGGCCGCTTCCGTGCGGCCATAGGAACAAAACATGAAACAGTACAGATTAGTCCCAATTCCGCGCTTGCGGCCATTCCGTCCGCTTCGCTATTGCGGCAGGCACGACTCTCTCAAACGGGGTAGACGATGGCGGGGCCCTTCGCGGAGTGGCGCAACAGGCTGGCCGGGGGTGGAGATGAATCCGCCGGGGCGAACGCCGCCTTTCCCTCCGGCCGCGCACCTGACCTCGCAGGCTCCGCGGAAGCGGCGCTCCCGGCCTCGCAGACCACGCTTCCCGGGCCGGTCACGCTGCGGGCCGCCGACCCCGCGGCGAACGACGGCCGGTTCGAGATCGCCTTCATCGATCCCGCGGTCGCCGGGTGGCCTGCCCTCGTCGAGGGTGTCCGGCCCGGTGTCGAGGTCGTGCTGCTGTCCGACTCCGGCGACGGGATGACGCAGATCGCCGGGTATCTCGCGCGGCACGACGGCGTTGACGCCGTCCATGTGTTGAGCCACGGATCGTCGGGCCGCCTGGCACTGGGCACGGCACGCCTTGATCCGGCGGCTCTCGGCCAGTACGAGCAGGAACTCGGCGCCATTCGCGGAGCATTGAGCGATCGCGGCGACCTTTTGATCTACTCCTGCGACACGGCCGCCGGCGTTGACGGTGAAGCCTTCGTGATCGCCCTCGCCGCCGCGACGGATGCGGACGTGGCGGCATCCAGCAATCCCACGGGCGCCTCGATCCTGGGGGGCGACTGGGTGCTGGAAACGACGGTGGGCGTTGTCGAGTCGGCCGGCGTGCTGGCAGCCGGAACCGAGAGTCGGTTCGGCCATCTGCTGGCCGCACCGACCAACAGCGTGGTGCCCAGCGTCTCCGGCACGGCGACCGTCGGCAACGCGCTGAGCGCGACCAAGGGCACGTGGAGCGACGAAGACGGCGACTCGCTGGACCACACCTATCAGTGGTATCGCGCCAGCGACAGCACGGGCAACGGCGAAACCGCGATCAGCGGCGCCACGGCCTCCACCTACACGCTGACCACCGCGGACGCCCACAAGTTCCTGCGCGTTGTCGTCACCGCCGACGACGGCAACGGCGGCACGCAGACCGCGTCCTCGACGTACACGGCGATCACCAATTCGGCGCCGGTCAACAGCGTGGTGCCGTCGGTCAGCGGCACGGCGACCGTCGGCAACGCGCTGACCGCGACCAACGGCACCTGGAGCGACGCCGACGGCGACGGCCGCACCTTCACCTACCGATGGTACCGCGCCAGCGACAGCGCGGGAACCGACACCACCCTGATCAGCGGCGCCACGGCTTCCACCTACACCTTAACCACCGCCGACGCCCACCAATACCTGCGCGTGGTGGTCACGGCCAACGACGGCAACGGCGGCACGCAGACCGCGTCCTCACAGTTCGCGCAGATCACGAACTCGGCGCCGGCCAACAGCGTGGCGCCGACGATCACCGGCACGGCCGGCGTCGGCAGCACCCTGAGCGCAACCAACGGCACCTGGAGCGACGCCGACGGCGACACGCTGACCTACACCTACCAGTGGTACCGCGCCGACGACACCGTCGGCGGCAACGAGGTGGCGATCAGCGGCGCCACCACCAGCAGCTACACGCTCACCCAGGCCGACCAGACGAAGTACGTCCGCGTCGTGGTCACCGCCAACGACAGCAACGGCAGCTCGACGCAGACCGCGACGTCCACGCGCACGCAGGCGCTCGACACGTCGCCCCCGACCATCACCGGCGTGACGATCCCCGACAGCGCGGCGAAGATCGGCGACGTGATCACCGCCACCATCACCGTCGCATCGGACAGCGACACCTACACGCTGCAATCCGGCACCATCGCGGGCTTCACGCTGGGCAATCTCACCAAGGTCACCGACACCACCTACACCGCCACCTTCACGGTCTCCGCCGGCGGCACCGATGTGGCGGCCGGCGCCGACATCCCGGTCGACCTCGTGCTGTCCGACAGCTCCAACAACGCCAACGTCGCTTACACCACCCCCATCAGCCAGACCGCCGATTCCATCGACGCGACCGCGCCGACCCTGTCCGTCTCGTCCCCCGCGGACGACGCCACCGGCGTGGCGACCGCCGCCGACATCGTGCTGACCTTCTCGGAATCCGTGCAGGCCGGCACCGGCAGCATCGTGCTCAAGCGGGTGTCCGACAATTCCGTGGTCGAGACCTTCACGGTCGGCTCCAGCGGGCGCGTCACCGTCTCCGGCAATCAGGTCACCGTCGACCCGACCGCCGACCTGGCCCACGCCACCGCCTATTATCTGGAGATCGACTCCGGCGCCATCGTCGACATGGCCGACAACGGGTACGCCGGACTCGACGGCGGCACGCAACTGAACTTCACCACGGCTTCGCCTCCGCCCCCGCCATCGCCGGGCGGCGGCGGGCCGACGACGGTGACGACGCCGGTGCTGGGGACGCCGGTGACCGTCACCGACCGGACCACCACCAACACGACGGTGGACGGCGTGACGGTGCAGGAGCAGCGCCTCACCACCTCGACCGGTGCGGTGATCGACATCGTCGAGGTGCCGATCGTCACCGCCGGCCGCGTGGAGGAGGACGCCGCCACCCCGGCGGCCGACATCCCGCTGGTGCGCGACACCACCACCGGGCAGACGGTGCTGCAGGCCAGCGTGCCGACCGGCGTCGGCCTGCGGGTGGAGGGGGTGGCCGCGGCGCAGACGCCGGCCGACGCGCTGGCCGGCCTGATCCAGGCGATCCAGGCGCGCACCGCGGACGCCGGCGACGAGGCGGCGATGAGCGGGGTGGGCGAGGGCTTCCTCGCCGGGCTGCCGGCCGACACGGCGCTGGTGGTGCGCACCATCGTGCCGACGGTGGCCGACGGCACCGCCACCGTGGCCGGGACCCTGCGCATCACCGGCGGCACGCCGACCGGCGGCAGCGCCCGCGAGGCGCTGGTGATCGACGCCACGGGCCTGCCGTCGGGGACGGTGATCGAGCTGGACGACGTGGCGTTCGCCGCGGTGGTCGGCGCGGTGCAGGTGACCGGCGGGGCGGGCAGCCAGGTGGTGACGGGCGACGGGTCGGCGCAGTACATCGTGCTGGGGGCCGACGACG